>NZ_JBHFQH010000004.1:0-278072 GCF_041949995.1 Virgibacillus sp. JSM 102003
GATTACACTTCCAGTATTTTACAAATAACTGGAGGTTTAGTTCAGTATGGTTTTTTTTAGAGAAATACGCAAAGAAATTTCCAATTCATTTGTATTTATCACTTGACATCACACCGTAAGACTTATTGTGAACTATTAAACAAATTATTTCTTCACACTAATAAATATGACAAATTATACGAAAATATGTGTTTGTATGAATAATTTCATCCTTTTATAATTGTATAAGATTATAGTATAATTAAAGTATATTGTAAAAGCTTCGTAAAAAATGTGAATATACCTAATAATTGTCATGTTACTATAAATAACGATAAAAATAAATGTTTCTTATGGAATATCTTGTAAATTGAAGGTTTTAGGCTTTTTATTTGAAATAGAATCAGGTGATATTATGTCAGTAATTGTGGATTATTTAATTGTATTGTGGGGCTTTTTATTAATAGGTTTGATGGGAATCGGCGGATTTTTTATGTTTCGCAAGTTTCTTAAGCGATTACCAAAAGAAGATGGTAAATCGAGAATGGACTGGGAAGAATACTTCATGGAAAAAACAAGTCATATGTGGGGTAACGAGGAGAAAAAATTATTAGAAGACCTGGTATCCCCGGTTCCTGAATTATTCAGGGATATTGCACGACAAAAAATCGCAAGTAAAATCGGTGAAGTTGCATTACAGAAAAAAAGAAAAAAGATTAGCCAGGATGTACTCATAGAAGGTTATATTTTAGCCACACCAAAGCGTGATCATAAGTTTTTAAGAAAAAAAATGCAACAAAAAAATATAGATATTACACCTTACGAGTATTTATTTGATTAGAAAAACATAAATTCAGAAAAGTATTTATAAAAGTGTAATTAGTCTGCAGCACAAGCCTAAATAGCTGGTGCATATTAAAACGCGTTTATACATAAAAGTATGAACGCGTTTTTAAAATTCTATGTTCCTGAATATCCAAGCTGTTTTTCCAGCTTTTTAAATTTATAAAGCATTGCAATTCTCCATGTCACAATCATACCGAAAGCAAGTAAAAAGAACATTCCACTAGTCTCACCAAAGGATATTGTAGCGCCAATTGCAAGTTTCATGATTATCCGGACAAGCAATAGTCCGAATAATATAAATATAAATGATTTAGACGGTATTAGATAAATAGCTTGATTCTTAATTTCAAATTTTGATGATTTAATAAGAAAAACTGAAAAAATAACTCCTACAGAGAATGCTTCGACAACCTGCGCCCACTTAACCTGAAATTCAGGAAAGATAAACATCAATGCGCCAGTACTCATGAATAGTGGTGGTAAAATAATTTTTTTAACAGAAGCTGGCTGTTTGGATGCCTTTAACCGTATAAAAATCATCGCAACAGCCATAAAACATGCAACAACTGTACTTGCTATTAACCAAAACATGAAGAATCACTCTTTCTTATTGTTTGGGAAACTATAAAATTTAAGTGCTGTGGATAACTGAACATCCGAATCAGCCACGTCCAGCTCCAGCGCCTAGCGCCTAGTGGACTTCCCTCCCCGTGTCTACGAAAAGTCAACATCGAATCGCTTACGCTCTTCGTGTATCCTTTATCTCACACGGGTCAGTCCAGTCCATACGGCGCTGAACAGGCGCTTGCGCTTTTGATCTTAACTAACTTATCTGTTCGTATTTATGCAGAACCCGATTTATTGTATCCAATACCCGATTTTCATCAAACGGCTTAACAATAAAGTCTTTAGCGCCAATTTCAATCGCTTCAACTACTACCTTTTGTTGCCCCAATGCGGAACAAACGACAATCTTGGCTTCCGGATCGTATTCCATTATTTCCTTAATAGCATCTATGCCATTCATAACTGGCATTGTAATATCCATAGTAACTAAATCTGGTTTCATTTCTTTATAAAGCTTAATAGCCTCTTTACCATTTTCTGCCCCACCGATAACTTCATGTTTATCCTGCTTTACAATTGTCTCCAAAGTCACTCGCATAAAGTTCGCATCATCAACTAAAAGTATTCTTGCCATTTGATTATTACCCCCAATAATCGTTATCGATCATTCGCTATTGATAAAATGATCGTAATCGTTACACCTAATACAGTTACATATACTCCGATGTCAAATAGCATTGCAGTGGCAAGCTCTATTTTACCAAAAATAGGAAAGTGAAAGTAGCCATATGTATGTGATAAAAATGACTCATTGAAAATGAAAGATCCTACACCTGTTCCAACAGCAAGCAATAAACCGCTTGGAATTAACATACGGTAATTTACAGGGAGGATTTTCTCTAACGCCTCTGACCCATAAGACATATACATAAGTACTATTGCTGACGCAGTCATTAGTCCACCAACAAATCCACCACCAGGTGCATTATGACCAACGAGAAGTAAATATATAGAAAATCCCAAAAGGATGAAAACTATTAATGATGTCGTAGTACGCAAGATGAGATCATTTGGTCTGTACATATATGTAAATACCCCTTTACTTGTATATAAAGAATAGCGGTGGATTCTATTCTTTAATTTCCTAATAGTTTATCTAACTAAAGTTTAATACATAAGATTGTAAAAATCTACTTTCTTTGCCTAAAAACCTTGAAAACCAAACCATCCAGCTAAAAATGCTGTTAGTTTTGTCATCCAGTTAAAGAATAGGGCGATACCCATAAATATCATAATATACCCGCCAACTTTAACTATTTTTACACTATGACGCTTAATCCATCCCAATTTTCCAATAAAAAACGAAAGAATTAAAAATGGTAATGAAAACCCAAGTATATAACTTATCATCATGACCATACCGAGGTCAGGCTGAGTTGCAGCAAGTGAAATTACGATTGCTAAAATTGGCCCCATACAAGGGGTCCACCCCAGCGAAAAGGCCATACCAATTATAAACGACCCAAAAAATCCAGCCGGACGGTTCTTAAAGGTTATTTTTCTGTCCTTCATCAGGAATTGGAAATTAAATATTCCAACAATGACGAGCCCGAAAAATATAATTAAAATAGCTCCAATTTGCCTTATTATAACTTTGTATGTTGTTAAAAATTCTGATACAAATGAGGCAGAAAATCCAAGTATTATAAAAATACTGGAAAAACCAAGTAAAAAAAAGATTGTATGTAATAAACTTTTTCGATTAAGCATTTTGTTATCTTCTTTTATCTCATTTACACTCATACCTGTTATATAAGACAGAAAGGCTGGGTACAAAGGTAATACACAGGGGGAGATAAAAGATAAAAATCCAGCCCCAAACGCTAGGAATATATTTATTTCAGACATGATAATCCTCCTAATTAGAGTACTGTATATATTTTAACAGAACTTTCTCTAATCAAAAGCAGTTGAATATGACAATAATCCAACAAAACCCCTGTTAATACCTAGTAACAGGGGTTTTTGCATTACATTGAAATAACCATGAGCGTTATTTATTATTGTTTTGATTATTCATTGAACGCATCATTTGATTAATTTTTTTCTGTGATGGTTTCTGTCCCATTTGCATCATTAACGTACGTAGCATTTGTTCATTAATTGGTGGGTTCTTCTTTAAATAATTCATCATATATTTTCTTGCAATAAAAAATCCAAGAGCAACACCTGCAATTAATGCTCCAATACCTATCAGTATAACCCAGATCAAGTCCATTCTAGCTTTCCTCCTTCGTGTTGTCTCTCATACAGTATAATAAATCAAAGATAAGAATACAATACTTGTCCTTTCTCGTTCTTCTTTCTTTGTGTAACTGGAGAAATCCAACCATAATTGTTTAAATCATTTCCCACTATAAATAAGTATGGCTGAAATAACCGTAATGCAGGGAATAATAATTCTTCAGCATCATGTATCATTTCACTTCGAAAGTTTATCTTTTTTTTCTGTATATGTAAAGAAATATATTGTATATCGTTGTAAATATTAAGTCGGTCACCTTCTGCTCTCATCCAACTACTATTTGGGTGGTTATTTGTGATATGAGAGATTAAAGATGATTTTGGAAAGTCCATTGTAATATACTCATATTGACATTTTAGATCTTCTCTATTTTTATTTTTTTGGTATTCCTTAATAAAACGATATAAGACTTCACTGTTATGAAAAAAGTGATGCGCAAATTCTTCTTTTATCCAGTAAATAGAGTAATGATTCAACAAAATCCCTCCTCATTTACCTTCAATTATACGCATTTTAATTTAAAATTTTGTCATACCGCGTTGCAAACAAGCACTAGTTTTGTCGATAAGATTAGAAAACTTGGCATTCGCCAAGCCTTTGGCGAATCGCCTTAGTTCCACTTATGCATGTATTTATACTTTCTTAACCGCTAAACTAAGATGACCCTAACAGTAAGGGCCATCTTATAATGTCAAGCTTATTTTAATAGTGATTCTACATGGTCAACAACGTTATCAACAGTAAAGCCATATTCTTCAATAACTTTATCACCTTTTGCAGATGCACCAAATCCATCAATTCCTAATATGGAGCCTTGGTCACCAACATATCTTTCCCAACCAAATGGTGATGCCATTTCTATTGCTAATCGTTTTTTAACATTAGGTGGAAGTACATCATTCTTATAGGATTCACTTTGTGCATTAAAACGATCCCATGATGGCATACTCACAACATTGACATCAATTCCTTTTTCTTTAAGTGCGTCTTTTGCTTTAACAGCCAGTTGCACTTCTGAACCTGTTGCGAGTAATAGCGCATCAGGTGTTTCCTTTTCTGATTTGCTTACAACATACGCACCTTTTTTCACACCTTCATAGGCATGCTCTTTTGTGGCTTCTAATGTAGGTAAGCCTTGTCTTGTCAATACAAGTGCCGTTGGTTTATCTTTTGATTCCAGTGACAAACGCCATGCAGCTTGAACTTCATTTCCATCAGCGGGACGAATTAGTGATAACCCTGGCATTGCTCTTAATGATGGTAGCTGTTCAATTGGTTCGTGTGTTGGGCCGTCTTCACCAACTGCAATTGAATCATGTGTGAACACATATGTCACAGGTACATTCATTATTGAAGAAAGACGAATTGCCGGGCGCATATAATCACTAAACACAAAGAATGTCCCAACATAAGCTTTCAGCCCTCCATGTAACGCCATCCCGTTCACTGCAGCTGCCATGGCAAATTCACGTACGCCAAACCAAACATTTTTTCCAGCATAGTCTTTACGGGAGAAATCATTTTCTTCTTTAATTGTCGTTTTGTTAGAACCTGCTAAGTCAGCACTTCCACCAAAGAAATATGGAACTGCATCGGCGACTGCATTAAGTACTTCACCAGAAGAAGCGCGTGTTGCACTTGAATCTTTTCCTGCCTCATAGCTAGGAAGATTCTTGTCCCAGTCTTTAGGTAAGTCACCATTCATTGCCAGTTCTAACTCACTTGCAAGCTCTGGATACTTTTCTTTATATGTTTCAAAGAGCTTGTTCCACTTATCTTCAGCATTCTCGCCATCATTTCCAATTTTGTCTTTGAAGTCAGCATAAACTTCATCAGGAACCTGGAAATCATCATGTGACCATTTATAATACTCTTTTGTCAGTTTAACTTCATCTTCACCAAGTGGTGCGCCATGGGAAGCTGCAGAAGCTGATTTATTTGGCGAACCATAACCGATAACAGTTTTCACCTCAATTAAGGTAGGCTGTTCGGTATTTTGTTTAGCTTCATTAATCGCATTTCGAATAGCGGTTAAATCATTACCATCTTCTACACGCAGAACTTGCCATCCATAAGCTTTAAAACGATCTTCCGTATTATCGGAGAATGCTCGATCTAAGTCGCCATCTAATGAAATATCATTTGAATCATATAATGCAATTAGCTTTCCAAGGCCTAAGTGACCTGCTAAGGAAGCAGCTTCATGTGAAATACCTTCCATTAAATCGCCATCACTTACAAGCGCATACGTATTATGATCAATTATTGATATGTCATTCTGATTATATTTTGCTGCAAGATGTGCTTCCGCAATTGCCATTCCAACAGACATCCCAAGACCTTGTCCTAATGGTCCGGTTGTTGCTTCTACTCCGTCTGTATGATGGACTTCTGGATGTCCTGGTGTTCTTGAATCCCATTGACGGAAAGACTTCAGATCATCTATTGTTACATCATATCCTGATAAATGCAGCAATCCATATAATAGCATGGATCCATGCCCAGCAGACAACACAAATCGATCACGATTAAACCATTTTGAGTTATTTGGATTTTGTTTCATAAAATCAGTCCATAAGGTATAAGCCATTGGAGCGGCCCCCATCGGCAGGCCTGGATGACCGGAGTTTGCATTTTCTATTGCATCAATTGCTAGTGTACGTATCGTATTAATTGATAATTGTTCGATATCATGTGACAAAAAAATTCCCCTTTCCACTTAAAAGTTGTTAACATCCCTTTTTATTCTATAATGAAACATATCGTGTAACAAGTAATAAACTAAAATTGTTTTAGACTTAATGTTTTTTGTTCCTATCCTGTAAATCACGTACTTTATCAGGAGTAACATCATTTCCTTCCTTATCCATTACAGTCATGGATTTAAACTGATTTTTAAATGATTTTCGTACATTTTTTAAATATTCCTGTCTAAGCTCTTTTTGCTCTGTTTTTTCTTGCTCAGTTAACTTTTTTTCTTTTGATTTCTTCGCAAGTTCATTTATACGTTCCAATTTATCTTTTGATATCACCTTTAAAAACCTCCTAGAAAAACACTTAAAAAGCAAGAACAATATTTAATGTCCTTGCTTTTTTATATTACTTTACATGGATATTAGATTCAAGTTTTTTGAAACTCCTGATACCTCCGGTGTACTGTTGCTTTGGAAACCGGATGACCTAAACCATTTAATGTAGTTGTAATTTCCTTAAATGTTAAGTTATTTTGTCTCATTCGGACAACTTCTTCTATTGGAAATTCTTTTCGCTCTCTTCCAGGAGCATGGTGACGATTTGATAGGTTTTCACTTGGGTCAAATCCCCCATCTATTGCCTTTTTCATACCGCGCTTAATTTTCGTATTATGGATTTTACGTTGGTATTCTTCTACTATACCGACTATTTGCAGAACCATTGAATCTGATTCTGACAACTCAATTTCTCCACCTTGTATACCTGTATAGATGGAAATATTTAATTTTTGTAATTGATGAAACAAGGCAATTTTAGTATTACCCCGCCCTAACCTCGTTTCATCCTGTACTAACAAACATTCAGCCTTCTTTTCGGAAAAAGACTCAAGCATCTGAAAAATACCATCTCTATTTATCTCATACCCGCTCTCTTGTTCTTCAATAGAATCTACAACGGTAAGCTGATGTTTGTTCGCAAGAGCCATTAACTCTTCTTTCTGTCTATTTAAAGATGTCTCTTGTACTTTTTTGTCGGTACTTACACGACAATAGATTATTGCATTCAATTTTATACGCTCCTTATGCTATGCACTGGTTATCATGGAGAAATACAAGAAACCTAACGCCAAAGTAAAAGCAACTAAATAAAATATATCTGTTTTTGTTACTTTTTCAAACATATTAATCAGTCCTTCCTTTTTATAATAAGAACTTCTGTTCGCATCTTCCTCTATTAATCATTATATACGAACATACGATCTTGTCAACAGTTTTTCGAACGAATGTTTGCTTTTTCCAAAAATAGGTGATAAACTATCATTAATAAATCCTATGCGCGAGGTGTATGATAGATGAATAAACTTTCTAAAAGGCAAGAAACAATACTTGATTATATTAAAGAAGAAGTGAATGGCAAAGGTTATCCGCCATCAGTTCGAGAGATTGCAGAAGCAGTCGGACTTGCTTCAAGTTCAACTGTCCATGGGCATTTGGCAAGGCTTGAAAGTAAAGGTTTTATTAGAAGAGACCCTACTAAGCCTAGAGCTATTGAGGTTTTAGATCTATCTGAAGAAAGTCAAATTCCTAGAGAAGAAGCAAGATATGCACCAGTTATTGGTAAAGTTACTGCCGGGATACCAATTACCGCAGTAGAAAACATTGAAGAATTCGTTCCATTACCTAGTTCCAGTGCCGGACCTGATGATAACCTTTTTGTTCTCATTATTGAGGGTGAAAGTATGATAGAAGCTGGCATTTTAGATGGGGATATGGTAATTGTTAAACAGCAAAATACTGCACAAAACGGAGAAATTGTTGTAGCAATGACTGATGAAGACGAGGCAACTGTAAAGCGATTTTTTAAAGAAAAAAATCAAATACGTTTGCAGCCGGAGAATGCCACAATGAATCCTCTCATCTATCAAAATGTAACAATTCTAGGTAAGGTAATCGGCTTATACCGTAATATTCAATAAGAAAAAGGCTTCCGTCATTAAAATGACGAAAGCCTTTTTTATATAGCCTTTAATATGTTGATAGATATTGTTCTCTTTCCCAAGGGTGAACAGTCGTACGGAACATGTCCCATTCGATTTCTTTTGCTTCTATAAAGTGTTCGTATAAGTGTTCGCCTAATGCATCGGTAACTACTTTATCTTTTTGAAGTTCTTCTAACGCATCCATAAGTGTTGCAGGTAAATCTTTTATACCGTTTTTCTCGCGTTCTTCTTTATCCATCATATAAATATTACGGTCTACAGAAGTAGGTGGTGTTAATTTCTTGCTGACGCCTTCTAATCCAGACGCAAGTAATACGGCCATGGCCATATATGGATTAGCTGCAGGATCAACACTTCTAACTTCAATTCTTGTACTCAAACCTCTCGAATATGGAATTCGAATAAGTGGGCTTCGATTTGTCCCAGACCATGCAACGTAACAAGGAGCCTCATATCCCGGCACAAGTCTCTTAAATGAATTAACAGTTGGATTTGTAACAGCTGTAAAGTTTGTAGCATGTTTAATGACACCCGCAGTAAATTGGTAAGCGACATCGCTAAGCTGCATATCTCCTGTTGTATCGAAGAAGCTATTTTCACCATCTTTAAATAAAGACATATTAACATGCATTCCAGATCCATTTACTCCGAATAATGGTTTAGGCATGAATGTTGCATGCAGATTATGTTTCCTTGCAATTGTTTTTACTGCAAGCTTAAATGTTTGAATGTCATCACAATGCTTAACTGCATCAGAGTATTTAAAATCAATTTCATGTTGTCCAGGTGCAACTTCGTGATGCGATGCCTCGATTTCAAATCCCATTTCTTCCAACTCAAGCACAATATCTCTTCGGCAATTCTCTCCAAGGTCGGTTGGTGCCAAATCGAAGTAACCACCACGGTCATTCAATTCCATTGACGGGTCACCTTTTTCATCAAGCTTGAATAAAAAGAACTCTGGCTCTGTTCCAATATTAAATGCATCAAAACCTAAATCTTCCATTTTCTTAAGGTTTCGTTTTAGATTATACCTCGGGCAACCTTCAAATGGCGTACCATCCGGATTATAAATATCGCAAATAAAACGAGCTACCTTCCCTTTATCAGAAGTCCATGGAAATACCACAAATGTATTTAAATCAGGATATAAGTACATATCTGATTCTTCAATACGAACAAATCCTTCAATAGAAGAACCGTCAAACATCATCTTATTATCTAAGGCTTTGTCCAACTGACTAAGTGGAATCTCAACATTTTTGATTGTTCCAAGCATGTCTGTAAATTGCAAGCGGACAAACCGGACATTTTCCTCCTCTATTTTCTTCATAATTTGTTCTTTGGTAAAATCTGAACTCATCTAACTGCCTCCTAGTATATTTTTATATATATTTAGTGAAAAAATCGAGAAAGCTCTCCTTGACGCATGCTCGACTTTCCCATTCTCCCTGCATCCATTAACTCATTCTTCAGCATTGTACGTAATTGACGATCTGATATCTGAGGTTTAGCTTTTTCATTATTTTGTGTATTTTCTTCTGTTATGATGTGCTTAATACCAGCTAAATTAATTCCTCTGTCCATCAGATTTTTTATTTCTAATAATCGATCAACATCATTAAAAGAAAATAAACGTTGGTTGCCGGTAGATCTCTCAGGATGAATTAAATTATGTTCTTCATAATATCGAATCTGTCTTGCTGTCAATTCAGTTAATTTTTTAACAATACTTATTGAAAATAAAGGCATTGAACGTCTATCTTGATCGTCCATTATAATACCTCCTTTTAATCATCTAAAATAATAATAGCATATGTAATGTTTATTGTCAAATTAATGTTAACTTACTTAACATGGTTTTCTACATTTGTTTTTCAATTGTTACCAAACCACTATCCATTAACTTTTCCACTGCGGCTACTAAAGCCAATTTTACATGCGAATAAGTTAATCCACCTTGAACAAATGCTGTATATGGTTCCCTGATTGGTCCATCAGCTGTTAGCTCGAGACTCGCTCCTTGCACAAATGTACCAGCTGCCATAATCACCTTATCCTGATAACCAGGAATTTCACTCGGGTAAGGTGTTACAAATGAATTGATTGGTGAACTGTGTTGAATCGCCTGGCAAAAGGCGATCATATTTTCCTGATTACCAAATGTAACAGACTGTATTAAGTCTGTGCGTTCAGCTTTGTAATGAGGGCTTGTCTTAAATCCGACTAACTCTATAAATCTTGCAGTCAGAATTGCTCCTTTCAATGCTTCCCCAACAATGTGAGGTGCCAGGAATAATCCTTGAAACATTTCCTGCAGCATATTAAGCGTTGCCCCAGTTTCCTTTCCAAGACCTGGGGCAGTTAAACGGTGAGCACACTGAAGTACGAGGTCTTTTTTTCCTGCTATGTATCCTCCAGCTCGTACTATTCCACCTCCCGGATTTTTAATTAGCGAACCAGCAATAATATCTGCACCTACATGTAATGGTTCTTTCTCTTCTACAAACTCTCCATAACAATTGTCTACAAAAACAATTAAGTCTTTATTTATACCTTTTATAAAGGTAACCATTTCCTCTATTTCATCAATTGTGAATGACGGTCTATCATCATATCCTTTTGATCGTTGTATACCAATTACTTTTGTTTGCTGGGAAATCTTTTGTTTTATTCCATTATAATTAACTTTTCCATCTTCTAATAAATCTAATTCACTGTATATGATGTTGAAATCAGTTAATGACCCTGTATTTGTTTCATGGACTCCAATTACGGACTCTAACGTATCATATGGCTTGCCAGTAACATACAGTAGTTCATCATCAGGTCTCAATAAACCGAATAATGCTGTTGATATTGCATGGGTTCCTGAAACAATCTGTGGTCTGACAAGCGCATCTTCACCACCAAACACATCCGAATATACAGCTTCTAACGTTTCTCTTCCTAAGTCATCATAGCCGTATCCAGTAGTTGGGTTAAAATGACTATCACTAACTCGGTTCTTCTGAAAAGAATCCAGTACCCGCTTCTGATTGGTTTCTGCTATAGCCACAACATTCTTATGTTGTGCAGCGCAATCCGCTTCTGCCTGTTTCATTAATTGTTTGGTCATTAGTACATTATTACTCCTTTAATAAACTTTGTAGTGGGTGTTCTTGTCGCATGTATCCTTTTACCACATACTTATCCTGTTCTTCTTCATAGAAACGGTCACTTATTATTGTCTCATGTTCCAACCGGTTCAGCATCTTCCCCTGGTCAGGTGTTAAATCAGTTTTATACCAATCCCATTCATCTCTTAGAATTTTTTCAATTTTTAGTTGAAGCTTTAGAATATCATTTTGATCAAACGCACTAACAAGGATATTAGGGTGATTCATTGCAATGAAATCAGTATCAATCCTATCGCATTTATTGTAAACGGTCAGCATCGGTATAGTATGTGCATTCAATTCACGCAGTAAATTACTTACCGTATGCTGATGCTGTTCAAGATCTGAGTTCGAAGCGTCTACTACATGTAAAATAAAATCCGCTTCTGTTACTTCTTCCAACGTTGATTTAAAAGAAGCTACCAGTGATGTTGGCAGATCCTGAATAAAACCAACAGTATCTGTTACAAGCGTCTGAAACCCTGACGGCAGCTGAATCCTTCTTGTCAATGGGTCAAGTGTTGCAAATAACTGATTCTCTTCATGTGAGCTGCTTTTTGTTAACCGGTTAAATAATGTGGATTTCCCGGCGTTGGTATAACCAACGATGGCAATTTGAAATGCATCATTTGTTTTTCTGCGTTTACGATATTGTTCACGCTGCTGCACAACTAATTTTAACCGTCTTTTAATATCGAATATTCGTCGTCTGATATGGCGCTGGTCTGTTTCCAGTTTCGTTTCACCTGGTCCACGTGTTCCAATACCAGCCCCCAAACGAGACATTGCCTCCCCTTGACCATGCAATCTTGGCAACATATACTCAAGCTGTGCTAGTTCAACTTGCAGTTTACCTTCCTTTGTATGTGCACGTTGCGCAAATATATCCAATATTAGCTGACTGCGATCAATCACCCTTACACCAAATCGATCACTTAAATTACGCAATTGCCCAGCAGATAACTCATCGTTTGATACAACAAGATTTATTTCATTTTCATCAACTGCTTCATTTATTTCTTCCATTTTTCCTTCACCAATATAATATGCAGGATGAATCTTCTGACGGTTTTGTGTCATTACTTTTTGTACAGTACCACCAGCCGTTTTACATAACGCGTTTAGTTCTTCCAAAGAAGATTTAAAACGATCATCATTTTGCTCCTGCATCTTAACAGCAATTATTAATATTTGTTCAGACATTATAAATACCTCTTCCTCTATCCGGCCGTCATTTTTTGTGGTTTCTTATTTTTATCTTAGCAAAGAACCTTTCACATCACAATTGACATGTCATTCTTCATCTAGTGAGAGATCAGTTCCTGTTAGCTGAATTAAATCGTTAACGGTGAAATTTTCATTGTTTAATAATCGAACAGCATGAAGCCTAATTGATTGTTCAATAACATTACGAACATATCTTGCATTAGAGAAATTACGATGGGTTTCCTGCTTCTTTTTATATAGATGGGTTCGCAGTTTCCATTCTGCCTCATTTGTAAGTTCATATTCACGGTCATGAACCATCTGCTTTGCGATTTTTGTTAATTGATTCACTTCATAATCCTGGAAATTCAATATAAATGGAAATCTTGACTTTAGACCAGGGTTAAGGGTCAGGAAACGATCCATTTCATATGGGTATCCTGCTAAAATCAGTACAAAGTCGTTATGATTATCCTCCATATGTTTCACCAATGTATCAATTGCTTCTTTTCCAAAGTCCTTTTCCCCTCCACGTGCCAGTGAATAAGCTTCATCAACGAACAAAATGCCACCCATAGCCTTTTGAATAATGGCACGTGTTTTCTGAGCAGTTTGACCAATATATTCACCAACCAGGTCTGCACGTTCGGCTTCTATAAAATGCCCCTTTGAAAGGAGGCCCATCTCAAAATACATCTTGGCAAGTTTCCTGGCTACAGTTGTTTTACCTGTTCCGGGATTACCTTTAAATAGCATATGAAGCACCTGTTTCGAACAAGTGAGACCCATTTCTTTTCGTTTTTCATTTATTACAATAGTGGCGTATATTTCTTTTATAGTCTTCTTTAATTTCTCCATTCCTATGAATGATGAAAATTCTGAATCAATATGTGAAAATGGACTTTCCTCTGCATCAGCAAATCGGCTGGTATTTTCAAATGATGCATTATTTTTATCATGCAGGACAATATTAATCTGCCCATTTTTCTTTTGAAGTTTTTGCGTTTCCACATCATCACCCCTTAGTCACGTTAGTATACGCGGCATATAAAAAAGATGTGACAAACGCCTAGAAGCTCAACAATATTAAAAACGGACCCCTGTTAAAATAAGAGCGTCCGTTACATTTATTATTCTTTTTCAAGTTCTACATTTTTCACTGGTGCAAAGGTAGATATTGCATGTTTAAAGATTAGTTGTTGTTTTCCGTCTGTCTCAAGCAGGACCGTAAAATTATCAAAGGCTTTTAATATCCCTCTTAATTGAAATCCATTTGTTAAAAAAACCGTTGTTGAAATATGATCCTTTCTAAGCTGATTTAAATATTGATCCTGAATGTTTACTGACTGCGCCATCGCACATCCTCCTCTATTCTATATCTGTATATAAATACTTCTATATTCTTCTTAACATTCCTGCTAAATCATCTAAAATTTTTCTAAATGTTTCATCAATTGTTTCTGGAGTTATTGAATACCAGTGTACATCCAGCTTATTTTTAAACCATGTGTATTGACGTTTAGCAAATCTTCTGGAGTTTTTCTTCAATGTTTCCGTAGCTTGTATTAACGATTGTTCCCCTTTAAAGTAGGGAATAAACTCTTTATAACCAATTCCTCTCATAGATTGGCAATTTTCCAATCCTTGTTTATAAAGCATTTCAACCTCATCTAATAGGCCATGTTTAAGCATGTCGTCAACTCGGGCATTTATTCGTTGATATAAAAGTTTCCGGTCCATCTCCAAACCTATAAAGATGGGATTATATGGTGACTCCCTTTTCTGTTGTTCTTGATATGCTGTCATAGTCAATCCGGTTGTTTGATAGATTTCCAGCGCACGAATAACTCTTCGATGATTGTTTGGGTGAATTTTTGCAGCTTGATTAGGATCGATTTCTTTTAATCGGTTATGTAATGATAAGCCACCGTTATTATTAAGATCTTCTTCCAGTCTCTTTGTCACTTCGTCGTCTCGTTTTTGATTTGAAAAGTTGTAATCATATAATGCTGCTTGAATATATAATCCGCTTCCACCAGCTATTATCGGCAACCTTTGATGTGAACTGATTTCGTCTATATATTGTTGGACAAGCACCTGATAATCAGCAACCGAGAATGAGTCATAAGGACGTTTAGTATCAATCATATAATGAGGAATGCCCTGTTTTTCTTCCTCAGTAATTTTTGCTGTACCGATATCCAAACCCTCGTATACCTGCATAGAGTCACCACTTATAATCTCTCCATTGAACGCTTTGGCAACTTCTACGCTAAGTCTAGTTTTTCCAACAGCAGTTGGTCCAATAATCGCAATAACTGGTTTTTTCATTATCATTCCCCTATATTTCTTTATTCATACGCAAGATATGCATGTAACATCCAAATATGCTTTTCTAATTTTCCTTGTAATGTCACAAGCAAATCCACTGTTGGCTCATCTTTTTGATCGGAAGCTTCAGGAATACCTTCAGCCTTTATTTCATTAATAATCTGTTTATAGTCACTAATTAGCTGTCTTATAATCTCGTCTTCTTTATCATCGGCAGTTGCTTCCTCAAGTGTTGATTCTTTTATGTATTTAACCATTGTTGCCAGGGGTTTGCCATCGATCATTAACACTCGCTCAGCTATTTCATCCAAGTCGCTTGCCGTGGTTTTATACATCTCTTCAAAAACTTCGTGCAACTGGTAAAAGTGTTTTCCCTGAACGAACCAGTGATAACGATGGAGCTTCACATACATGACAAAGTAATTAGACAACAATTGATTTAAAAAGTTTATTAGCTTCTGATTTTCCATAACACACCTCGCTGTTTTTCCTATAGTTTTTACGAGGTGTGCTTCTTTTATTCAATTCCTTACATCACTCGTTTGAACATTTTTTCCAATTCATAGGAAGAATAATGAACAATGATTGGCCGACCATGCGGACATGTAAATGGATCAGTTGACTTACGTAAATCTTCCAGTAATCGAAACATGTCTTCCTGGTTTAGATAATGATTGGCCTTAATTGAGCGTTTGCACGACATTAAAATAGCTGCATCTTCTCTTATTTTCTCAACATTTATCCGTTCATCATCCATAACCTGATCAATCATCTCCCGGATTATCTCTTCTTCAAAACCTTCAGGAAACCATGTTGGGTATGATCGAATAATGTAGGATTGATTTCCAAATGACTCGAAAAATAGACCTACTTTTTCAAGTTCACTTTTATAATGATCAATAAAGATAGACTCTTGTTTGGAGAAGTCAAATGTTAAAGGCATTAATAACTCCTGAGACTCATTAACTGTTTTACCAAGCTTCGTTTTAAAAAACTCATATTTTATACGTTCTTGTGCAGCGTGCTGATCAATCATATATAGTCCATTTTCATTTTGAGCCAGAATATAAGTACCATGGAGTTGACCAATTGGATACATTGTAGGGACGCGCGGCTGTTCTTCTTTGAACACTGCTGGCTCTACATCAGCAGGAATTTCATTAGTGATATCGTGCTCTTGTTGAAAACCATTATTAGTCGAATTTGATTGCTCCATAACTGGTACTTGTTCATTTACTTGGGGCCTTGGTTCCCATTGTTGCTCTTCCTTCTGGGGTTCATTAAATTGCAATGTGTTTTGAACAGATTTTTCTTGTTTTTCCTGTTTTTGTCCAATTTCAGGTTCAGGAATTAAAGATGTTTCCCGAAATTTTGCTCTGATTGTTTCTTCAATGGCAGCAAACAATTCCTTATCTTTACTAAAACGAACCTCCAGTTTAGTTGGATGTACGTTCACATCAACTAAAATTGGGTCCATTGTTATCGATAGGACGACTACTGGCATACGGCCAATAGGTAAGAGTGTATGATATCCTCTGATAATCGCTTGTGATAATGGAATACTTTTTATATACCGTCCATTAATAATGGTAGAAATATAATTGCGCGAAGCTCTGGTCACCTCAGGTTTCGCTATATATCCTTCAATTGAAAAATCAAGGGTATCACGCTGAATTGGCAGCATTTTTTTAGCGACGCTCATCCCATAAACATTTCCAGCTACCTGAAGCAGGTCCCCTGATCCAGTTGTCTTAAAGAGAGATTTTCCGTTATGGACGGCTTCAAAACGAATTCCCGGGTGTGACAGTGCTAACCTGTTTAATAAGTCTGTAATATGCCCAAGCTCCGTATGAATTGTTTTCATATATTTTAATCGGGCAGGGGTATTAAAAAATAAATCTTCCACAATAATTTCTGTGCCTTTACGTGCATCACTTTTCGCCCTGTTAATTATGGAACCGCCTTCCATCTGAAGCAATGTAGCGGCATTATCTCCCTGAGATGTCTTTACTGTTAACCTGCTGACTGCTGCGATACTTGCTAAGGCTTCCCCACGAAATCCAAGTGTTTTGACATGAAATAAATCTGTTTCACTTTTTATCTTACTTGTCGCATGACGCAAGAATGCTTTCTCGCAATCATCCTGAGACATACCATCACCATTATCGGTAATTTTAATTTTTTGTAAACCAGCTTCTTCTACCTCAACCTTTATCGAAGTACTATTAGCATCTATACTATTTTCAATTAATTCTTTTACAACAGACGCAGGGCGTTCCACTACTTCCCCTGCAGCTATTTTATTTGCTAAAGCATCTGGCATTTGAAAGATATTCATGAGAACACTCCCTTCTATCCTACTTTTTTACATGTTTTTGCAAACGGTATAATTCGTTCATTGCTTCCATCGGTGTCATTTCAAATAAATTAAGATTGTTTAAGTCATCAATTACTGATTTGCTTTCTTTGTTGTAGTGTTTATTTTCTTTAGGTATTTTTTCCTCAATAAAAAAGGATAGTTGATCATTAGCAGCTAGATTGGATTCCTCATGCTTGTCATCATCGTTCTCCAGTTGATTTAAAATGGAATCTGCTCGATCAATAAGTGGTTTAGGAAGATTTGCTAATTTCGCAACATGTATACCATAGCTTTGGTCAGCCGCTCCTTCTTTTATCTGGTGAAGGAAAACGACATTTCCTTCATATTCCTCCGCACGAACATGAATGTTTTTCAATTTATCTAAGGTATTTTCAAGTGCTGTTAATTCATGATAATGCGTTGAAAATAATGTTTTGGCATGAATATTATTGTGGATATATTCAACAATCGATTGTGCTAGTGCCATCCCATCATATGTGCTTGTACCCCGGCCAATTTCATCAAGCAGAATCAAACTGTTTGCTGTTGCATTAGCAATGGCATGATTGGCTTCCAACATTTCAACCATAAATGTACTTTGACCTGAAACTAGATCATCTGCTGCACCAATTCGCGTAAAGATCTGATCAAACAGAATTAAATCCGCATCTTCACATGGAACAAAACAGCCAATTTGCCCCATAATGACTGTTAATGCCAATTGACGCATATACGTGCTTTTACCAGACATATTTGGTCCAGTTATTAGAAGAACATCAGTGTTTTGATCCAGCAAAACATTATTTGGAACAAACGAATCACCCTTCATTACCTGTTCTATTACTGGGTGACGCCCATTCTTAATAGATAACGTGTCATCAACAAATCTAGGGCGCTTATAATTATTCTCTTCACTTACCGTTGCAAATGCCTGAAGTACATCAATTTTGCTGACTATATCAGCCAAATGCTGTATTTCAGGTATATGCTCTTTTATTTGTTCGCGGATTTCAATGAATAAGTTGTACTCTAAATCAACGCTTTTCTCTTCTGCTTCTAAAATAAGTTCTTCTTTTTCCTTTAATTCCGGTGTTATATAACGTTCAGCATTCGATAGTGTCTGCTTACGCTCGTATTTACCTTCGGGCAATAAATGTAAATTTGCCTTAGTCACTTCGATATAATAACCAAACACACGATTATATCCAATTTTAAGAGACTTGATGTTTGTTTCTCTCTTTTCCTTCTGTTCCAGTTCAGCAATCCATTGTTTGCCATTACGTGAAGCTTCCCTATAAGCGTCCAGCTTTTCATTATACCCATCTTTAATAATCGATCCTTCTTTGATCGATATTGGCGGATCTTCTATCAAACTGGTATCTAATATGGTTAAGATTTCTTCTGGAAATGTAAGTTTACTACTTAATTCTATTATATTTTTTTGATCGAATTGTTTTAGTATGGCGCTAACTGAAGGTAGCTTTTCTAATGATTGTTTTAATTGGATGAGATCACGTGCATTTATGTTCCCAAATGCTACTCGACCAGCAAGACGTTCCAAATCATAGACTGATTTTAATACATCTCGTAAAGAATCGCGCTCCATAAACCCCTGGTAGAAGCCATCAACAATATCATGACGTTTTTCAATTTCATTCTTATTTAATAAAGGGCGTTCCAGCCACTTTTTAAGCATTCTGGAGCCCATTGCGGTTACGGTTTTATCAAGCACCCACAATAGGCTGCCGTGTTTACCTTTTTTAATAATTGTCTCTGTTAACTCCAGGTTTCGTTTGGAGTACATATCCAACGCTAAATGGTGATCCAATTCAATAATCCTGGCAGGCTGTAAATGATCAAGTGAACGCTTTTGTGTGTATTGAATGTAATTAAGCAGTCGGCTGAATGCCTTAACAAGCCGCTCATCGTTCAGGTTATCACATAAACTGCGGTATTCTGCATTAAAATTTATTTCATCCTGACAGGACAGTGTTACGTTTAATTTATTGCTTAATTGATCCTGTAATTCATCTGGCAGACTCGAAGGAATTACAATTTCTTTTATTGGCTGATTGAACAACTCATGAATAACTGCGTCCCATCCACTTGTAATAAGTGCAATATTGTTTTCACCAATTGACAGATCATTATATACAATCACATAAGAACCATCAGAGAAGTGTGAAAGACTGGCAATATAGTTGTTATCTCGTTCATTAAGCATATTACTTTCCATCACGGTTCCTGGAGTAATAAGCTGAACCACTTCTCTCTTTACAACCCCCTTGGCTGCCTTTGGATCTTCAACTTGTTCGCAAATAGCTACTTTATAACCTTTTTCAATTAAATTTTTTATGTAATTAGCAGCTGAATGATAAGGTACGCCACACATCGGAATTGGATCATCTTGTCCTGCCCCGCGTTTTGTAAGGGTGATTTCCAATTCCCTGGCAGCATTTATTGCATCATCAAAGAACATTTCATAAAAATCGCCTAGTCGAAAAAATAAAAATGCATCTTGATGTTCTGCCTTTATTTTTAAGTATTGTTCCATCATTGGTGTATGTTTAGCCATAAGTTAATCCTCCAAAAATATACCGAATATAATGTTCAATTATAGCATAATTTGTAGACATAAAGCGACTTCCCCATTTCATAAGAATGGCTGTTTTCTAAATGGATGCTGGGTTTAAATGGAGCGTAACACGAACTGAGGATAACCTATTCCTAGTCACGAAGTTTTTTTCAGGAGCGGTATATTGCGTCACAGCTTATAGTAACTACGTGCCTTTGTTGTTTAAGAACTTTTTAACGGAATGAGGTTTGGCGGATCCTCATTCCGCTATCTGCTTAAAAACTCTTGTTTTTAGCTTCGGTTCGGATCCTCATTCTTTAAGGGGACAATCGGAAGTTTTGCGCGAAAGAAGGCACAATAAGCGGATAAAATCTGCCCATTGTGCCTTCTTTTAATACTTTGTAACAGCTAACCGCAAAATTTTTGATTGCCCTAGAAGAATGAAGTCGCGGGATTGGAGAGTCACCCTTGGGTATTCAATCTTCTATTTCTCACTAAAAACAATTTCTAATCTATGGCTTCACTATAATACAGTATTCGCGCATCGATGAAATCAGTATTTTTGGATATACCTCCCCCCTCCCCACTGAAGAGGCTTTAAAAAAATATGAAGTTTCCTTTTATTACGAGGAATCTTCTTCGTCGCGTATAAGATGTGCTTTTTTACAACCAGGGCATAATGTCACATCTTTTTCTAGCAGTAACGATAAGATTTCCGTGTTGCTGAGTCCTTCGAATCGAGGCTTGTAAATTGAACTTTTCGTAAGCCTTCGGCATATGACAAGTTTTGTTTTTCTATTCCGATTAGCCAGTAACCCATAGTGCCTAATCTTCACAAATCCTCTTGGAAGAACATGCATTAAAAATCGCCGAATAAACTCAGTAATAGGTAAGGTTACCGTCTTTTTTTGATTGTTATTTTTATAATCCTTTACACCAATCGTTACAGTATCCTCCGTCACGGAAAGAATTCGCTGATTTGAGATAGCTATACGGTGGGTGTAACGACCGAGGTACTTCATTACGGCTACAGGTCCTTCAAAAGTTTTTTTCGTGTAACTATACCAATCAAGGTTGTAACATTCATCTATTAATTTCTGAAACTCGTTCGGTTCTTTATATTTTTTTAGGTCATTATAAAATTTAAGTTCATTATCTCGATAATATTGCTTTAAATAATATAAATACTTTCCCCGAAATTTCTTGGATAGAACTTTTACGGGAATAAAGAATTTTTGACTTGTGCTCTTCCATTGATTTTGTTTCGTAAGTCCTCCGGCTAACACAACCGTATGAATATGTGGGTGGTAATGCAAATTTTGCCCCCATGTGTGTAGGACGGAGAAAAAGCCAATCTGTGCACCTAAGTATTTTTTATCTGCGGAAAGCTCCATTAACGTCTCCGCAACTGTTTTGTACATTAAATCGTAAAGTAATTTTTGGTTATGATAAATGACCCCGTGTAATTGTTTCGGCATCGTGAATACAGTGTGGAAATAAGGGGCATTCAAAATATCCTTTTTCCGTTGATCGACCCAGACTTCCTTATTTATTCCCTGGCAAGTAGGGCAGTGACGATTTCGACAAGAGCGATGTCTCATGACCGTAAGCTCACAGTCTTCACATTTGTAAGATTGTCCACCTAATTCTTCGGTTCTACATTGTATGATTTGATTGGCAGCCTTTGCCTGTTGAGCTGATGGATTATACATATCCATAAAATCAAGATATCTGTCATGAAATATTTGTTGTATCGTGCTCATTCTCTATGATCCCCCTGGGGATCTAGTGGACTTCTCACTCCCATTAAGCTTTTAGAGGTCATGTGTAAGTACGATAATGTGGTCTGTAGACGCTTATGTCCAAGCATTTGTTGTATGAATACAGGGTCAACTCCATCTTCTAAAGAGTGAGTGGAAAAACAATGTCTTAATGTATGAGCAGAAATATGCGTATCCAATCCAATTTTATTTCTTAACTTTATGACCGTTTTTTTAATTGATCTCACATGTATATGATTTTCTTTGTTTGCTCCTGGAAAGAGCCAGTCATCCCGAGTATAAACCACATTCGAAAAATAGACCTTAAAGTATTCTCGTAGTACTTGAAGTGCAGTAGTTGATAATATGGTATAACGATTTGTATTGTGTTTGGCATTATCTACTCGAACACGCATGGTATTACTGCAAATGTCTCCAATTTTTAATTTGGCTACTTCACCAACACGCAAGCCACTGCCATACAATAATAGTAGGATAGCTTTATGTTTCAAGTTATCCGTTCCATTTAGAAGTACCAAAACTTCCTCTTTCGAGGGGATGGCAGGGAATTTATAGATTCTTTTCATCCTGGGTATTTTTTGTGGATTCCATTCTTTCTCCAGTACATACGTCCAAAAAAACTTAATAGCTGAAATATAATTATTAATCGTTCCTGGGGAAAGGCCACGCTCATTTTTAAGATATAGAATAAAGTGTTGGATATCCTCTACATTTAGATTATCTATAGTTTTATTTTGTTTATCTATAAATACAAGAAATATCTTCATTGAATTACCATAGGATACCTTTGTGGACTCTGGCAATCCCTTTAGTTCAAAATACAAATTGATTTTACGTGTATATTGCTCCATAATAGTTCCCTCCAATAATTGATTACGTTTCAAACGTCTAAACCAAAAATTATGTAAGGGTGGAGCTCGGGTTGCCTTATAAATTTGGGGATGTATTATACTTGAATTCCGTGTTATAATTTTCATAGAAAAAGTATGCCTTTCTATTTGGTTTGTTTTGTTTAGCGATTAAACAATACCATAAAATAGAGCATACTTTTTCTTTTTTTGTGTATTATTGGTGAATTTTTTAGGTTTTTAGCCATCGCAAAGCGATTTCGTTCTTCCGCTATTTGTCATTTTTACCTCAATTTTGGCTGATCTTCTGCTATTAGCGGAACGAGGATCCGTCTCACCCTCCCGAGAGCACCTTTTCTGCTATTTAGCGGAATGAGGATTCATTACTCAGATCCTTATCATTCCGAGTGGTAATACTTCATCCTAATAATCCTGGTAAATCCCTATAAAACCTTTTAAAAACAAAAACAGCTCATATTTGAAATAAGTTATCCTTTCTTAACTGCAAAAAAAAAACTTACGAGAGAATTAACCCTCGTAAGTTTTTTAGTCCTTCGCTTTATCGTTCACAAAATCCGGACTTACATCACTTAACTCGTCGTCTGTTATATCAAATCCCCAATCGTCATCATCATAATCATCATTGAAACCTTTAGGATTTACCCTTACTTTAACCTTTGTTTCACCGATAATTTGGACAACAAATTCTCGCTCTATTTCCACAACTATTTTATTCCCTTGGTTAGCAATCTGGCACTCCAGACAATTAGGCTGTTGAATTACTTTGGCAACGACATCATAATCATCGGTCAGACAATGATCATCCTTAACAGATAGTGGAATATAATCACAATACGTTACACGTTCTGTTACCACCTCAGTTTTCGTATTATCATTGTACGAATACCAGATATTAATATCGTAACTGCCATTTACCTCTACAGTATCTTCTGATTTTTTCTTGGCATTATATAGATGGTTAATTACCCAGCAGCCAAGAATGCTTGATGGTCTATGTGACGGTGAGATATTGTGAGTAGCCTGCGTGAACTTTCTGCCCTTACCACAAACAGCTTTCGTAATGATTTCTCTGAATTCTTGATCAAGAAAAGTCATAATTTCGTTTACCTCCTCTTTTTTCATAGTCATTTTATGCAAGACAAATACCTATAGTGCATAGCTATTCTATAAAAGGACATAAAGATTGAGATATCTTTTTTGAAAAAGCATTTAAATGCTTTTGCCATAAGGAAAGCCAGGCAAGAAAAATTTCCTGCCTGGCATTAAATTAATGGCTGCATGCTGAGCCGTTATTTGACTTTGAACCGGTTTCTCCTGATAAAAGGTCACCGCCGGTTGATGATATTACATCATTTGTTACCTCTCGCGCAATTGTCCCAGAAACCAATTGCAAGATGTCATTAACTACAATTTGCGTTTCTTTGAATTCCTGTACCACTGGAATATCATCAATCTCAGCTTGCAAACGGTCAATTTCAGCTTCTACCTTTTTCAATGCTTCTGTCTTTTCATAAGCCTGAAAATTAACGGCCTGCTTCTGTAATGTTTTAATTTTAGTTATTAATTTTTGTACTTTCTTATTATCATTAATTTTCGCCTCAACTTGTTTAAAGCGATCAATTTCTTCTGTGCCAGCTAGCATCTGTGCCAAGCCTTTTGCCTCATCAAGTACTTGTTTTCGTGTATATTCAGCCATATTAATTCACCTCAACTGTATTTTCTACCATTACACCATTTAATGACCATGTTTTGGATTCGGTAATTTCGACTTCAACAATTTTGCCAATTGCTGACTTAGGACCTTTAAAGTTTACCAGTTTATTTCTTTCTGTATACCCAGCAAGAACATCTGGGTTTTTCTTACTTTCACCATCAACAAGAACTTTAACTATCTTATTATCATAGGTTTTCATTGATTCTGCTGATTGTTTATTGACAAGATCATTTAAACGGTATAACCGTTGTTTTTTCACTTCTTCTGGTACATCATCTGTTTTTCTGGCTGCTGGCGTACCATCACGAGGTGAATAAATAAATGTATATGCTGCTTCAAAACCAACTTCTTCTACCAATGTCATTGTTTCTTCAAATTGTTCTTCTGTTTCATTTGGAAAGCCAACAATGATATCAGTAGTGAGAGTTGCGTTAGGCATAGCTTCACGTATTTTACGAACTAATTCCAAATAGTCTTCACGCGTATACTTTCGGTTCATTTTCTTTAGAATTTCACTACTGCCTGATTGAACAGGAAGATGGATATGGTCAAGCAAGTTTCCGCCCTGAGATAACACTTCAATTAAGCGATCATCAAAATCTCTAGGATGTGATGTTGTAAAACGTACACGTGGTATATCGATTTTATGAATATCATCCATCAAATCACCAAGTCCATATGATAATCCCTCTAAATCTTTTCCATATGCATTAACATTTTGCCCAAGCAGGGTAACTTCTTTATAACCCTGTGCTGTCAGATGTCTAACTTCCTGTATTATATCTTCCGGTCTGCGGCTACGTTCCTTACCGCGCGTCATTGGAACAATGCAGTAGGTACAGAATTTGTCACAGCCATACATAATGTTAACCCATGCTTTTATATTACCTTTTCGTGCTTTTGGAAGATTTTCAATAATGTCTCCCTCTTTGGACCACACTTCTACAATCTTTTCTTTTCCAAACATAGCCTCTTTTACTAAGTTTGGTAGTCGATGAATATTATGTGTCCCGAAGATCAGATCAATTTGCGGATGCTTTTTCAAAATCCGATTTACAACAGACTCTTCCTGTGACATACACCCACATACGCCAAGGATTAAGTCTGGATTTTCTAATTTAAGGGGTTTTAAGTGACCAATTTCTCCAAACACTTTGTTCTCAGCATTTTCGCGAATTGCACAGGTGTTTAATAAGATAATGTCCGCTTCTTTTGTGTCTGAAGTAGACTCATAACCCATTTCGGTAAGAATACCTGCCATCACCTCTGTATCATGCTCATTCATCTGACATCCATATGTACGAATCATGAACTTTTTGCCCTCGCCAATTTTCTCCATACCTTCAGGAACTTCAAAGTCATAATGAACTTTCACATCATCACGGCCACGTTTACGTGCCTTATTTAAATTTGGTGGCTCATATGTCGTTTCAAAGTACTTTGAAATAATGTCGTCACTGGAAGTGTTTTTTAACCGTGTCATATTATCCGATTCGGATTTTATGTCCGTTGGATTTTCCGGTTGCTTTATTTGAGACTGATCCTTTCGTTGCTGCTCATTCATTAACGAAACTCCTTTCTTATATATAAAACGCTTTTAATGACATAGATGTACATTATTAAATTATAAAGCCTATAGGCAAATTTAACAATACATGAGCAGTTTAGCGACATAGAAAAAACCTAATGAAAAAGAAAGTTTACCAATTTTGTCATAAAAATAGTGTTACGCAGCTGCGCAACACTTAATATTATATTTAGTAAGTTATCTGGGTTCTACAATCAGTTTAATCGCTGTCCGTTCTTCCTCATCAATCATAATATCAGTAAAAGCTGGAATACAAATTAAATCAACCCCGCTAGGCGCTACAAATCCTCTGGCAATTGCTACCGCTTTAACAGACTGGTTTAAAGCGCCTGCACCAATTGCCTGCATTTCCGCTGTTCCTCGTTCCCGTAGGACATTCGCAAGTGCACCTGCTACTGAATTTGGATTTGATTTTGCTGAAACCTTTAATACTTCCATTACTAGTACCTCCTTCAATTACTATTGTAGTTCTATTGCTACTATATTCTTGGAGATGATAGCTTATTACCTTATTATGCATCAATAATTCTAAACATTCAAATAATCAACCGAAGAAAGGATGATCATCATTTATTAAAATACGTTCAACCTGAGTAGCCTTTCCAGTTTTATCACTTATTGTAACGAACAATCCGTTCAACTGACTTCTTCCCGTTGTGTCAATTTCAAAACGTACCGGTAAATTCGTGAGGAACTTTTTCATAACAGCTTCCTTTTCCATACCTAAAATGGAATCATAGGGTCCAGTCATCCCAACATCAGTAATATATGCTGTCCCTTGTGGTAAAATACGATCATCAGCTGTTTGTGTGTGTGTATGTGTCCCAACTACAGCACTGACTCGACCATCCAGGTACCAGCCCATTGCTTGTTTTTCACTTGTAGCTTCTGCATGAAAATCCACAAAAATAATACTTGTACGTTTCTTTGCTTCCTCAATTAGTTCATCCATTTTTCGAAATGGGTCATCAAGTGCAGGTAAAAAGGTACGACCTTGCATGTTGATCACAGCAATTTCGTTTCCATTTAAATTTACAAACGTAAGCCCTTTTCCAGGTGTACCCTCTGGGAAGTTTGCCGGGCGCACCATGTTCTTGGCATCATCAATAAATTCAAAAATTTCTTTTTTATCCCAAGTATGATTCCCCATTGTAATCACCTGAGCACCCCATTCAAGAAATTGCTTATAAATTTTTTCAGTAATCCCTTTTCCGGATGCTGCGTTTTCTCCATTAATAATCGTTATATGCGGACGGTGTTTTTCCTTTAATTTAGGTAAATAATGCTGAACCATATCTCTTCCGGGAGATCCAGCTACATCACCGATAAACAATATTTTCATAATTTTTCTCATCCTAACGGGTAAAAAGTATGTTTCACAATCAAATTATACTGTAAAGCAAAAATAAAAGCGACCAGTTGGCCGCTTTTATTAATCTAGTTCCTCTAATGGTCACTTATTTTGCATATTCAACTGCTCTAGTTTCTCTAATAACAGTTACTTTAATATGACCTGGGTAATCCAATTCGCCTTCAATTTGCTTACGAATATCTCGTGCGATTTTTACTGAATCAATGTCATCAATTTCATCAGGTTTAACCATAATTCTGATTTCTCTACCCGCCTGAATAGCGAATGACTTTTCTACTCCTGTAAACGACTCTGATATTTCTTCTAGTTTTTCAAGTCGTTTAATGTAATTTTCCAATGTTTCACTTCTTGCTCCAGGACGTGCAGCGGATAATGCATCAGCTGCAGCTACCAAAACAGAAATTATGGAAGTAGCTTCCTCATCACCATGGTGAGAAGCAATCGAATTAATGACAACCTCATGTTCCTTGTACTTGATTCCAAGTTCTTTCCCAATTTCAACATGGCTTCCCTCTACTTCATGATCAATGGCTTTACCAATGTCATGAAGTAAGCCAGCTCTTCTTGCAAGTATTTCATCTTCACCTAACTCAGCAGCAAGCAGTCCGGAAAGGTATGCTACCTCTGTAGAATGCTTTAACACATTTTGACCATAGCTTGTACGATATTTTAGGCGACCAAGTATTTTAACTAAATCCGGATGTAGTCCGTGTACTCCAACCTCAAACGTTGTTTCCTCTCCAATTTCCCGTATATATTCATCTACCTCACGTCTGGCTTTATCCACCATTTCTTCAATTCTTGCAGGGTGTATTCTACCGTCTTGTACGAGTTTCTCTAGAGCCATACGAGCTGTCTCTCGACGTATTGGATCAAAACCTGATAAAATTACTGCTTCCGGCGTATCATCAATAATTAAATCAATTCCGGTAAGCGTTTCTAAGGTCCGAATATTACGGCCTTCACGACCAATAATACGACCCTTCATTTCGTCATTAGGGAGGTTTACAACAGATACAGTGGTTTCAGCAACATGGTCTGCGGCGCAACGCTGTAAGGCTAATGAAAGAATACTTTTCGCTTTCTTGTCCGCTTCTTCTTTCGCACGATTTTCAGCTTCTTTAATCATTAATGCTGATTCATGACTAACCTCTTGTTCGACTCGCTCTAAAATAATCTGTCTTGCCTGATCAGTTGTATACCCTGAAATGCGTTCAAGCTCCGTTTGCTGCTCTTGAATTACAGCTTCCACTTTGCTTTCCATTTCTTCAATTTGTTGTTGTTTTTCTGTTAGTGATTGTTCTTTCTTCTCTAACAAGAGCTCTCGCTTATCCAGCGTTTCACTTTTTCTGTCCAGATTTTCTTCTTTTTGCATCAGACGATTTTCTTGCTTTTGTACTTCTGTTCGACGTTCACGTAAGTCTTCTTCTGTCTGCTGACGAAGTTTATGATTTTCATCCTTCGCCTCAAGAAGTGCCTCTTTTTTAGAGGCATCTGCATTTCGATGTGCTTCATCTACTATTTGTTTAGCTAAATTTTCCGCACTGGAAATTTTAGCTTCTGCAATAGATTTACGAATCAGATAACCAACAACAATACCGACGATTACGGCAAGCAAAATGGAGATGATTAAGGGACTGTCCATGGGGTTCACCTCCTATTGCTATAAGTTGTACAACAATTCATTATTGTCGGCATGTACAATGTTCAATAATAAATAAGTAAATTTGTATAATAAAAATATAAAATTATACAATTTAATTGTAATTGTCCGTATAGCCAATGTCAAGGAATCGTAACAATTAACAATTTGGTCAAATTATTAAATCCTTTGCTAGTAATTACCAGCAAAGGATTATTTAAGTTAAATATTTTTATACATCTAAACTTTCCTGTCCCTTTTCTTCGGTTTCATCCGGCTGTTCATCTAAATTATAATGTTGCCGGATCATTTCATGTAGTTCCGTCATGACATTCCCATTCGCCTTCAGATATTCTTTTGCATTTTCCCGGCCCTGTCCAAGCCGATCCCCATTATAGGAATACCATGCACCACTTTTTTGAACGATATCAAGGTCGGATCCAACATCTATTATTTCTCCCTCTTTGGAAATACCTTCCCCATACATAATGTCAACCTCTGCCTTCTTGAAGGGCGGCGCTACTTTATTTTTAACTACTTTAATTCGTGTTTTATTCCCAACCATATCATTTCCCTGTTTCAATGTCTCTGCACGACGAACTTCCAATCTAACAGATGCATAGAATTTAAGTGCGCGACCACCAGGTGTTGTTTCAGGATTACCAAACATCACCCCAACTTTTTCCCTGATCTGGTTAATGAATATAGCAGTTGTCTTTGATTTATTAATTGCACCTGATAGTTTTCTTAATGCTTGCGACATAAGACGTGCCTGCAAGCCCACATGTGCATCGCCCATTTCTCCTTCAATTTCCGCTTTTGGAACTAAGGCAGCAACCGAGTCAACAACAACTATATCTACAGCGCCACTGCGCACAAGTGCCTCAGCAATTTCCAGTGCTTGTTCACCGGTATCTGGCTGAGATAATAGCAGTTCATCTATATTCACTCCTAATGCTCGCGCATATGTAGGATCAAGTGCATGCTCCGCATCTATAAATGCCGCATGTCCACCTTTTCGTTGTGCTTCAGCAATTGCATGAAGAGCAACAGTTGTTTTACCAGAAGATTCTGGTCCATATATTTCCACTACTCGTCCTCTTGGATATCCACCAATACCTAAGGCTACATCCAATGCCAGCGAACCACTTGGAATTGTTGCGATCTTTTGTTCAGCCTGTTCACCTAATTTCATAACAGAACCTTTACCGAATTGTTTTTCAATTTGTTTTAACGCCATATCTAAAGCTTGCTTTTTATCTCCCAACGAGCTTACCTCCTTTAATTAACTATCTACATCATACCTTGTTTTTCATGATTTGCCAAGAAAAGAACGAATAAATGTTCTCATTTTTCGAGGTTTTTATAACGTGAGAAATGAATTTTACTAGATTATTAGACTCTGAAAATACAAATTCCCAGTAAATTCATGATCCCAAAATACTATTTCAACAAATTATATAAAAGTTCAAATCCTTTTAAAGTGGCTTTTTTTCGTATTGTTTGACGGTCGCCCTGGAATGTAAATTTCTTTGCAATTCTTTCTTTAGTACCGTCATCAATAGCAATAAAAACAGTTCCTGCAGGATGACCTTCCACACTATCCGAACCAGCAACACCCGTAAAACTAATTCCTATATCTGACTCTAATAGTGCACATATATTTCTGGACATTTCCAGCGCACATTCTTCACTGACTGTTCCGTGCTGCCTAATCGTTTCAGGTAAAACATGCAACACCTTTTCTTTAACGTTTGTATCATAACAAACAAGTCCGCCACGGCATACTTCAGAGGCGCCCTCAACAGCTATTAGTTTGTCGGTAAACATACCTCCTGTTAAGCTTTCAGCAGCACCTATGTGTTTATTTTGAGCCTTTAACAAGTTAAACACGTTCTCCTCTATTGATTGCTCATCGGCTCCATAGATGTAGTCTCCTACTTTGGCATGAATTTGCATCTTTGTCTTGCTTATTAAATTTAACGCTTCTTCTTGGGTGTTCGCCTTAGCAGTTAGCCTGATTGCTATACCTTCACTTTGTGCCAAAGGAGCAATCGTGGGATTACTTTGATTTTGAATAATATCACTAAGTTTATCCTCAAGCTGTGACTCACCAATGCCTATAAATCGCAGCATTGTAGATTTGATAACGGAGCTTTCTCCTGTTAGTTGCTGAAGATACGGCATTACCTTATCCGACATCATCTGTTTCATTTCTCTTGGTACACCAGGCAAAAAAATCCACGTTGTATCATCTTCAGATACAATCATTCCTGGTGCCATTCCCACGGTATTTTCAATTACGTCAGCACCATTAAATACGCGAGCTTGTTTTCGATTGTTCGGAGTCATTTTAGTTTTCTGTTTCCTATAATACGCCTCTATTTTTTCCATTGATGGACGGTGTTCAATTATTTCCCTATTGGCTATTTCCTGAAATGCTTCTCTAGTTAAGTCATCCTCTGTCGGACCTAATCCACCAGTAACAATTATAATATCTGCCCGGCTCTTTGAATGCTCAAACTGTTCCCTCACTCTTTGCAGGTTATCTCCCACAACTGAATGATGAAACACATTCATTCCTATCGTTGCCAGTTTTTCGGACATCCACTGAGCGTTTGTGTTGGCAATCTGTCCCAATAATAGCTCCGTACCCACTGCAATAATTTCTGTTCGAAACTGTTTCGTCATTTTGAATCCCTCATAACATGCCAATTTTTAACAAAATAATCATAACCGGATAAGATTGTAAAGAATAAGGCGACATACAGCATTATGGTAGCAAAAGGTAATCCCATATATGAAAATGGAAAATTATGAAGCAGTAATGCCGCAATCGCAATCATTTGAGTTACTGTTTTTAACTTCCCCATGCTGCCAGCTGCTAAGACTACTCCCTCACCAGCAGCTACCAAACGCAGACCAGTAATTGCAAATTCTCTACTAATAATTATAATCGTAACCCATGCAGGTGCCAGTCCTAGTTCAACAAGTAAAATAAGTGCAGTGGCTACAAGCAGTTTATCTGCTAGTGGATCTAAAAACTTTCCCAAATTTGTAACTAAATTATACTTTCTGGCGTAATAGCCATCCACCCAGTCAGTTGTTGAAGCAACGATAAACAAAATTGCCGCAGCAAGATGTGATACAGGGAGAGATGACTCGCCAATGTTCCATACACCCCAGTTGAATGGAACACTTAATAGAATAATGAAAATTGGGATTAAAAATATACGTGAGAGCGTGATTTTATTTGGTATATTCACAACTATTTCCTCCTACGGTATAAACCCCCTCCATATAAGGAAGGGGGTATAATAGAATGGCTAATTACTAATTTGATTGTGCACTTGCTTTGTTAATATTTATCCAAAGATTTTGAAGCATATAATCATTTTCATCAACCGGATAATTAACTTTCACACCATCAATCGTAATCGACAAATCAGGTGCAGACCCAACTCTAAACCATACGCGCTCTGCTTCAGAAAGATCTAGTTCAAGCGGAGAATCACCAGCAGTGAACATCCCTGAAAATAAAGATTCACCATCACCGTTCTCCACTTCAAGCCATGATTTGGCAGAAGTCTCTAATGTCGCGGTTACATTATCACTAGCATTATCCAGAGCAAGTGTTGATTCAGGTGTGGATCCAGTACCTTCTTCAACTACACTTAATGCTGGCTGTGGTTGTTCTTGTTTTTGTTCTGTCTCTTCTGAATCTGCGTTATTATTTTCCTCACTTGTTGATTCAGAGTTTGCACCGGAGTTTTCATCTTCAGCTTGTTCTTTTTCCTGATCGTTTTCGGCAGGGTAAGTAACCTCATCACCATTATTTTGTGGGTCTACAGGTTCTGAACTATCATCAGACAAGGTTTGCTGATAGAAATACCATGCTGCAAAAACAATACCTATCACTAAAAGAACGACAATAATAGTTGGAATAAATGAGAAGAATGGTGAACTTTTTGTTGGATTATTGTCCTTACGCGACCGGTGAATTTGGGTATATTGGGTAGAACTTTCTGCTTCGGTCTTTGGTATTTCATCTTTATATTCTTCCAGCAGCTCAGTTGAATCCAAACCTACCGCATTTGCATACTCTTTAATAAATGCCCTAGCATAAAATTTACCTGGTAAAATATGGAAATTCCCTTGTTCGATTGCTTCTAGGTATCTCTTTTGAATTTTAGTTGTTTCCTGTAAACTTTCCAATGATATCTGTTTTTCTTCTCTAGCTTCTTTTAGTCTTGATCCTATCTCCATAATAACACCATCCATTTTTAGAAAACTTAGCTTGTCGCCAAGTTTTAATGACGAAAGCCTTAGTTGTACTTATAGTTAAGAAAGTTTATATACTGACTTACCTGCTAGAAATCAAACATCGAAAAGCCATTATCCTGACTGAATTGATCCTGCTCAACAGTTTCGTATGTAATTGATTCGTCTTCATTGCTGCGTAATTCAATAATATAATCAAAGTCATCTAATTTATATTCAGTAGTTTGTACGAACATATCAGGATGCTCCACAACTTTAATAGCGGGAAGCTGCATAATCTCACGAATTAGCTGCCAGTGCTTTTCATTGGCACGCCTAGTCGAGACAATACCATCAATAATGTACAAATTATCATTATTATACTCATCCTGTATTAATTGACTTCGGATAGTTTGCTTTAATAAAGTACTTGATACAAATAACCAACGTTTATTGGCACAAACGCTTGCAGCTACAATCGACTCCGTTTTGCCTACACGCGGCATGCCACGAATTCCTATTAATTTATGACCTTCCTTTTTATATAACTCGGCCATAAAGTCAACTAATACACCTAAATCAGCACGGACGAAACGAAACGTCTTTCGATCATCGGCATCACTATGTATGTATCGTCCATGTCTTACAGCAAGTTTATCACGAAGTTTCGGTTTACGTAATTTTTTTACTTCTATCATGTCCATTGTTTGTAAAATTGACTTCAATCGAGTGATTTGCTCATCTTCTCTTGAAAGTAATAACATTCCTCTTCTTGAATTCTCTACACCATTTATAGATATAATATTAATAGAGAGCATTCCTAACAAAGAAGAAATATCACCCAGTAATCCAGGGCGATTATATTGAATCTCATATTCAAGGTACCATTCTGTTTTTTCCATAATAAGCCCCTTTATAATCATGCTGTATTAATGGTAACGAAACAAACATATTATTGCAATCTATCTATATAACTATAATAAAGGATTTTAAGTTCCGTGAAAAGAAGATTATGCATTTCTGTATAAGAAAAAATAAAGAAGCTGCATTTATTAGTCAACAGCTTCTCTATTTATATAGATAAATTTAATTTGTATTTCCCTGATTCTGTACGAGTTTAACCATTGTATTAGCTAACGCATGTCTTTCATCCGTATCCGCTGCATTCCAAAGTTCTCTTAGCACTGCTTCTTCATTATTCTTGGCTTCAGTACCTTTTGCTAAGTAATCACCAACTTCGTATGCCATATTCGATACGGCCTGCTGACTCATACCCTGTGACTCTGCTTGTTCCAGTTTATTCGCTAAAAAACCTTTCCATGATTCAAAATTATCCAGAACGGACATACAAATCTGCCTCCTTCAATTTTTTACATGATTAGTATTTGATTTTTTAGCAAGTTTATACATAACTATTTAGGATTACCAGCCACCAGTTACATTGATAATTTCTCCTTGAATATAACTTGATTTTTCATTCATTAAGAAAAGAATAGCATTAGCTACATCATCGGCTGTTCCAGCCCGATTGTTAGGTATATCATTTGTTATGCTTTCTTTCTCAGCAGGCAGTAAATGGTTATTCATCTTTGTGTCAATAAATCCGGGACTTACAGCGTTTACAGAAATCCCTGATGGAGCGACCTCTTTAGCCAGTGATTTCACAAAACTATTTTGTGCGCCTTTTACCGAAGAATACATTACTTCGTTACTTGCACCAATTTCACCCCAGATAGATGTAATAAAGATAATCTTCCCTTTTTTATTTTGAATCATCGCAGGAAGTAAGTGCTTTGTAATCAGCCAAGGCATTTTTACATGTAAAGAAAGCATCTCATCCATAATCTTTTCATCTGTATCTTGAAACAGTCCATAGTGAGCCTTGCCACTAGCAAATATAACAGCATCAACTGGGTAAACGAGCTGTGTTAACAGTTGTTTAACTTCTGCTTCCGCGCTTAGATCAGCTTGAATTTCGGTTAATATCGATTCTTCATTAAGATTTAATCGGGTTCTGTCTATCGCTTGTTTATTCTTGTGATAATGCAATAAAAGGCTGTAGCCTTCGCTAGCAAGAGCTTGAGCAATAGCACCACCAATATCGCCACTAGCACCAATTAGTAATACGTTTTTCCCCATATAATCCCCTATTCATTAACAATTTTACAAACAGCTATACGATCGTCTTCTATCCAATCCTGCACAAATGAATTGAACTGATCTACCTTCAATGATTGAATAGATGGTATCAATTCAAATAAATCTATACCCATTGTATGATAATGAATATATTTATTAGCAATAAATTCAAGTGAATTCATCGCACGTAATAGCTGACCAATCTTTTTCTTCTTCATACGATCAACTTCTTCTGTTGTAAATGTAGCATTATTTGTTGATTTTAATAGTTGCTGAACCCTCTCTACAAATTGGTCAGGATTATCTGTATTACTACCGATAAATGAATAGCCAAAGTTTTTCTCTAAATTTGTTTCAAATGAGAAACTGCTGTCGATAAGTTTCTCCTCGTATAACTTTTTATAAAAAGGACCACTTTTTGAAAAGTAAAAGTCTATAATCATACTCTGGAGCAAATCTTTCTCTAGAAACTCCTGTTTATTTAGTTCGCCTGACGATTCTTTAATACCTATAGTACATTTTGCAATCGAGACTGGCATCACAATTTTATTCTCTTTCATTGCAACCTCTTTTGGTTCCTCGGGAAACTCCCGTTGAATAGTATCCAATTTAGCAAAGTCTTTGGAATCCTGGTTACTTTCAATTAAATTCATCATACTATCTGCATCAAAGTTACCCGCAATAAACAATGTCATATTCTCAGGGTGATAAAACGTATTATAACACGTATATAAATCATCCTTTGTAATGGAGTTAATGGAATCTACTGTACCTGCAATATCAATCTTAACAGGATGATTTTGGAACATACTCCTGAGTGTCCCGGTGAAAGACTGCCAATCAGGTTGGTCATTATACATTTCAATTTCCTGAGCGATGATTCCTTTTTCTTTTTCTACCGATTCTTCTGAAAAGTAAGGATCCTGAACAAAATTAAGTAACGTTTCAACATTTTTTTCAATAAAATTTGTAGCTGCAAATAAGTATGCCGTCTTAGTAAATGATGTATAAGCATTTGGTGACGCACCTTGTTTACTGAAATCTGCAAATACATCCCGATCTTCTTTCTCAAACATCTTGTGTTCCAGAAAGTGTGCGACACCTTCAGGGACTGTAATCTCTTCACTACCTTTTATCGGCACAAATGTTTGGTCAATCGATCCATAGTTAGTGGAAAAGACACCATACGTTTTTGACATCTCGGGCTTTGGAAGTAAAAAGACAGTTAATCCATTTTTTAACTGATTTGTATAAATTGTTTCATCAATATTTTCATATGTTAACTTATTCATCTGAATCGCCTCCCTTGCCAGTCAGTAAATAAATCGTATCCAGTTCAATTTTATTTGCTACTTCAATTACATTTTCTGTTGATACCTGTTTAATACCCTCAATTAATGTCTGCGGCGATCTTTCAGTCCCTGCAACAACCTGCTGGTACAATAACTCAATCATACCTTGAGCGCTGTCCATGGTTTCAAGCAACTGATTAATAATTAGTTCCTTCGTATTATCCATCTCTTCTGCTGAAAAATCACCCTTTTTCATTGCATCCATCTGCAGTTCAATAATTTCTCTTGCTTTTTCGTAATCATTAGGAGCTATACCACTAAACACAAATAATAACCCCTTATGACTTTCAAATCTTGATGCTGCATAATAAGCAAGGCTGTTTTTTTCCCTAACATTGATAAATAATTTAGAACTGGGGAACCCGCCAAACAAACCATTGAATACTTGGAGTGCAAAATAATCATTGTCCTGGTAAGTACTGTGTGTTCGATAGCCAAAATGCAGCTTTGCTTGCTGAATATCCTGCTTTTCTATCATAACATTAGGTTGCTGCTTCAGTTCTTTGGTCGCATCTTCCTTTATATTAGGTGTATCTTGATACTTATTGCGTTGAAATGTTGAACGTATCTTCTCTTTTACTGTTGCAGAATCAAAATCACCTAATACATAAATATCCATCTGATCTTCCTGCAATACAGTTTGGTGATATGCAAAAAGGTTTTCAGCAGTAATTGATTCCAAATCTTCTTCATACCCGTGAACATGAAGTTTATATAGTTCATCTTCACACATTTCATCAATTAACTTCATGTTGGCATAACTCATTTTATCATCAATTATAGCGCTCATTTTCTGTTTTAATGTATCTTTTTCCCTATCTATGATAGATTGCTTAAAAGCTTCATTCTCACTGTTTGGATGAAAGATAACCTCTTTCAGTAGTGCCATCGCTTCATCTAATATAGCGGATTCATCCCTAATAAACTTTTGGTTTGCCACTTCCATACGAATGCTCAGAATGTGATTGTTTCCTTTTTTTCCTCCCCCCATCGAAAGGACTGCACCGTACAAGCTGTCAAGTTTTGACTGTATGTCACTTCTGCTTGGAAAGGATTTCGTTCCTTGTTGTAAAACATATGGAAGTAAAGCACGTTTTGTTATTGTCTCCCTTGACAATGGAGCCTTTAGCTTAGCTGTAATTGTCACTGTCTTAAATTTTTTACTTGGGACAACATGCAGGTTAACACCATTTTCATGTGTCACATCTTCAACCATTGTATCCATTTGTGACCCTCCCGGGATATGTATTTGTTTGAAATTCATTCTACTCATAGTGTGCTCCTATAATTGTTATTTTATAGCAAAAAAACCTGGGTTGCTATTAATATAATAACAACCCAGGTATTTCCCCTAGGAAACAATATTGTGGAAGTTCAGTAGTTAACTGTGCTTTCGTATCAGCCACTTCCAGCGACTGGGAACTTCCTTCACCTTCGTACGATAAGTCTACCTCGGCAAACTCTTGGTCGCCAGCTTTCCTTTAAAAGAGTTTTATCTGAAGTTCAACTAAGGCAGCCGATTTGCGCAGCAACGTTTAATCATCCCACGATGCGCGGTAGCAGTTCATAGGTCGCTTAACAGACGCTTGCGCTTTTGTTCTGGTATAGGAAATTATAAAATTTAAGTGCTGTGGATAACTGGACTTCTGAATCAGCGACGTCCAGCTCCAGCGCCTAGCGCCTAGTGGACTTCCCTCCCCGTGTCTACGATAAGTCAACATCGAATCGCTTACGCTCTTCGTGTATCCTTTATTTCACACGGGTCAGTCCAGTCCATACGGCGCTGAACAGGCGCTTGCGCTTTTGTTCTTTATCTGCTTCCCTTAATATAAGGTACTCCATTTGCTTTTGGCGCTTCAGCCCGACCGATAAACCCAGCTAGTGCTAAGATTGTTAACACATATGGCGCAATCAGCAAGAATACTTGAGGAACGTCTTCAAGCAGTGGAATTCCTGCACTAATAACACTTAGACTTTGTGCAAAACCAAAGAATAAAGCAGCACCCATTGCACCAAGCGGATGCCATTTCCCAAAAATGACAGCTGCCAGAGACATAAACCCTTGACCAACAATTGTCGCATGTGAAAAGTTTAATGCGATTGTTAAAGCGAAGACAGAACCACCTAATCCACCAAATGCACCAGAAAGAATAACAGCAATGTAGCGCATTTTATAAACGTTTATTCCATTTGTGTCTGCTGCCATTGGATGTTCCCCAACAGCACGCAACCGTAGGCCAAATGGTGTTTTATACAATACATACCAGGCTAAAAACGCTAATGCTATTGCGATATACGAAGTAAGGTAAATATCTTGAAAAAAGATTGGTCCTAGTACAGGTATATCACTAAGAATCATTATATCATTTGTATAAAAAGGTTCTGTCACCATATCCGTTTGACCTTTTCCATACCATTGTTTTGTTAAAAAGACACCTAATCCTAACGCTAAAAAGTTAATAGCTACACCACTTACAACTTGATCAGCCCGAAATGAAACAGATGCAACGGCATGGATGATTGCAAAAATAGCCGAAACAACCATGGCAACCAATATCGAAACCCATGGTGTCCATGCGCCCAGCACATCAGCAAATGTCAAATTAAAGACAATACCGACAAATGCCCCCATTACCATTAAACCTTCTAACCCAATATTAACAACACCTGAACGTTCACTGAATACTCCACCTAACGCCGTAAATATCAGAGGCGCTGAAAAGAAAAGTGCGGGCGGAATAATTGATTGTAACAGTTCTACAAGCCCCATTTATTTCTCCTCCTTTTTAAAGCGAAGTATTGCCCATCTAATAATATAGCTAGATGCTACAAAGAAAATGATTAATGCAATTATGATATCAACAAGCTCTGTAGGTACGCCAGAAGCGGTTGGCATATTTATTGCCCCGACCTTCAACGCACCGAACAATATGGCGGCAAAAACAACGCCAATAGCGGTGTTAGCACCTAAAAGAGCGACAGCGATACCATCGAAGCCGAGATTAGTAAAACCGGACATAACAGAAATAGATCCATATGTACCTAATCCTTCCATAGCTCCTGCCAAACCTGCAAAAGCTCCGGCAATTACCATAGACAGAACGATATTTTTACTTACATTCATACCTGCGTATTTCGATGCATGCTGGTTAAATCCAACTGATTTCAACTCATATCCCACTGATGTTCTTTGAATAATGAACCACATTATGATTGCAGCAAAAAGTGCAATTAATATTCCATAGTGCATCCTTGAAAAGTAAGTTAAACCCTGCAGCCATTCTGATGCAAGCGATGCAGATGCCGGAATGTTTTCACTAGAACTCAGGTTATCCGTTAAAATACTCCTAATGACTTCGTTTGTAACGTATAATGCGATATAGTTCATCATGATCGTAACAATAACTTCATGTACTCCAAGCTTTGCTTTTAAAATACCTGGAACAAAGCCCCAAAGTGCTCCGGCAGCTGCAGCAGCTAATATTGCCAAGGGCAAGTGGACAATCATGGGAGCATCAAAAGCCAAACCAACCCAGACAGCTGCAAGCCACCCAATAATAACCTGTCCTTCAGCACCAATATTAAATAGCCCTGTACGAAAAGCGAAAGCTACTGCAAGACCTGTTAAAATATATGGTGTAACCTGTCGTACGGTTTCACCCATATAATATAAATCACCAAAGGCGCCTGCCCATAAGGCACTATATCCTGCAATCGGATTATAACCCGAAACAAGCATGATAATTGCTCCAGCGATTAAACCTAGCAAAACAGATATCACCGGTATTAATATATTAAATAATCTATTCGATATCATTGGTTTCACCTGCCTCGTCTTTGTTACTACCCGCCATTAGTAACCCAAGTTCCTGTTCATTCGTTTCTGCAGGTTTAACGTTTGCAACAATTTGACCATCAAACATAACAGCAATCCGATCACTCACATCAAATATTTCATCAAGCTCAAAAGAAACTAGAAGGACTGCTTTTCCTTTATCACGTTCCTCAATTAGTTTCTTATGAATAAATTCAATTGCTCCAACATCAAGACCTCTGGTAGGTTGTGCAGCAATTAATAAATCAGGTGATCGGTCAACTTCACGTGCTATGATTGCCTTTTGCTGATTTCCTCCCGAAAGTGCTCTAGCTTTAGTGAACTCATTCGGTGTTCGAACATCATACTCGTCTATTAAACTTTTAGCCTTTTTACTAATCTCTTTAAAATTCAATATTTTATTTTTGGAGTATGGTTTTTGATAATACGTTTGTAACACCATATTTTCACCAATTGGAAAGTCCAAAACCAAGCCATATTTTTGACGATCCTGAGGTATATGGCCAATCCCACTTTCTGTTACTTTTCGTGGTTTAAGATTTGTTATGTTTTTTTCATTTATAGTAATTGACCCTGACTGTGCTTTTCTCAACCCTGTAATTGCCTCTATCAATTCCGTTTGTCCATTTCCGTCAACACCAGCTATACCAACGATCTCTCCAGCACGAACATCAAGGTTCAAACCTTTAACAAGGTTTACTTTTCGAGCATCTTCTACATATAGGTTTGAAATACTCAAAACGTTTTCTTTAGGATTTGCTTCTCCTTTGTCAGTCTTAAAGCTAATTTCTCTTCCCACCATAAGGGATGCTAGTTCAGTCACGTTTGTATCCTCTACATTTACGGTCTGGATACCTTTACCTTTTCGAATAACTGTACAACGATCACACACTTGCATAATTTCTTTTAGTTTATGCGTTATCAATATAATAGATTTTCCTTCTCTTATTAACGAGTTCATAATTTCAATAAGCTCTTTAATCTCCTGTGGGGTTAAAACCGCTGTTGGTTCATCTAAAATAAGAACGTTAGCTCCACGATACAGTGTTTTTAAAATTTCAACACGCTGTTGCATACCAACTGAAATATCGCGGATTTTGGCGGTTGGGTCCACATTAAGTCCATACTGATCAGAAAGCTCCTGTATTTCTTGTTCTGCCTGCTTCAGGTTAATTTTCCCACCACTTGTTGGCTCACTGCCCAGTATGATATTTTCTGTTACTGTATATGTATCTACTAACATAAAGTGCTGATGCACCATACCAATTCCAAGTTCGTTGGCGATATTAGGGTCAGTAATGTTCACTTTCTTACCGTTAACACGTATTTCTCCCTTTTCCGGCTGGTACAATCCAAATAAAACATTCATTAATGTAGATTTCCCAGCACCATTTTCCCCTAACAATGCGTGTATTTCCTGTTTCTTAACCTGAATTGTTATGTCATCATTTGCGACAACACCAGGGAATTCCTTTCGTATATTAAGCATTTCAATAACATAATCCAAATGATTTCACTCCTTCTTTATAAAACCGCAACGTTATTTAGTCTATTGAAATATCACCAAATGAAAAGGGCTGGAAAGTTATCTCTTCATTTGAGGACTTTCGATGTAGAATGTAAGGATGAAAAAGGCTGGTTTATCCAGCCTTTTTAAGCATCCAATTATAAAGAATCTATGAATTTTTCAGTTTCTTCACGTGTTTGAGGAACTTCCACTTCGCCATTAATGATTTTTTCTTTCCAATCCTCAATAGCTGAAACAATATCCTCAGTTAATGCTTCTTCATTTGTTTTGGCTGCACTTACACCGCCATCTTCCAAGCCGTACTGTACATTTTCCCCGCCTGGAAATTCACCGTTCATTGCCTGGTTAGAAATATCCTGGACTGCGATATCCACACGTTTAACCATTGAAGTAAGCGTTACATTATGATCACCAATTTGTCCTTCTTCATATTGGTCACGGTCAACACCAATTACCCAGATTTCACGTTCAGGGTTGTTCTGCTTGATGTCTTTTGCCTGTGCAAATACACCATTACCTGTCGCACCTGATGCATGATAAATAACATCAATATCGTTATTATACATATTTGAAGCTATTAATTTACCTTTGTCTGCAGCAGCGAATGATTCTGCATATTGAACTTCAACCTCGATATCAGAGTTCACTGATTTAACACCTGCTCTGAAGCCGGATTCAAATTTATTAATTAATGGTGAATCAACTCCGCCGACAAATCCTACTTTATTTGTTTTGGTCTTTTTTGCAGCAGCTACACCAACTAGAAATGAACCTTGATGTTCTTTAAATGTCAGACTAGCAACATTCGGCTTATCTACAACGTCATCTACAATTGCAAAGTTTGTATCTGGATATTGATCAGCTACTTTTGTAATACCTTCTTTTAGTTTAAAACCAATACCAAAGATCAAATTATAATCTGCTTTTACAAGGCGTGTAAGGTTTGGCATGTAATCTGCCTTGTCGTTTGATTGAGCATAGTCAAATCCTTCACCTTTTGAAAGTCCATGTTCTTCTCCCCATGCTTTTAAACCTTCCCATGCTGATTGGTTAAATGATTTATCATCAACACCACCAACGTCTGTTACCATTGCAGCAGAAAAGTCAGTTGTTTCTTCACTTGCTGAACTGTCTCCACCGTCAGAGCCGCTATCTCCACCTGAATTTTCCTCGTCAGAACCGCCACCACATGCAGCAAGAATCATACCAATCGTTAGCAGCATTGCAGCTAATAAAATAAATTTACGATTTTTCAAAATAAGAACCCCCTATTTTTGGTTAAATATAAAAAAATTAGTTGCAGTTATGCAGTTAGAAAGTATTTACACTTTATTAACTGCTAAGTAAAAATAGTATTAGCGCTATCCTTCAACCACCTCCCTAAATAGAATACATGTGAAACCCCTTACAAACGTTTTCTTAAAACATGAAAACTGAATAAATCAGACCGAAAGTAATTAGCCGAATATAAAACCGGTTCATCTTCATCGGTATAATGCATTTGTTTTAATAAAAGAAGTGATTGTTCAGGGTCACACTTAAGGATTTCGTATATACGATCATGGTAGCTTACAGGTTCAATATATGTTACCGCATACGAGATTCTTTTGCCTGAATAACTCTCCATTAGTTTAAACAACGAATCTTTTTTGTTAATTATATCGATAGGCACTAATCCTTCCGGTACTTTATCAATACAAAAAACGACAGGATTATTGTCCGCTGTTCGAACACGCTCAATTTTTACAAGTGAACAAAATTCTTTTGGTGAAAATTTCAGTCGCTCGTCTTCCGTCGGCTCAAGTAATTCAGTCGATAAAAATTGAGACCCTGGAGTCTTTCCGGATTGTTCAATCATATATGTAACACTATTTAGCTGCTCAATTCCTGAGGAAAAGATTGGTTTTGGATTTACAAACGTCCCTACCCCATGACGCCGGGTCACTATATTTTCTTCTTCCAATACACGTAATGCCTCTCTCAAAGTGGCGCGTGAGACTCCTAATAATTTTGACAACTGAAATTCTGATGGGAGTTTTTGCTTCGTTTTATAGGTACCGTTTTCAATATCCCGTTTTATTTCATCGATAACTCGCAAGTATAACTGACGTGAATCTATCTTAATCGACATGACAACCCTCCAATCTTCGATAATCAGCTAAAAAGAGATCTGACATCTGACGTATGACTCTATTATTCGACATAAATATAACACTTTTAGAACAATAAATAAATAGATATAGGAAAATTTACATAAAAAAGTGGTTTTAAAAATAGTTCGAAAGTCGAAGGTTATAAACGGCAAATTGAACGGACAGCTTTTTCCTAAATCATTAGGATTACTGTCCGTTCAGGTTATTATGAAGACCTTTCCTCACTTTGTGTAACTAATACAGATCGTGGTTTGCTACCTTCATAAGGTCCAACTATGCCCCGGTCTTCCATCGCATCGATTAAACGAGCGGCCCGTGTATAGCCTATTCGGAATCTGCGTTGCAACATTGAGACACTAGCACTCTGCATTTCTGTAATAAGGGCAACAGCTTCGTCATATAAGTCATCATCAACATCCGATGTCACTTCACTTGTTTCCTCTGGTATCATCTCTTCCTGATATTTTGCCTTTTGCTGTTCAATACTATGGTCAACAATCCGCTCAACCTCTTCATCAGATAAAAATGCACCTTGAACTCTGGTTGGTCTCGAAGATCCTACTGGCATGAACAGCATATCACCGCGGCCTAAAAGTTTCTCGGCACCACCCGAATCCAGGATCGTACGTGAGTCAGTTTGTGATGATACACTGAAAGCAATTCTTGATGGAATATTAGCTTTAATAACACCAGTAATAACATCAACTGATGGACGTTGAGTAGCTAATATCAGGTGAATACCTGCCGCTCTTGCCATCTGTGCCAATCTAGTAATAGCGTCCTCTACATCGTTTGATGCTACCATCATTAGGTCTGCGAGCTCGTCTACTAATACAACTATATATGGTAAGTTTGGCTGTTTTTCTTCTGATGTCTGATTGTATTTGCGAATATATTCATTATAACCTTCAATATTACGAGTACCCGTGTCAGAGAATAATTCATACCTTCTTTCCATTTCAGCAACCACTTTTTTCAGTGCCCGGGATGCCTTTTTTGGATCAGTAACAACAGGTGCTAGTAAATGAGGGATTCCATTATAGACGTTAAGTTCCACTTTCTTTGGGTCAATCATCATCATTTTTACTTCATGCGGTTTTGCACGCATTAAAATTGTCGTAATGATCCCATTTACACAAACACTTTTACCACTTCCTGTTGCACCTGCGATAAGCAAGTGGGGCATTTTATTTAATTCAGCCATTACTGATTCCCCGGAAATGTCTCTGCCTAGTGCAAATAACAGTTTCGATGTTTTATTGTTCAATGTACTATCCAGCACTTCTCTTAATGAAACCATTGCTATCTCCTGGTTAGGAACTTCAATTCCAACAGCTGATTTTCCTGGTATTGGCGCCTCTATTCGTATATCTTTAGCTGCCAACGCCAATGCAAGATCATCATGCAGGTTAACAATCTTACTAACCTTTACACCTGCATCAGGGTATACCTCATATTTCGTAACTGCAGGGCCTACATGTACCTTTGTTACCCTGGCTTTCACCCCAAAACTGTTAAAAGTCCGCTCCAGTTTCCTAACAGTAGCCTGAATATGTGACTTTTCATGCTGCTGTGAACTTTGTGAAGGTTCAGCTAACAAATTTGGTGAAGGTAATATATATTCATAATTTTCAGCTTCGGTCATTGGTAGCGGACTTTCACTCTCTGGCTCCCTATTACCCTCATCGGATTCAACCTCTCGCTCCTCAACGACAGGTTTGGTTGATTCATTTGGATCAAAAGAATATGCAATATCAGTAAAATCCTCAATCACTGGTTCATCCTGATTAGAATCTGCTTCGGGCACAGAATTCATCTCATAAATTTGCTCGCCTTCGTCAATTTGCTTATTTACACGTGATTCCTTCCATTTGCCCTTAATAGACTTAATAGTTTCAGAAATCTGTTTCACCCGCTTTGAAAAGAAGTCACCAAACGAAAATTCTGTGATAAAAATAAAACCAACAATGATTGAAAACAAAGCAACAATCTTTGCACCTACAGATGAAAATAAGAAATAACAAAAAGCAAAAAGAATTGCTCCAGTCATCCCACCACCTGTTTGTGTGGAAGAAACACTGCCATCTATGTAAGCAAAGAAATTGCTCCATGTTGTTTTAATAATTGACGTATTATCTGACAACATTAGTAATCTTTCATATGTCTGAATGTGCGTAATTAATAAAACACCTACAAAAACAATATAAAATCCTATCATTTTTTTATTTGTGAAATTTGGATAGCGTCTTTTAACCATCAGCATTATTCCTGTAATGAATAAAAATATTGAAGCTATAAAATACCAGATTCCCAGAAAGAAACGAAAAATATATTCAAGGCCACCTGGAATGGCTCCATCGCTAATAGCGCTAGCTCCACTTCCAAAAATAGCTAGAAATATAAAAAGTAATCCTAATAATTCAAATTTCACTTGTTTCTTTAATTGATTTTTCTTTTTTCTTCTTTTTTTCTTTGCCAAAGTTATCACCTCTATTACATCTAGCAATCCGTCCAAACAATTGAATAGCAAACCCCTGCCGTTTGTTAGGCAAGGGTTAATTAATTCCATTATAGCACAGATTTTTTCTGATAGCTTACAGATTACCGTAAAATAGTTCCAGGGTTGTAATTACTATTCATAAAGTCCTGAGGGTCCGTAGATAATAATTGTAGTAATTGATAACTTCCATCTTCTTCCTGTTCTACATATAAATTTTTTCCTTGGTAGGAAACACAATGGCGATTGGAGAAATCCTTTTCAGAAGTTGGAAAAATATCTGTTTCCGATAAAGGTGTGTATAACATTACTGGATCACCTGATCTTCGGATTGTTTATTATTTTTAATCATTTCATTTACTTTTTTCATGGCTTCATTTACTCCTCCTACTTCATCTATCAGACCATATTCAACAGCATTATCCCCTACAACATTTGTTCCAATATCTCGTGTAAGGTTACCTTTTGCAAACATTAACTCCTTAAATTTTTCTTCCTTAATATTGGAATGCTGGGTAACAAAGTTTATGACACGATCTTGCATTTTATCCATATACTCAAACGTCTGGGGTACGCCAATCACCAATCCTGTTAACCGAATTGGATGAATAGTCATTGTTGCAGTGGGAACGACAAATGAGTAATCTGTGGCAACTGCAATTGGTACTCCTATCGAATGACCTCCACCTAACACAATAGACACTGTGGGCTTGGAAATCGATGCAATCATTTCGGAGAGTGCAAGACCTGCTTCCACATCACCACCAACTGTGTTTAATAACACAATAAGCCCTTCAATTTTAGGGTTTTGTTCAATTGCTATAAGTTGGGGTAATAAATGTTCATACTTTGTTGTTTTATTTTGTGGGGGCAATTGTACATGCCCTTCAACTTGCCCGATGATAGACAAAACATGAACATTGGAGTCTGGCGCTTGCGGGACATTAGATTGACCTAACTGCTGAATCTTTTGTACTAATGATGACGGATTTGATTGATCTCCTTGATTCTGATCATCCTTTTTAGATGGGTCTTTTTGCATGTTAAGACACTCCCTTTTTCTATGTTCAATACGTATAAAGTTAGTATGAACGAAGAGGAAGTTTATAATACAAACAATAAAAAATTACCGGCAGAAGCTGCCGATAATTTTTTATTAATAAATTAATTGTTTTAACGTATTTTCTTCTTCTTCAGTAAGCGGTACTAAAGGTAAACGAACACCACCAACATCCATACCTTTCATTTTCAATGCCGCTTTCACAGGTGTAGGCGAAGGTGCTGCGAACAAACCGTTCATAATCGGTAATAATTTTCGGTGTAGTGATGCAGCTTTCCCTACATTACCTGATTGATAGGCATTAACCATACTCTGCATTTCATTTCCGATGACGTGGGATGCAACTGAGACAACACCGTCCGCTCCAATAGCCAGCATAGGTAATGTTATTGCGTCTTCCCCACAATATACACTAAAGTTATCAGTGGTCTCTTCAATAATCTTTGATGTCAAATCAAGATCACCGCTAGCTTCTTTAACGGACACAATATTTTCTATTTCGCTCAAACGAATAATCGTATCAGCACTCATTTTTATAACAGAACGACCAGGTATATTATACATCATAACTGGTAGTTTTGTTTCGTTTGCAATTGTAGAAAAATGCTCGTAAAGCCCTTGTTGATTTGGTTTATTATAATATGGTGTTACAAGCATTATAGCATCTACTCCAACCGATTCCGCTTCTTTTGTTAGCGTCACCGCTGAAGATGTGTTATTACTGCCTGCACCTGCTATAACAGGGACTCGATTATTTACTTTCTCTACAACATGCTTAAAGAGAGATACCTTCTCTTCTGCTGTTAACGTTGGCGATTCGCCAGTCGTACCTGCTATAACCAGCCCCTCGCTGCCGTTCTCCAATAAATATTCGATCAGTTTCGTTGTCTGACCGAAATCAATATTACCACTTTTATCAAGTGGTGTTACCATTGCTGTTAAAACTTTGCCAAACTTCATGTTAGTACACCTGCCTCATTTTATGCCTTATATACCATTATCACCGCTTAATTCAAAAACATCATGTAGTGCATTAACAGCAGCATTTAAGTCTTTTTCATGAATAAGAACCCAGATAGTTGTATGACTATCTGCTGATTGTAATATTTGAACACCGGCATTCGTCAACGATTGAACTATCCTTGAAGCAACACCAGGAACTCCTGTCATACCAGCGCCAACTGCAGATACCTTCGCACAGTTATCTGTTATTTCAGGCTGAAAACCTAATGTCTCCAAGATATGCACCGCTTTTTCTTTATGTGCATTTGGAACTGTATAAATTACCCCTGTCGGCGAAATATTAATAAAATCAACTGATATACCAGCCTCAGCCATTGCTTTAAATACTTCAGACTGTAAACGATGCGCCTCTTCTTTAGTTTGTACTTTAATTTGGCTTATAGACGAAATATGAGCAATTCCAGTTATTAACCGGTCTGGAATATCTCTGTCTAATTCCTGCAATCTGGATGCAGTAACCAAAGTTCCTTCTTCCTGTAAGTAAGTTGATCTTACACGCATTGGAATTTTTGATTGCATAGCAATCTCAACAGCACGCGGGTGAATAACTTTTGCTCCCTGATATGCTAAATTACATATTTCGGTATACGTAACTATATCTAGGGGTCGAGCCGAAGAAACAACTCGAGGGTCGGCAGTCATTACTCCATTTACATCGGTGAAAATTTCAATACTTTCCGCTTCTAGTGCAGCACCTAAGGCAGCTGCTGTTGTATCACTGCCACCTCTGCCAATAGTTGTTATTTCACCAGTAGATGTTTGTCCTTGAAACCCAGCTACAACTACTACATCATGCTGTTCAAATTCCTTAAGGATTCGCTCTGTTCTTACCTCTTTTATTTTTGCTCGGTTATGATCCTCGTTTGTAATGAATCCGGCTTGTGCTCCAGTTAAAGCTGAAGCACTTATATGATTTTTTTGGAGTTCGTTAGATAAAACGACTGAAGCAATCGTTTCACCACAGGACATTAATAAATCAAGTTCCCGATCTGAATTATGATTCGAAGGAAAACCTATTAAATCCAATAATGTATCTGTAGCATATGGATCAGGTTTTCTTCCCAATGCAGATACAACAACAACTATTTTATAATTGTTAATTAGAGCATTTTTAATATGTTTAATAACATGATTTCTATTTTCTTCGGTCTGTACCGAAGTACCACCAAATTTTTGTACTAATACCTGCATTATTTCACCTCTAAATTAAAGCCAGTTATTTTTTATTAAACGGTCGGCAATTTGAATCGTGTTCCATGCAGCACCTTTTACTAGGTTATCTGATACAACCCATAAATGGAACCCTTTATTATTATCCAGATCTTTCCGGACACGACCCACAAAAACTTCTTCTTTGTTTGACGCACTTAAAGGGGTTGGGTACGTTTGTGTGCTTGGGTCATCCTCAAGTATTACCCCATCTGCATCCCTCAACACGTTCCAAATATCTTCTACTGCTAAACCTTCTTTCTCGACATCAATATAAACACTTTCAGCATGTGACGTAAAAAGAGGTAGTCTCACACAAGTAGCTGCTACAGGTAAATTTGGTGCATGCATTATTTTTTTGGTTTCATTAATCATTTTCATTTCCTCAAATGTATAACCATTCTCCTGAAATACATCGATTTGCGGAAGTGCATTAAAGGCAATTGGATAATGCTTTTCATCACCCTTCACAGGTAATAGTTCAGCAGTCATATCCTCATTATTTAGATATTGGTTTGTTTGATTTTCTAATTCATTACATGCCTCATTACCTGCACCGGAAACTGCCTGATATGTTGAAACAATTACACGAGATATGCCAAATGCTTCCTGAATTGGTTTCAAAGCAGCTACCATTTGAATAGTTGAACAGTTTGGATTTGCTATAATTCCTTTATGTGATTTAATATCTTCTTCATTAACCTCAGGTACTACTAGAGGAACTTCATTATCCATTCTGTAAGCACTTGTATTATCAACTACAACCGCACCATGTTTTACTGCCTCTGGTGCTAACTGTTTAGAGACAGAACCCCCAGCTGAAAATAAAGCAATATCTACGCCAGCAAAACTTTCTGGTGTTGCTTCTTCTACTGTTATTTCCTTATTTTTAAACAATAGCTTTGTGCCTGCTGACCGCTTTGATGATAAAAGTTTCAGCTCATTTATTGGAAAATTCTTTTGCTCAAGTATTTGAGTAATTTTTTGGCCGACTGCACCAGTTGCACCTACTACTGCAATATTATATGCTGTTTTCTTTGTCATTGTAATGACACCTCACTATAATAAGATTCTATTTATTTTACCATATTATCATACTCATGAGGTATAATTACAGGCTGAAGTTGTTTATACTGCATCGCATGTTCAACAGTATCAAGCAGATAGCCCATGTCTGCAACCAATGAATTCGGTTTTTTAATCGGATCGTCCTGGCCATATGGAATAAAATAAATAAATTTTGTTGCCATTAATCTCATTAAATTTACACCATTTAACCCAAGTGCATCATTAGTAGCTATTCCAAGAACCACTGGACTCTGATTTCGCATTGTTGCCTTTGCAGCCATTAATACCGGGGAATCAGTTAATGCATTTGCCATTTTGCTTAATGAGTTTCCGGTTAATGGAGCAATTACCATACAATCCAGAGGTAATTTTGGGCCTAATGGTTCCGCCTCAGGCATTGTTGTGATTACACTTTTACCTGTAATGGATTCTATTTTCTTAACATGGTCTTCTGCTTTGCCAAACTTGGTGTCTGTGGTTCTGACAGTATACGTTACAATAGGTATTACATCTGCTCCAGCTTCAACCAGACGTTCTAATTGCGGAAATACTTTATCATACGTACAATGTGATGCTGTAACTCCAAATCCAATACGCTTTCCCTCTAATGACATTATATACGTTCCTCCTCATTAGTTAAAAATTGCTTGATTACATCGGCCAGAATTTTGCCTGCAGTCTTTGGTGCTACTATACCCGGGAGGCTTCTGGCTAAAATCGCCTTAATACCACGCTGGTCAGCATAATCGAAATCAGTACCGCCAGGCTTTGAAGCAAGATCAATAATAAACGCATGTGACGGAAGCTGTTGAATGGATTCCTTTCTAACTACTTTTGCTGGAATCGTATTAATTAATAAGTCGCAATTACTTGTATGCTCATGTAACTTATCAAATGGAATAGCTGTATGCCCCATCTCAGTTATTCTGGCGAGATCCATAATACTTCTGGCACACACAGAAACCTTCGCCCCAAGAGCCGAGAATTTATTTGCTACAGTATTGCCCACTCTGCCAAATCCTACAACGATCACTCGTGACGAATGTATTGTATAGTCTGTATGCTCTATTGCCATCATAATTGTACCTTCTGCAGTTGGAATTGAGTTGTAAATGGCTACATCATCCCGATCGAATAATGGTATCAGGGAAACATGAAGTTGATCGGTAACAGCAGTTAAAAAGTCGTTTGTTATTCCAGTAAATACAATCGATGATTTTTTTAATTTAGAAAACCACTGTTTTGTTAATTGAATTTCCTGATCGGAAAAAACGGTCTCAACATACCCATCACTATTTGTTCCAGTTATTGGCAGAATAACTGCATCTAACTTTTCCTGCTCCAATTCACCAATATCCACCTGTTTTAATCCTGTGAACCCTTGTTCTAACTTATCGAATCCAACTAAAAAGATGGTTGTATCAGGCAGTGTCTGCAACTGTCGTATTAATTCCAGGTAACGTGCATCTCCACCTATAACGGCAATCAATTGATTCATCGTTGAAAAACCCCTCCAGACATACTTTCACTAAATTCATTTCTTTATAGCTTATGTGCATATCATGGGTTAGTGATTAGATGAAACAAAAAAAAGGCCAGTATCATAAAAATGACACTAGCCTTCCTCGTAGGTACTTCTTTAATCGATTTCAATCATGATCATATCTTCGCCAATTTTTTTAATTGAACTCCATCTGATTTTTGTCTCTTCGCCTTCTTTCTTTAATCCAAACCATTTGTAATTAGGAATGACAAACGATTCAATTTGACCTGTTCTTTCATTGATTTCAAGATCTGTTTGACCTAATATACCCAACCGTGATCCATGGTTGACATTAACAATTTCCTTACCGCTAATATCCTTATAGCGCATATGATCGCCCCCATGATTTCTAGCTATTAGTATATATATGCCATTTAAGATAATCTATGATCAAGAAGACGTATTAGGTGCAATTAATGCACTTGATGGGGATTGTTCGAATATCGTCTTAATTACATTCTGTATTTTTTCGTGATTAACTGCATCAATCTCCTGAATCATATCATCTAAAGATCGATGCCTGTTTAAGAGTAATTCGTTCCTTCCATTACGACTCATCCGACTGCTGGTACTCTCCAAACTTAGCATGAGATTCCCTTTTAACTGTTCTTTACTATTTTTAAGTTCTTTATCAGTTAAGCCATTATTTATAAGCTGCTCCACAGTTTGATTTATTGTATCTTGCAATTGCGGTAATTGATCATTTCCTGTTCCAGCATAGATAGTCAGCATTCCACTATCCTGAAATGATGCATGGTAGGAAAATACAGCATATGCTAATCCCTGTTTTTCTCTGACTTCCTGAAAAAGCCTTGAACTCATGCTGCCGCCCAGTACATTATTCATGATGATTAAGCTGTACAAATTCTCATCTCCGACAGCCAAGCCATTATATCCCAGGCATAAATGAGCTTGTTCAGTATCTTTGTTACGTTCAATATTATTTGCTAAGAATTCAGGTTTCTTTAATTTTGCACGCTCTGAGTCTGATTCATAATTGCCGAAATAACTTTCGACTGTTTTAATAAATGATTCATCTACATTACCTGCAACAGAAACTACTACATTTTGAGGTGTATAGCTCTCTTTTATATATTTCCTCAATGAATCCGGTTTAAAGGATAATAACTGTTCTTCAGATCCTAGTATCGGGTAGCCTAATGGGTGCCCCCCATATGAAGCACGTGCCAGAATATCATGCACAATGTCATCTGGTGTATCTTCATACATTTTAATTTCTTCCAAAACCACCTTCTTCTCACGTTCCATTTCTTCTTCATCAAAGGTAGAGTTAAAGAACATATCAGCTAAAATTTCCAGAGCATATTCCTTATGTGAGTCAATAACTTTAGCATAAAAACAAGTGTATTCCTTCGATGTAAATGCATTAACCTGTCCGCCTATTGCATCAAAAGCTTCTGCAATATCCTGTGGGGATCTTTTTTTTGTCCCTTTAAAAAACATATGTTCGAGAAAATGCGAGATTCCATTTGTTCGCTCGGACTCATTCCTTGATCCAGTTAGTATCCAAATTCCTATTGTAACAGATCGTACAGCAGGTATATTTTCTAAAACAATTCGAAGTCCATTATTACTAGTATGTTTCTCTATCAATGTATTTCCTCCTAATGTCCATCCAAATGCTATCTTTCCTCACTAAGTAATGAAGTAATAGTTCCAATCTTATAACCTTTTTCTTTTATATTCACAATTAGCGAATCTAATCCTTGTGCTGTTGAGGAAGTAGGGTGCATCAATACTGTCGCACCAGGATGGATGTTGTTGTTTACTCGGTTCATCATAACAGATACAGATGGATTCTTCCAATCGATGGTATCTACACTCCACAGAATTGTCTCCATGTTCATTTCGTGTGCAATTTTAACTACTTGATCATTATAATTACCGCTTGGCGGAGCTAGCCATTTTGGTTTATTATTAGTAATTGCCTTGAGAATTTCATTTGTTCGGTTTATCTGTTCGGTAATTTGTTGTTTCGATAACCTTGACATATCCGGATGATTATATGCATGATTACCTATTACATGACCTTGTTCATCAATCATTTTGACAAAATCAGCATTTTCCTGCGCCCATTTACCTTCAATAAAGAATGTTGCTTTAACGTTATGCTTTTTTAGAACGTTTAGTATCGAAGGAATATACTCATTTCCCCATGCTACATTGATTAAAAATGAAACCATATTTTTTTCAGGGTGGCCACGATAAGTTGGAGCTGCTGGTAGCTCATCGTATGTAACTTCAGGTGGAACCTGATTATATACAAGTAGTGTTTTATCAAAAACACCACCCTTTTTCATTTGCTCAAACGATTTATCTATGTCTACACGGACACCATTTAATCCAGGTATTTTCTTCCACACTTTATCGATTATTGCATTTTCAGGAGGTTTTCTGTAATCAGTACTTTTTGTTCTAATTTTTTGATAAAGAGAATCCTCCGATTTGGATACAGTATAAGAAAATGTTTCAGCATCGTTCAAAATAAATGGGTTATAGCTGTTGTTAAATGCCAAACCTACAATAATAACGAATACGCAAAAATGAACAATAGAACGGTATCGATACATTCAAATCCCCCCTCATTCATTAATATGAATGTAAGGGACAAGATATGTAAATAAAAAGAGTAAGCACCTATTCGGTACCGTGCTCGCACATCGCTCGTGGGTCAACGTTGCCACAGGATGTGGTGGTTTTAGTCGAACATCCTTTATTTCATAATCGTAGACACGGAGAGGGACGTCCACTTGGCGCTAGGCGCTGGCCGGTGAGAACGCCACGTCCTGTGGCGTCACCGGCACTAGTACGTCCTGTACGTCGGGGCTGGACGTCGCTGATTCTGATGTCCAATTATCCACAGCACTTAAATTTTATAATTTCCTGGTATACAAATAAAAAAAGAAACTGGCATTCCAGCTTCTTGTTTCATTAATTCATTTACATACTTGATTTTTCACTTTTTTCTTTTTCTTCTTTTAAAACCGCTTTTCTTGAGAGGTTAACCCGACCTTGATTATCAATTTCTTTAACTTTGACCATAATTTGATCACCAATTGATACGACGTCTTCAACCTTGTTAGTTCGTTCTTCTGCCAGTTCAGAAATATGAACCAAGCCGTCTTTTCCTTTAAATAATTCCACAAACGCTCCGAATTTCTCAATACGTTTCACAGTACCCAGATACATTTGTCCTGCTTCAACTTCCCGTACAAGATCTTCAATAATCTCTTTTGTTCTTTCATTCATGGAAGCATCGGTTGATGATATAAACACACTTCCATCCTGTTCGATATCAATTTTTGCTCCTGTTTCTTCAATTATTTGATTGATTTGTTTCCCACTTGGTCCAATCACAGAACGGATTTTATCTGGATTTATTTTCATCGTTAGGATCTTAGGTGCATATTGTGACAGCTCAGATTTTGGCTCTTTAATTGTCGCAAGCATGGATTCCAGAATATGCATGCGGCCTTTTTTAGCCTGGGTTAATGCTTCTTTCAAAATTTCTTTTGAAAGTCCATCAATTTTAATATCCATCTGGAGCGCTGTAACACCTTTTTCAGTTCCGGCTACTTTAAAGTCCATATCACCAAGTGCATCTTCCATACCTTGAATGTCTGATAATATTGTATAGTCTTCACCAGATTTAACAAGACCCATCGCAATACCGGCAACAGGTGTCTTAATTGGTACACCAGCATCCATCATTGCTAAAGTGCTTGCACAAATACTTGCTTGTGATGTAGAACCATTCGACTCTAAAACCTCAGATACTAAACGAATTGTATATGGGAAGTCTTTTTCTGAAGGAATGACTTTTTCAAGGGCACGCTCACCTAAAGCTCCATGTCCAATTTCACGACGACCTGGTCCTCTTATTGGTCCTGTTTCGCCAACACTATATTTGGGGAAATTATAATGATGCATAAAACGCTTGGACTCTTCTAAATCAAGACCGTCCAAAATTTGTACATCTCCTAATGCCCCTAAAGTACACACACTCAAAGCCTGAGTTTGTCCACGTGTGAAAAGACCAGAACCATGAGTCCTTGGTAAAACGTTAATTCTCGATGATAACGGACGTATTTCATCTACTTTACGGCCATCTGGACGTACTTTTTCTTTAGTAATTAGCCGACGTACTTCTTCTTTCACCATTTTTTCAAGTGTAGCTTTTACGTCGCTAATAACTTCTTCATCGGCTTCTTCGTATGAAGCTAATATCTCATTCTTCACATTACTGATTGCTTCTTCTCGGGCGTGTTTTTCTTCTACTTTAATTGCTTTCTGCAATTTATCTTTAGCTTCAGACTCCACTTTTGCAGCAATGTCTTCATCAGTATCAATTAATGGCATATCCGCTTTTTCAACGCCTACAGCTGCAATTATTTTCTCTTGAAATTCAACAAGGCGAATAATTTCCTTATGTCCAAACATGATGGCTTCAAGCATAACATCTTCTGGTACTTCCTGTGCACCAGCTTCAACCATGTTGATAGCATCTTTTGTACCTGCCACAGTTAATTCAATTTCACTATTCTTTTGTTGCTCAACGTCAGGATTAATAATGAACTCACCATCTACAAGCCCAACGTTCACTCCTGCTATTGGTTCAGAAAGCTGGATATCAGAAATTCCCAATGCAATAGAAGATCCTATCATTGCAGCCATTTCGGATGAACAATCCTGATCAACACTCATTACCGTACTGATAACTTGTACTTCATTTCTATAGCCATCTGGGAAAAGTGGTCGAATTGGTCTGTCAATTAAACGTGAAGTTAGTGTAGCTTTATCGCTTGGGCGACCCTCTCTCTTAATAAAGCCTCCAGGTATTTTCCCTACAGCATATAAACGTTCTTCATAATTAACAGTTAATGGGAAAAAGGGTAAGTCTTTCGGTTCTTTGGATGCTGTTGCTACTGATAACACAGAGGTATCACCGTAGCGAATCATACATGCCCCGTTCGCTTGTTTTGCAAATTCTCCTGTTTCAACGATAAATTCCTTACCGGCAATTTCAGTGGAGAATTCTTGATTTTCTTCTGCCATTGTAATAGTACTCCTTTCAATATAAAACATACTACCATTCATTTTATAGTTAATAAGCTAAAATGTAAATTTTATGTATTAATTAAGTATTAAAAACTTGGTTTATTGACAAACCTTTGTATTCAATAGTTGCACCTATTTCAGATAGGAAGTTTAATATTTTCTTTACTAAGTTTCAAAAATACTTTTAATCATCATTTATCCGAACAATATGGCGAACTAATATTTTACCATTCGTTAATTCGAGGTACTATAATCGCTAAATATCACTGCGGGAGGCGACTCTTGCGGGAATAGCATGTGCCTTGAGACCCCACAGTGCGATAGCACGAGGAGGCTCAAGCCATGCCCGCAGAAATCGTCCGCCCGCAGTTGGATATCAACAAGCCTAGCACAATTACAAATAGTTTGGTTTTACTGCTTTATTTTTACTACGAAATAGATTTATCTGCTAAAAAAAGCAGGATTGCTCCTGCTTTTTAAAACACTTATCGGCGTAGGCCGAGTTTTTTAATTAGTTCACGATAACGAGTAACATCATTATTACGTAGGTAATTAAGCAAGTTACGGCGTTTACCAACCATTTTCAAAAGACCACGACGTGAATGATGATCTTTTTTATGAACACGTAGATGTTCATTTAGTTTTGTGATTTCTTCAGTAAGTACAGCAATTTGTACCTCTGGAGAACCAGTGTCATTTTCATGAACTTTGTGCTCACTAATAATTTCATTCTTACGTTCTTTTGTGATAGCCATCTGGCTCACCTCCAATAATTTATTAATATCCCCATTCCCCTAGCAAACGTCGGAGTTACGATATGCCAAGCGATGGTTTTACGATTTTAAGCTTACATCTTTTTTACTCAAATTGCAAGTGGTAAATCAAAGAAACATTAATTGCAAAAGTAACTGCGGACACACTTTTCATCATTTTCTATATGATTTACTAACTCCTGAACACCATTAAATTTTTCCTCTTCCCGGATAAATTTATGCCATTCAACATTCATTACTTCACCATATAAATCATTATTATAATCAAATATGTTAACTTCTACAGATGGTTCAGTTCTCTGATTTGTAAATGTTGGATTATATCCAATATTTGCCATTCCTTCATATACTTCATTTTTATAAAGTACTTTTACTGCATAAACACCAACTTTGGGTAGTAACGTATCTGAATTAACCTTTATGTTCGCAGTTGGATAACCAATCGTTCTCCCTCGTTGTTCTCCTTCAACAACAACACCTTGTATAGTAAGTGGTCTTCCTAATAAATTATTAGCTTTTTCGAGCTCACCACTCTGGAGAAGTTCTCTGATTCTGGTAGAACTCACTTTTTCACTATCCAATTCTACTTTGCCTATTGTTGTATAATCAAATAAACCTCTTGTTTGGTCTTGCATCAATTTCATATTTCCCTGACCCTTGTGACCATAAGAAAAATCAAATCCCGCAACCAAATGTTTTATTTTTAAGCCAATAATAAAATGATCTATAAATTGCTGTGGTTCAAGTGACGCTAATTCCTTATTAAAGGTAATAACATAAAGACGGTCAACATCCAGTTGCTGCAGAATTTCCTGCTTCTCTCGTAAAGGTGTGATATATCTTACATGTGGTGCATTTTTTTTTAAAACAACAGATGGATGCGGATGAAAAGTAATAACTGCACTTTCCATGTTTTTATCCTTCGCTTTGGATACTGCTGTTTGTATAACTTTCTGGTGACCTTTGTGAATACCATCAAAGAAACCTATAGCCGCAACAGTCTCCGGCAGCTCTTCTAGTACCAATGTATGGGGATGTGTTAATTCAATCGTTCGCAACGCGCTTCACCTACTCTTTTTTCACTCTTTAAATACTCGGATTGGCTTTATAAGATATGGATTTTCAGGATGTATTTGATAAATCGCCAGTACTTGATTATCAAACATGATGACAAATGGATTTGACTTAGTAACGTTATCAGGCTTTGACAATTTTTGACCATAGAGTACTCGTTTTTTTGTGTTTTCGTCTACATTAATATGTTCCAAATGGCTTAAACCTTTTGAAATTGGCAACAGTAACTTTTCTTGGTTCGCCAACTCTACGGATTCGTCAATAGCTTCAAATGTTACTGTTTCTTCTTGTTTAATAATGCCTGTTTCTGTTCTTACCAAGTGTGACATATGTGCAGGATAGCCTAGTTTCTTACCAATATCTACACAAAGTGTTCGGATATATGTACCTTTTGAACAGATTGCCTTTATCTTAAAGCTATCTTTATGGTCTGTATTATCTATATGTGTAAGCTGATAAATAACTACTTTACGCTGTGGCCGTTCTACTTGCTCATTGGCTCTTGCATACTCATACAGTTTTTTACCGTTTACTTTGACTGCTGAATACATTGGGGGAACTTGTGTGATTTCTCCCCTAAACAATTGTAACACGTTTTCGATTGACTGTTTAGACGGAAAATTTACTACTCTGCTTTTCTCGATAGTTGCACCATGACTATCTTCAGTTTCAGTAGCGACCCCAAGCTTCACTTGTGCTATGTATGTCTTTTTGGTATCAGTCAAATAAGGTACAATCTTGGTTGCCTGTCCAATACAGATAGGCAATACACCTTCAACCTCAGGGTCAAGAGTTCCTGTATGGCCCACTTTCTTTAAGCCAAATTTCTTTCTAATCGCTATCACACAATCATGTGACGTCATTCCTTTTGGTTTCCATAAAGGCAATATACCATTCATCTAACCAGCTCCCAAGACTAGAGTATCGTACATGGAAAAATCTGACCCACCTATCATTTCTGTGGATCAGATTAATTCATTGCATATTACTTATTTTTGTTTAAATCACGTAGAATTGTTTCGATACGATTCCCATATTCGTATGCTTCATCAAATTCAAATGTAATTTCTGGTGTTTTCCGTAAACGGATACGATTCCCAATTTCAGATCGGATAAATCCTTTAGCTTTAGCTAATCCGACAAGTGTATCATGTTTCTTTTGTTCATCACCCAGAACAGATATAAAAATCTTCGCTTGTTGTAGGTCACCAGTTACGTCTACATCTGTTACTGTAACAAATCCAACACGTGGATCCTTGATTTTTTTACTTAAAAGCTCACCTAATTCTTTTTTCATTTGCTCTGCGACCCGATTTGAACGAATGTCACTCATTTTGATCACCTCTATAAGTTGACGACCTGATAATTTGATTATACATGCTCAACATCTGTAAGTGTCCGCTCCAGTTCATCAATTGTGTCAATAATTCGTAAACCTTCCTGAATAACCTGTTCAGCATGTTTCTTTTCATTGGAAACTGTTACAACTCCAAGCTTTGTACGTTGCCATAAATCATGATAATCCAACTCCGTTACTGCTACATTTAATTCATTACGCAGTTTAGCCATTAAACTTTTGATAACAGAACGTTTTTGCTTAAGTGAATGACCTTCGTAAAGAATGCATTCTACTTCAGCATAAATTATCATTTGCGTTCAATCTCCTCCATGACAAATGCTTCAATTACGTCGCCTTCTTTAATATCATTAAACTTTTTAATTGTGATACCACATTCATAGTTTTGTGCAACTTCCTTGACATCATCTTTAAAACGTTTTAACGCATCTATTTCGCCTTCAAACTGTACAACACCGTCACGAATAAGGCGTATTCCTGAATTACGTGTAATCTTACCATCTGTCACATAACTACCAGCGATAGTTCCAATTTTGGAAACCTTGAATATTTCGCGCACTTCTGCCTGACCTATAACTTTTTCTTCATACTCAGGATCCAGCATACCTTTCATTGCTAATTCTATCTCTTCAATAACTTTATAAATAACACGATGTAAACGGACATCTACCTTTTCTGATTCAGCAGCTTTTTTCGCATTTGCATCTGGTCGTACATTGAACCCAATTACAATTGCATTTGAAGCCGACGCTAAAATTATATCTGATTCAGTAATTGCACCTACACCAGTATGAATAATTTTTATTTTAACGCCTTCTACATCAATCTTGCTCAATGAAGATGCCATAGCTTCTGCAGAACCTTGAACATCTGCCTTTATTATAATGTTAATATCTTTCATTTCGCCTTCTTTAATCTGATCGAACAAATCATCGATGCTTACTTTTGTTTGTTCCGTACGATTCTCCTGGATATGCTTTTGCTGACGAGCTTCACCAATTTGGCGTGATTTCTTCTCATCCTTAAATACCAGGAATTGATCGCCCGCTTGTGGTACATCGTTCAATCCAGTTATTTCAACTGGAGTTGATGGACCAGCTTCACTAATCCGTTGACCCAAGTCACTAACCATCGCACGAACACGACCAAAAGTATTTCCAACAACAACTGATTCGCCAACACGTAAAGTTCCATTTTGTACTAATAATGTAGCAACAGGTCCTTTTCCTTTATCAAGCTGTGCCTCAATTACAGTACCAAAAGCATCGTTGTTTGGATCTGCTTTTAATTCTTCTACTTCCGAAACAAGTTGAATCATTTCAAGCAGATCATCAATTCCTTCATGTTTGACAGCAGACAAATTAACAAAAATTGTACTGCCGCCCCAGTCTTCAGGTATGAGTTCGTATTCCGTTAATTCCTGCATGACACGATCTGGATTAGCGCCTTCTTTATCCATTTTGTTAACTGCTATAATAATTGGAACTTCAGCAGCTTTCGCATGGTTAATAGCCTCAATTGTCTGTGGCATTACACCATCATCCGCTGCAACAACTAATATAGCAATATCCGTAACTTGTGCACCACGTGAACGCATGCTGGTAAACGCCGCATGTCCTGGTGTATCAAGAAATGTAACTTTCTTACCTTCGCTTTCTATTTGATATGCCCCTATATGCTGCGTAATACCTCCTGCTTCGCCTTCCGTTACTTTTGTATGGCGAATCGCATCCAATAATGTTGTTTTACCATGGTCAACGTGTCCCATAATCGTTACAACAGCAGGTCTTTCGATTAAGTTAGCCTCATTATTTTTTTCCCGATACTTATCAAAGTCGGTATCTTCCAGAATTATTTCCTTTTCTACTTCCACATCATACTCTGCACAAATAAGCTCAACTGCATCATCGTCAAGATCCTGGTTCTTTGTAGCCATGACACCAAGGAACATTAGCTTTTTAATAATTTCTGATGCATCTTTATTTAACTTAGCTGCCAAATCACTTACAGTTAGTGTTTCGCTGTAAGTAATATGTTTAGGCGTTTCCTTAACAGCGGGCTTTTGCTGCTGCTGAGGTGCCTGATTGTTCCTTTTTGAATTTTTACCATGCTGATGCTTTTTGTTATTGTTCTTCTGACCTTTTCTTTGCTGAGCCTGTTGTGGCTTGGGGTTGTTATTAGACTTCCCATTATTACTTGGTTTATTTTCTTTTTTTGATTGATTGGCAGCTTTATTGTTACTGCTGTTATTTGCTGGTTTATTTGATGAATCCTGCTTCTTTTGTGTTTCCTGAGATTTCTCTGATCCGAATTTTTCATCCAACTTTAATATCGTATCAATCGAGATTGTCGACATGTGGTTGGATACCTCGACATTTAATTCTTTTAAATAATTTATTACATCTTTACTGGTCGTTTTATTTTGCTTTGCATATTCATATACACGCATCTTGCTCATACGTCCACCCCCGAATTTAATTACCCGAGTAACGATTTGATTTTAGTGGCAAATCCTGCATCTAAAATAGCTACAGCTACTCTTTGTGATTTTCCAATAGCATTTGATAAAGTTTCTCTATCATCTGCTATTAAAAATGGTACTTCATATGTTTTGCATTTGTCCGTTATTTTTTTTCGTGTTTGGGGACCGATGTCACTTGCCAAAAGAACAAGTTTTGCTCTGTTTTGCCTGATATCTTTCAAGATTGTTTCTTCCCCTAAAGAACACTTTCTAGCCCGATAGGCTAAGCCAATTAAATTTAAGTAATTATTTTTCATCATTTTTTCCTTCAACTAGTTGTTTAAGGTCTTCATATATTGATGGTTCAATTTTGGTATTTAACTGACGACTTAAAATTCCAGCCTTTTCAGCCTTTTCAATAACAGATAGATCATTGGATACATATGCTCCACGGCCATTTTTTTTGCCAGTTGGATCAACAAAGACTTCTCCTTCTTTGTTACGGACAATACGAATGAGATCTTTCTTTGGTTTCATTTCATTAGTTACTATACATTTACGTTCTGGTACTTTCCGTTTTTGCGCCATTACAGAACCTCCCTATTCGAACAAGCCATCTTCCTCATTGTCAGAATAAGCATCAGCATCTTCTTCGTCATCTGTTAAAAGCCCTTCCTTACGAGCTTCTGACTCACTTTTAATATCAATCTTCCAGCCGGTTAATTTAGCTGCTAGGCGAGCATTTTGCCCACGTTTTCCAATAGCTAGCGATAGTTGATAGTCAGGTACAATTACAGTTGTCGCCTTATCTTCTTCATTTACCAATACCTCTACTACCTTCGAAGGACTTAAAGCATTTGATACATAGACAACGGGGTCTTCTGACCACTCTACAACATCTATTTTTTCACCTTTTAGTTCATTAACAATTACTTGTACTCGCTGTCCTTTTTGGCCAACGCAAGATCCAACTGCATCAATTTCAGGGTCATCTGCATGAACGGAAATTTTAGAACGATCCCCAGCCTCTCTTGCCACTGATTTGATATCAACAATACCTTCATAAATTTCTGGGACTTCCATTTCAAACAGGCGCTTTAATAATCCTGGATGTGACCTTGAAATATAAATTTGAGGTCCTTTACTCGTATTCTCCACTTTTGTTACAAAAACTTTTATACGGTCATGAACATAGTATTCTTCAGTAGGCATTTGCTCCGCTTCAGCTAGCTTAGCCTCAATTTTTCCAAGGTTAACATAGACAAAGCGCGGATCTTTACGCTGAATAATCCCTGTCATAACATCTTCTTCACGATCAGAGTACTCGCTGAATATGACGCCACGTTCCGCCTCCCTTACCCGTTGTGTAACTACTTGTTTTGCGGCTTGGGCTGCAATACGTCCGAAGTCTTTTGGAGTTACCTCAACCTCAATAACATCTTCAATTTGATATTTGGGATCAATTTCTTTTGCCTGATCCAATGAAATTTCCTCTTGGGCATCTTCTATTTCTTCTACTACCGTTTTACGTGAAAACACGCGCATTGTACCGGACTGTTCATCAATATCAACCCGCACATTTGTAGCAGATTTAAAGTTTTTCTTATAAGCTGATATTAGCGCTGCTTCCAACGCTTCCATTAGAATATCCTTATCAATACCCTTTTCTTTTTCTAGAAAATCAATCGCTTCAAACAACTGACTGCTCACTTTTATTTTCCCCCTTATAGCGTAACGGCTAACCTTGCTTTAGCTATATTATTAATTGGAATTTCAACTAGCTTTTTTCGGGTTTTTACTTTATATTCGATCGTTGCAATATCATCCGTAAAATCCTTCAATATACCTTCGTATTCTTTCTGACCATCTATTGGTTCATACAATTTTACGAAAACATTATTATTTACATTCTTTTCAAAGTCATCCTTAGACTTTAGTGGACGCTCGACACCTGGAGACGAAACTTCCAGATAATAGGCTTCTTCTACTGGATCAGCTTTATCCAGTTTTTCGCTTAACTGTTCAGAGACAGTACCACAATCCGCTATATCAACGCCACTCTCACTATCAATATAAACGCGAAGAAACCAGTTCGGTCCTTCTTTTACGTATTCAACATCTACTAATTCCAATTCTTTCTCCTGTAAAATCGGCTGCACCAATTCTTCCGTTGTTTTAATTACATTGGAACTCAAAATTTATCCTCCTTTATTCAGTTGTTTATAGTTCTATTATGAACCATCACACGACATTTCATTTGCAACATATCCATAATAATACAAATCCCCTGCCGGAAGATGTGGCAAGGGAAAGTAGTCAAAGTGCAAATTGCAAAGATAGTAGTATGAAGAAAGAGTGGGGTTCTCCCACTCTTCTAACCGTTCGTATCATTTCTTACCACTATTTACTATATCATACTAGGACTGATGTTGCAAGAACGGTGAACAATTGTTCATACATAGCTGTATTATATCCGAATTCTTACTGATTATAATAAAAGGTTAGTATCGGCCAAGGTGTTAGCTGTTAATTATAATTTAATAATCTTTTCGCAAGAGTTTATTCTTCGCAGTTGATATAAACTGCGAACTACTTTTTAAAAAGTTTGAGTGTTACTATACCGCTCCGGAAATACTCTCCGCGCACCTAGGGCGGCTGATGAGCCTCCTTGCTCCTACGTCGCTGCGTAGTCCCATCTAGGCGCAAGCTCCCACAGGAGTCTACGTGTATTTCCTCCGCTGTTGACTCGAGTAGGAATCGCTATAGAATAATTATGTGACAGCACTACACTAGTCCGGGTGAGCGGAGGGCGGTGACTCCTGCGGGAACAGCAACAGCTGAAGATCCCGCAGGAAGCGGTTTTTGCTTCCGAGGAAGCTGAAGCGTTGCTCTAAAGTGAGCATCCGCCCGGAGCGATCCCGGATGGCGGCGTGAGAGTTTATAGAGATTATTCTGGCAGTTACTTCGCAGTTTATATCAACTACGCAATAACCTCATTAACTTGATAAAGCAACAATCTTTTAGAAAATAGTCTAATTTACAGTTGTATCGTTCATTTGCAGGTAGCCGTCCAGTGCCTGCTGCAACGAGCCTTTTGTTTCAAAATTTTGACCAAATTCTACTTCAAGCACCATATTTCTGACTAAATCAGGACGTAAACCAGTTATCACTGCTTCGCATCCCATCATAGAAATACCATCTAATAATTTCAGAAATAATTGCAGAACCTCTTTTTCCATTTCAGCAATTCCAGACAAATCCATAATTAATTTTTGTACATGTCTCTGTCCAATTTCCAGTAATACTTTTTCTTCAATAACAGTAACTCGATTTCTGTCCATAGTACCTATTATTGGCAATATGCTAATCTTTGAGGTTATTGGAATAATTGGAGCAGATAGGTTATCTACTAATTTACGCTGTTCTTCAATTAGCTTATCTTTATAAGTCGAATAGTTAATAAAGAACCCATTAAGAAATTTATCAATTAAATCATTTATCTTACTTTCCATATAGTAAAACGCTTCAAGACTGTTAGTTTTTTCGGTAAATCTATCATGTTCATAAAGAAAATTCCATAATGTTCTGCGGATCGCTTGAATCCACTCAATTTTTAACGCTAATGTCAGAGAATGTTTTGCCCATGCAATACCCTCCTGCTCAGCAAAACTCACTACCTCATCTTTTTTCTCATCAACCACAAACAAGACTAACTTATGAGCATTCTCCAATAGGTTAATATTTCCAATCATTTGAATTTCTTCAATCTTATCACGAACATTATTTGCCTCTGCCAGAAGTTGACTTTCGAAAGTTTGTCTGTTGTCAATTAAAAATTGTCGGATCGGTTGTCCTACTTCATATGTTAACTCCATAAGTGATCACTCTCCTTTTAGGAAATTTAGATAATATCAGCTATTTCATGCCCTATTGTTAAGATTAAGCATTTGCTCAAGACAATAATTTACTGGTGCCAACAACATAATTTAACAGATATATTAAAACAGTGACAGCTGATTCTTTTCGGCCATGCCTTCTAAACATCCGTGATTGTCAAGATACTCCAGAACCGTTTTAGAAATTTTACTACGCTGCCGAAGATCTTCTTTAGAAAGAAATTCCCCATCCTCACGTACTTTAACAATATTAATAGCTGCGTTAGTACCCAATCCATCAACCGCGTTAAATGGTGGTATTAATGAGTTACCATCGACTATAAATTCAGAAGCAGCAGACTTATATAAATCAACTTTTTGGAAAGTATAGCCACGTTCACTCATCTCAAGAACCACTTCCAGAACTGTAGAGAGATTCTTTTCTTTAGGTGTTGCATCATTTCCCTTAGCCACGATACCTTCAATACGCTGCCTTATCACATCTGATCCTTTAACCATTGTATCCAACTCAAAGTCACCTGCTCTTACAGAAAAATAAGCGGCATAAAAGTATATTGGATAATGAACCTTAAAATACGCAATTCGAACTGCCATTAGAACATACGCCGCAGCGTGTGCTTTTGGAAACATATATTTAATCTTTTTACATGATTCAATATACCAATCCGGAACTCCGTTTTTTTTCATTTCATGAATCCAGTCATCCTGTAACCCTTTGCCTTTACGGACAAATTCCATGATCTTAAAGGCAAGTGAAGCATCAAGGCCCTTGTGCATTAGGTATACCATAATATCATCACGACACCCGATAACATCAGGCAATTCACAAATACCATCGTTGATAAGCTCTTGCGCATTGCCCAGCCATACATCTGTACCATGCGATAGACCAGATATCATTACCAGCTCAGCAAATGTGCTTGGTTTTGTATCCTCCAGCATCTGCCGGACAAATTTTGTCCCAAACTCAGGGACACCTAATGTCCCGGTTTGACAGTTAATTTGTTCCGGTGTTATTCCAAGTGATTCCGTACCGGAAAAAATCTTCATCACTTCTGCATCATCTGTCGGGATTGTTTTGGGATCGATTCCACTCAGATCCTGCAGCATCCGAATTACGGTTGGATCATCGTGCCCAAGTATATCAAGTTTAAGCAAGTTATCATGAATGGAGTGAAAATCAAAATGTGTTGTTTTCCACTCACTTTTTCGATCATCAGCCGGAAATTGAATAGGTGTAAAGTCATATATTTCCTTATCATCCGGGACAACAATAATTCCGCCTGGATGCTGACCTGTTGTTCGTTTGACCCCTGTGCAGCCTTGTACTAGACGATCAACTTCAGCATTTTTATAAACTAACTGTTTATCTGACGCATAACCTTTCACATAGCCATACGCCGTCTTTTCAGCAATTGTACCAATTGTTCCCGCACGATAGACTTTCTCTTCTCCAAACAATTCTTTGGTGTAATTATGTGCTCTTGGCTGATATGCACCTGAAAAATTTAAATCAATATCGGGTACTTTATCACCTTTAAATCCGAGAAAAGTTTCAAAAGGAATATCTTGTCCATCTTTTGTTAGAGGGTTACCGCAATGCGGACAGTCCTGATCAGCTAAATCAAAACCGCTACCGACAGACCCATCTGTAATAAATTCATGATGATGACATTCCATACAGACATAATGTGGTGGTAATGGATTTACCTCGGTTATTTCAGTCATGGTTGCTACTAAAGAAGAGCCAACAGACCCTCGTGAACCTACCAGGTATCCATCGTCCAATGATTTTTTTACTAGCTTATGAGATATTAAATATATTACTGCAAAACCATGTCCAATAATACTTGATAGCTCTTTTTCAAGTCGATCAACAACAATTTGCGGTACAGGATCACCATAAATTAATTTTGCCCGATTATAGCACAGATCACGCATCTCTTGATCTGCACCCTCAATTGTTGGTGTGTAAAGCCCATCCTTAACAGGGGAAATCTCTTCAATTTCATCTGCCAACTTACTGGTATTTGTTACTACTATTTCGTGGGCTTTTTCTCCTCCTAAAAAGTTGAAACTATCAATCATCTCATTTGTCGTACGAAAAGGTGTATCCGGTAATGTTTGCCTATTTAATGGATTACCAGCCTGTGAAGCAATTAATATTTGACGATAAAGTTTATCATGTTCATCTATATAGTGTGCATTTCCTGTTGCTACCACAGTTTTGTTTATACGATTTCCCAAATCTACTAATTTGCTTAAAATATCCAGTATCTGTGCTTCATTCTGAACGAGATCTTTTTCAATTAAATGGGCATAATTAGCTGGTGGCTGGACCTCGATATAATCATAGAATTCTGCTGCTTTCTCCGCTTCATCTGCTGATTTTTGCATCATCGTTTCAAATACTTCACCTTTATCACATGCAGACCCAACTAAAATTCCATTTCGCAGCTTTTGCAGCAGTGATCTAGGTACTCGCGGAACACGATAGAAATAATCGATATGCGCATATGAAACTAGCTTATACAAATTCTTCAAACCTTCTTCTGTTTTAGCAACCAGTGTGCAATGAAATGGACGAGAACGCTGATATGCATTACCTTCTCCCATGTGATCATTTAGCTTGTTGTGGTTTGTAATATCCTTTTTTAGAAGTCCTTGTACTAATTTCCATAATAAATAGCCAGTTGCCTCTGCATCATAGATAGCACGGTGATGCTGGGTTAATTCAATATCTAAATGTTTACACATCGTATTCAGTCGGTGATTTTTTAAATCAGGAAATAAAAATCTCGCAAGCTCAAGCGTATCGATAACTGGGTTAACAACTTTTTTATAATCAATTTTTTTAAATCCCTGGTTTAAAAAACCGATATCAAAACTGGCATTATGTGCAACAAGAATGCTATCTTCCATCCATTCATAAAAATCTTTAAGGACATCATCAATTTCAGGAGCATTTTTCACCATATCATCTGTAATTCCGGTTAAATCCGTGGTTGTTTGTGACAATGGATGATGAGGGTTCGCAAATGATTCGAATCGATCGATTACCTCACCCTGATGAATCTTAACACCTGCAAGTTCAATAATGGTATCATATACCGCTGAAAGACCTGTCGTCTCCACGTCAAATACAACATAAGTTCCATTTTTCAAATCAACATCATGTTCGTTATAGGCAATTGGAACACCGTCATCAACAACATTTGCTTCAACACCGTAGAGGATTTTAATCCCATGTTTTTGACCAGCTGCATGCGCTTCCGGATATCCTTGAACACCCGCATGATCGGTAATAGCAATTGCCTTATGCCCCCAGGAAGCTGCCTGTTGTATAAGAGCTGAGGGGGATACGACTGCATCCATTTGGCTCATTGTTGTATGTGCGTGTAATTCAACTCGCTTTTCGTCTTCCGGAGCTGTATCCTTTCGCGTTTCTACCTTTACTTCATGGATATCAGTAGCCATCATTGCCAATTCATTTGTGAACATATCGGTTTGAATACTGCCTCTAGCTTTAATCCAAATACCCGATTTCACATGTTCAAATTTCTCTGCATCCTCATCACCTTTTGAAAACATCTTTATTTGTAATGAGTCCGTATAATCTGTTGCTTTAACAATTAATAAACTTCTTCCGGAACGTAACTGGCGAATATCTGTAGCAAACACATAGCCTTGTACAGTGACCCGACGTTCCTCATCCTGGATCTCTTCCATTTGCAATGGATCATCCTGAATTTTATAACCAAGCATTAGCGGTTTATTTTGCTCGTTTTTCTGTCTGTCCTGATCACGTTTTTCTTTTTCCTGAACAGTCTTTAAAACCATTTCCTGATCTTCTAGAGCTGTTTTTTCTCTGAACTTTTTCAATTCAGCCATTTCAGTTTTAACATCAATCACAAGAGAGTATGGATTTGTTCCAATTTTTTTGCAATAGTCACGAAATGGATCTTCCAAACGTTTTTTCAGTGCATTGCCTTCTGCTTCGTTTCTTGCAGTTAACATAATCTTATTATTCTCTACCCGCGGTACCTGGTTATGTACTAAATCTTTATAAGCAGGTGATAAGTTTGATATAGTTTGAAGAAAAGACTGCCAATAATCACAAATATTCTTATTATCACATTCCTTTTCCTCGGCATATAACGTCAGATCAATTTGAGCAAATTGCTGAAAGGTTTCATGTAATTTTGTAAGAAGTAAAGTATGAATTCGCGTTGGCAGCACTCGCTTGATATTAATATGAAAATGCCAGGTTTTAACCTGTTTATGGACTTCCAGTTTATTCAATTCACTATCTTTAAAATAGGCTTCCTGATAATCTTCTGGCATTTCCACCTGTTTTAATAATAAAACCATTTTCTCTCTTTTTGAAATATCCATCATGTTTTCCTCCTGATTATAGTTATGGAACTATAATGATGGAAAACCCTTGCCATTTGGACAAGGGTTTTCAACTGTTCTAAAGCATAAACTAAACTTTATAAAAATAATCGCTGAATGTCATTCCATGTCACAACAATCATTAAGAGCATTAATAATGCAAAACCAATAAAATGAACAATTCCTTCTTTTTGTGGATCTATCGGCTTACCTCTAACCGCTTCAAGTGCAACAAAGAGTAATCTGCCTCCGTCGAGTGCTGGCAGCGGAACAAGATTCACGATTCCTAAGTTAATACTCAAAATAGCAGTCCACATTAGAAAGGTCATAATTCCTGCCTTCACAAACTGATCTGTTGCATCATATATACCAACAGGTCCAGATAATGTTTCAATTGGCAACTGACCTGTGACTAGCATTCCAAGGTTAGTCAAAATCAACTTAGTTGTTTCATATGTCCGGGTAAATCCATATTTAACAGTTCCGGTAAATGACTTCTCAAAAGCCCGCTGTACACCTACTTGTCCAATTGTCATACCTTGAGTCTCAATCTTTTTGGGTGTTACTGTAATTGATTCTGTTTCACCATTACGCTGAATTGTCATGCTGAGCTCTTTTTCTGGATTATCGCGAACAATTTCCGTAAATTTTCCCCAAGTTGAGACTGAGTTACCTTCAATCTGAACAATTTCGTCTCCTTCTTGCAGCCCTGCTTCTTCTGCTGGACTGCCTTCTTGTATCCCGGAAACTAAAGCTCTATCGACCGGAACACCCTGAATAAGTCCAACAATAAAGAAAATGACTATTGCCAGGATAAAATTCATCATTGGCCCAGCAAACAATTGCATAGCACGTTTAGGAATACTCTTTGAAGCAAACTGTCGATCATATGGTGCGATTTGAGTTTCTTTTTCATCCATAACATAAAATGCTTTAGGATCTACTTCAAAACTAAATTTTTGATCTTCTTCATCGATTTCATATCCCTCAATAAGCAGCTTATGATCTAAATCAGCATGTTCTACCTCTATAACGCGAGCATTCGGATGCTTTGCTTTATTGTTTACGATAATTTTACTGACTTTTTTATTCCCGTTAAATTCCAATCCGATATGCTGTCCTGGCTTAATCTCAACAATCTCCGGATCTTCACCAGCCACTCGAACATATCCTCCAATAGGCAATAAGCGGATTGTATAAACTGTTTCATTCTTGGTAAATGCAAACACTTTTGGACCAAAGCCAATAGCAAATTCACGAGCAAGCATACCAGCTCGTTTTGCAAATATTAAATGGCCAAATTCATGTATAAATACAAGCAGGCCGAACATAAAAATAAACGCGATTACTGTGTTCAAAAGAAGCACCTTCCTTTAATCTGATTAGGAATAACTTTGACTTCTTATCTAATAATTCTACACTTAACTTAATTCTTTGTTCAAGCTAGCCATTCATATAAAATGGATGAAGTGTAATATCGGTAACACAAACAATAAACTATCTAACCTGTCCAGTATCCCTCCGTGGCCAGGAAGAATATTACCGGAATCCTTCACATCATAATGCCGCTTAAGCGCAGATTCAACTAAATCCCCAATTTGTCCTGATATTGATACTAAAACTGTAACACCAATAACCAGCATCAATGAGTCAGAAAATGGTTCAATAAGATAGAAAATGATAGCTACTACACACGCTAGGATGATACCAGCGGCTGCTCCTTCAATTGTTTTGTTAGGACTAATTTTAGGCCAAAGTTTTCTTCTGCCAAAGGCTTTCCCTCCGAAATATGCACCAGTATCTGTGGCCCAAATAACAAGCAACACATAAAATAAGAAGACTAAACCAGCATCCTGACGTGTTTCAATCAGGTAAAAGAACCCCATTCCGATATATATAGTTGATAATAGAATAAAACCAGCTTCATCAAAAGTAAATTTATTCTTAACTAATACAGTATATGACAATAGTAATAAAACAAACATCATAATTACTTCTGATTTTGTAACCCAAGAAATTGGGATGGAGCCTAATATAAGCCACAACAGCGCGATTGCTAAAACTGCAGGTACAGAGTATTTACCAATTTCGCGCATACGCATTAATTCTACTAAACCTATAGTAGCAAGTATATAGACAAATATTTCAAAGGGTTTGCCACCAATTAAAACAAATGGTAAAAAAACTATAATTGCTAAGATTGCTGTTTGAATTCGTTGTTTCATGTTTGTTTCATCACCTTAAATTCCTCCATATCTTCTTTTCCTCTGCTGATAATCATGGAGGGCATTATTAAATATTTCCTCTGAGAAATCCGGCCATAATACGTCTGTGAACCAAAATTCAGAATAGGCAACCTGCCATAATAAAAAGTTGCTTAACCGTTGTTCACCACTTGTTCTAATTAATAAGTCAGGGTCTGTTAAGTCTTTCGTATATAAATATTCTGAGAAAGTGCTCTCATCTAAATTTTCCATGGATAATTTGGAACCATCAATGTCTGACATAACCTGCTTAATAGCACGCATGATTTCAAATCTACTACCATAGTTTAAAGCAAAATTTAATAATAAGCCATCATTATTTTTTGTCTTCTCTTTCGCATAATGAATAGCTTCTTTCGTATGATCAGGAAGGGCTTCAAAATCACCAATGGTATTAATTCTTACTTTATTTTCCATAAGTTCTGGTAAATATATATGTAGAAACTCTTTCGGTAATTTCATTAGAAAGTCAACTTCTGATTTTGGCCGTTTCCAGTTTTCTGTGGAAAAAGCATACAATGTTAGAATCTGTACATTAGAATTTCTTGCTGCTTTAACGATTTCTTTTACAACATTCATTCCTTCTTTATGTCCAGCTATCCGGGGTAGTCCCCGTTTCTTTGCCCATCGTCCGTTTCCGTCCATTATGATAGCAACATGATTCGGTATATTATCAAAGTCATGCTCTTCGTCTGAATCTTTATGCTGTTTATTTTTAAAAAAAGGAAACTTCATTGACATAATTTGTCCTCCGATATGGTTGATTATCCTTATACAATCCTTTTAAATATAATCAATATGAAGGATTAAAAACATTCATTCTATCGCCTGTTCCGGTGTCTAAACTTTAGAAATCAGATACAGTAAACCATTTAATATTATTTTGATGAATTACCATTATAGCATTATATGATTAAATTTTTATAAGGATTTCTTTAAAATATAAGAAAAACCTGCCTAATACCTGTAATGATGAGAGATGGCTTTTCTTATATTTTAAGGAAAAACTGATTTAAACATTTAGTAACTTCCATCAAATAATTTATCTATAATGTTTTACAGTTAGGAAAGCATACTCCTATATTACTGCTGTATAAGTGCATTAAGACTTAGAGATAAGCCAAGTTTTCTAAATATGTCTGATTTGGAAATAAAAGCCCTCTTAAACAAGAGGGCTAAAGCTTCTTATTTCATTACACCATATATTTAAACTTCAAGAATTTCCTTTTCCTTGCCTTTTGCTAACTGATCAATCTTTTCAATATGATTGTTTGTTTCTTTTTGAACATCATCCTGAGCAGCTTTAAGCTCATCTTCAGTTAAGTCATTATTTTTCTCAGCCTTTTTTAGCTGATCATTCGATTCACGACGAATATTCCTTACCTGTACACGACCTTCTTCAGCGTATTTACCTACGACTTTAACTAAATCCTTACGTCGCTCTTCTGTTAGAGATGGTATATTAATACGAATAACATTTCCATCATTTGAAGGTGACAGACCCAAGTCGGACTTTTGTATGGCCTTCTCCACATCACCAATTGATGATTTATCAAAAGGTGTTATTACAAGTAGTCTTGCTTCTGGTGCAGATACCGTTGATAATTGATTTAGAGGTGTTGACGCCCCATAATAATTTACATAAATACTGTCTAAAAGCGATGGGTTAGCACGACCAGCACGTACAGTTGCCAGGTTCTTTGAAAAAGCCTGAACCGCCTGCTCCATTTTACTACGTGTCTCCTTCAATATAGCATCTGACATTTTTATTTCCCCCTTATTGTTGTTCCGATTGGTTCACCTTGTACAACTCGTTTAATATTGCCCTCTTCGGTAATTGAAAATACAATTAATGGAATATCATTATCCATGCATAATGAAGATGCAGTAGAGTCCATAACACCTAGACCTTCATTTAGCATTTCCAAATAGGATATCTCCGTATACTTTTCGGCTTCCTTATTAACTTTTGGATCGTCAGAGTATACTCCATCTACATTATTTTTTGCCATTAAGATAACTTCAGCTTCGATTTCAGCAGCTCGTAATGCTGCTGTTGTATCTGTTGAGAAGAATGGGTTCCCTGTACCTGCAGCAAAAATGACAACACGTTTCTTTTCGAGATGGCGAATTGCTTTTCTTCTTATATAAGGCTCAGCCACTTGTCGCATTTCAATAGATGTTTGAACACGGGTTTGAATCCCATTATTTTCCAGGCTATCCTGAAGTGCAAGTGAATTCATAATTGTCGCCAGCATTCCCATATAATCAGCTGTCGCGCGATCCATACCCATTTCACTGCCGACTTTACCACGCCAAATATTTCCTCCGCCAACTACGATTGCTACCTCTACACCTAATTCTGCTACTTCTTTCACTTGTGCAGCAACTGATTGAATTATCTGTGGTTCTATTCCATAGCCTTCTTTTCCGCTTAAAGCCTCTCCACTTAATTTTAACACAATTCTACGGTACCGAGCTGTTGTCATATTTACCTCCATAGAAATATTATATTGTTTATATTAATGTTTGTTAAGCACAGATCGAGTTAGTACCTCTTAGTACTAGCGAAATAGGGAACAACAATTACGTGTTCCCCACCTTTAGAATTTACTATTTTTTCATTTGACTCGCTACTTCTTCGGCAAAGTTATCTTCGCGTTTTTCCATACCTTCGCCTACTTCATAACGAACAAATGTTTTTACTGTAGCACCTTTGTCAGCTACATACTTCTTCACTTTTTGATCAGGGTCTTTGACAAAGTTTTGTTCTAACAGACAAATCTCTTCAAAGAATTTACCTAGACGACCCTCAACCATTTTCTCTACAATATTTTCTGGTTTACCTTCATTTAAGGCCTGCGTCTTCAATAACTCACGCTCACGGCTTACTTCTTCTTCAGATACCGCATCACGTGAAACATAACGCGGGCTGACAGCAGCTGCATGCATTGCTATATCTTTTGCAACGTCATCATCAGTTGTTCCTTCAAGTAAAGATAGTACACCAATACTTCCCCCCATATGAAGATATGCACCAAATGCATCCTTATCCGTTTTGTTCAAAAGGCTAAAACGACGAAGAGAAATCTTTTCTCCTATTGTAGCAACAATAGAGTTTAGATACGTTTCAACTTTTTCTCCTTCACCATGTAGCTTTTGCTGTAAAGCTTCTTCTACTGTTTCAGGTTTTTGTTTCACGATATGTTTGCCCAGTTCAGATAGTAGTTGTTTAAATTGATCATTTTTTGTTACGAAGTCTGTTTCACAGTTTACTTCTAACAATACAGCAGAGTTATTATCAATCTCAATATGTGTTAAGCCTTCTGCAGCAACGCGGTCTGCTTTCTTCGCTGCTTTTGCAACGCCTTTTTCACGCAAGAAGTCCATCGCTTTATCGATGTCCCCATCTGTTTCCTGAAGTGCTTTCTTACAGTCCATCATACCTGCACCAGTTTTTTCCCGAAGTTCTTTAACCATTTTAGCCGTAATATCCATTGTAAATCCTCCTTATAGTATAAAACTTTTTATTGTATAACTTATGTGTCATGTATTTCTAAATAGCGCCATGCAGTTTCACTTATGAAACAGGAAAGGATTTATACCTTCTTAACTGTCAAAAAAGGGTGATAAAAGGCTTATCCCCTTATCACCCTCTACCTTTTACAATACTACTCTTTATCAGTTTCAGCAGTCTCTGCAGCAACAGCTTCGTCAGCTTCTGCTGGCTCTTCTGCTACTTCAGTTTCTTCGCCTTGCTTCACTTCCAGAATAGCGTCTGCCATTTTAGATGTTAAAAGCTTTACTGCACGAATTGCATCATCATTCGCTGGAATAACATAGTCAATTTCATCTGGATCACAATTTGTATCCACCATCCCGATAATTGGAATGTTTAATTTATGTGCTTCAGCGATTGCAATGCGTTCTTTACGAGGATCGATTACAAACATAGCGTCTGGAAGTTTGTTCATTTCTTTAATTCCACCTAGAAATTTAACTAAGCGGTCTTTTTCTTTTAATAAGTCTACTACTTCTTTTTTAGGTAGTACTTCAAAAGTACCGTCCTCTTCCATACGCTCAATATCTTTAAGACGATTAATACGTTTACGGATTGTTTGGAAGTTAGTTAAAGTTCCACCTAACCAGCGTTGATTAATATAGTACATACCAGAACGAGTTGCTTCATCACGAACTGAATCTTGTGCTTGTTTTTTTGTACCTACGAAAAGAATTGTACCACCATTTGATGCGATTTCTTTAACGTATTTGAACGCTTCGTCTACCTTCTTAACTGTTTTTTGAAGGTCAATGATATAAATACCGTTACGCTCCGTGAAGATATATTTCTTCATCTTTGGATTCCAACGGCGTGTCTGGTGACCGAAATGTACACCAGCCTCCAACAATTGTTTCATCGAAATTACTGACATAAAAAATTCCTCCTATTGGTTATATTCCTCCGCTTAGGTCATTTTTGCATAAAGACCATAAATGGCACCATTCATCCAAATCACTAAGCGTGTGTTTTTAAACATGCTCACTTTCGATAGGCGAACATAGTATTTACACCAAAAATAAATATACCATATCAGATATTAGCAATCAAGTTTTACAAATAGTTTTTCTCATAATCAATAATAATTTTTTTGGCTCTGTTCGTAAATCCTGTTGCTCGTTAACCACCACAGTTGATATCAACCCCAACACCGCTTATTTTATCTCGTTCTAATGATGGTTAAGTGCTTCGTTTTCATAGGCACGGCCCAAGTCTCCTCATGACGTTAAGAATGCTTCTTCCACTTGCTGTTAGCATAGTTCAGGGAAAACTTCAGCAGCATTACACCGGAGATTCTCATACATCTATAAGTCAGATAGTCAGGATGATTTCCCTGGTTTACTTGCCATGTAATTTTATTACTAAATCTGCTTCTGTTTTTCCACAATTCAACCGTCTTGCGATATCTTCTGCAGTAATACCTTGGTCATAAAGTTGCAGTATTCTGGCTTGCAAAGAAGTTTCAGAATCATCTTCCACTTCAGCATCCACTGGAATATACTCTGAAGTTTCTTCTTTCTTTTCTGCTTCAGCATTTACTGCTGTCTTATTATTTGATTTCCCGATTTCTCTCTCTAAAAAACGATTCTCTTCCTTTATTTCCTCTAAATATGTTTCCAATAGCTCCATAACATCCTGAGAACTATCCCTTTTTAAAAGCTGTACCTGTTTAAACAATTGAAAAATTGCAACTAAAGCAACTAAGTGCAACAAAAAACTTATTATAAGTAACAACGATGTCATCGTATCCCTCTATCCATTAAAATCAATTTTTTTGCCCAAGTAGGGATGTTCTGCAAACTCATCTATTGGGGCATAGCCCAATTCGGATTGCTGGTCTTCTGAGTCATTAGTATCGCGATCCTCTTTGTTCTTGTTTTTAACATTGTGAATGTTTTCAAACTCTTGCACGCGTTTACGTTTTTGCTCAATATCTTTTAATTGGCTTTGCGCAAGCGACTCTTGGAAATGCTGATTTTGTTTCAGCATTTGTTCTTGAAGTTTTCCTGCATCCTGTGTCCTTGGAAGCGCCACTTGCATTTCTATTGATTTCCAGCTCAACAGAATCACTTCCTAAATAATTTATTTTATATTTTGCATACTAATTTCATTTTTTTCTAATGTCATTTCAATATATTGTTGATTTCTTTCAATTTTACGTTTAAATTTTCCGAACGATACAATTACATTTGGATAGACATGTCCTCTTATTATTAATAGGGATTCATGTTCACTGCCTAACTCAGCGGTTAACTGTTCCAGTGTCTTTTCCGCTTCCTCTAGTTGGTCAGCAGCTTTTTGATAAGAATTTTTAATACGCAGCAATGTTATTTTTGCCTTAGCGGTATCCGAATTTTCCTGATCCACCATTTTTTTCTCAATCGTTTTTAACTTCGACAGTGTTCCTTGTAACTCCTCTTTTTTTGCTAATAATTTTTTCTCCCGATCAGCTGTCGTTTTATTAAAACCAAATGCAATTTCTGTTTTGGTGCCCAATCGATTTCCGATATCCTTTGCTTCTACGAGCTTCCCAGCAGATATTGAACCACCAATTATATTACCTCGCTGACAAAATACTTGTTGTTTTGCAGTTATATTACTATGTAAAATTGAATTCTCTGCATATATGTCATTTCCAGCATATACTGTCCCCTGGTTAATATAACCGATTCGTAAATTCTCTCCAGCGTTAATAAACCCTTTCTTCAATCCTGAAAGTCCTTCTGATATGTATACAGAACCTTCCGCGATAATTGTAGCAGCTTCAACCATACCAAAAATACTAATATCACCTTTTGCTTTTACTGTATACCCTGATGGAACATCCCCTTTTATTATAATTGAGCCGACAAAATCCAAATTTCCTTGTTTCATGGATAAGTCTTCCTTAACCTCAAATACACTTAATACTTGGATAGATCGTTCTGTTATACTAATTTGTCCTTCTATTGTTGCATAATATGAAAGATCATCTTCTCGGAACACAACATTTTCACCTGATTTCAGACGTGACGCCTTGCCAGGCCGTGCTTGTATTGGTCTCCCGAATACATCGCTGCCAGTTATACCAGAAGTGGGTAATGTTAAGGTTGCAAGCCGTTGTCCTTCCATAACGGATGGAATACGCATTACATCACGAAAGTTCCAGTTAGAAGTTTTATTTGTTCTGTTGTCATCAAGATTGAATTCATAATTAATTTTTCCATCCTTACCGTCTTCTGGAGAGACTCCTTTTGCTATCAATAAAGGGTAAATATCCGAATTATTAACTGTAAGTAGAGTATCAAGAGCATTTTCATCAATACCAGCTGTTATTTTGTTATCATGTAAAAACTGTATAATTTCATTCCTGTCCAACCTTAGTTCGCTTTTATCGTTATCCCCTGTATAATCTAAATAAGCAAACATACGATCATTAGATGCTGATACAACAAAGAAATCCTGTAGTTTCCCCATGTTGATTCCCCTCGATCTTTCTCTTATTTAATGGGTAGATTGCATTTTATTAAGCGTATTTTTTAATTTAAAAATAGCTTTTCTGTGGATTTGCGAAATACGTGAAGTCGTTAATTCCAGCACTTGCCCTATCTCTGTCAAAGTGAGTTCCTGCTGATAGAATAAGCTTACTACCATCTGTTCATTCTCATTTAACAGTTTAATACTTTCTGCTAATTCCTGTTTTATTTCCGTTTGAAGCATATGATCATCTGGTGAAATGGCAGAATCATCCGGTATAGTATAACCAATGCCCTCTTTATGTTCTGCTGAATTATCTTTAGATTTTTCTTCAATTGACAGTATGTTTGCAAAAAGTGAATCACGTACTAATTCTTCAACTTCATGCACAGGGATTTTAAGTTTAGCTGCAATTTCTTCAGCTGTCGGATTGCGTTGAAGGCTTTGCTCCAGTTCCTGAGACACTTTTTCAACTTTTTTAGTCTTTTCTCTAATAGATCTTGGGAGCCAATCTTCCTTTCTTAACCCATCGATAATAGCACCACGAATACGAAACGATGCATATGTATCAAATTTAAGATTACGATTATGTTCAAATTTATTTAACGCATCAAATAAGCCCATTAATCCAAAGCTTTTCAAGTCATCTTTATTAACGTTGCTTGGCAGGTGACTTGAAACTCTTTCAACATGAAAGGTTACCAGATACATGTAATTTTCAATTAACTCATTTGCAGCCTCATTATCTTTATTTTCCAGCCACTTTTTCCACAGTTTTTGCTCTAGAGGAGATTTATTAGTTGTCATTTGATTGCTCCTCCCTATAATTATTAGTTGCGCTTATGCAGTAAGTAAGCATTATATCTTAACTGCCTAAATAATTAATTCACCTTTGTTAACCGTACGTATTTTCAAGTTCCCTGTAGCAGGGTCAAAATCAATTGTTCTGCCACTATTTCCGCCAACATCCATAGCTGCCACAGGTATTCGATATTGTCCTAGCTTCTCTTGGATAGCCTGTACATTTCTTGGACCAATTCGCATTAAATCATTAGATGATTCAAATTGAAACATTTGTGCACCACCGGCCAATTTAGCTTGAAGAGCATATTTTCTGGCACCGTTTGCGCATAGTTCATTTACTAAATAATCGATAGCCGTATTAGCATACTTAAATTCGTTCAGATTTGACTTTTTCGCAAGTTGGGAATCCGGCAACATTACATGTGCTAACCCTGCAACTTTACGAGATAAGTCATATATAACTGCCCCTACACATGAGCCAAGACCTGAAGTACGTATTATATGTGGCGACTTTACAATTTCGAGATCAGCAATTCCAACCTTAACAACTGTTTGTGTATCATCCATCATTTTCAATTCCTAGTGCTTTAAAAATTTTAGGAAACGCTTCTGGGTCAGGCAGAAAAAAGAAATTACCATGTATTCCATTGTCAGATTCACTATCATTAATTTTAGTATCAATAATTATTGCATAATCAGTAACTTGCGACACGTCAATTAAGCCAACTGTTAAAACAGCTCCAGCCATATCAACACTTAAATATGGTACTGATGGCTGCATCTTGAGACTTGTAAAATCAGATAGGGCAGATATGTAGGAGCCGGTTAGTATGTTTCCCGTTTCTTTCAAAGCAGAAAATACCAAGTCATTTGGTTCTTTCTCATTTAATAATGTAAAGTCATCCGCATTAGTAATACTTCTTACTAAGGATTCAGCTTCTTCGATACTTAGAATAAAATAAACTTTGCCTGGTGCTTCACCCAAAATGTGTATCATAATTCCGACGATGGGTGTTTCCGGGCCACCTATCATTTCCATCACTTCGTCAAATGCTACAACATTCACAGAAGGGACAGCCATATCAATTTTTTTGTTAATTAATTTCGACATAGATGTCGCTGCGTTTCCAGCACCAATATTTCCTATTTCCCGCAGCACATCCATTTGCACGGTTGAGAGACGGCTTATATCATCCATTCTATTACCCTTCCACTGATTTCAACTCGGTTATTTCTTCTTTCGTTAAAACCTTTTGTAAATTAAGCAGTATCAGTAAACGATTATCCAATTTTGCAACACCGTCAATATAATCAACATCTACTGATCCTATCACTTCTGGTGCTGGCTCAATTGCATTTTCCGGAATATCAATTACATCATTTGCGGCATCAACAATCAGACCTACCTCCATATCATCAAGGTAAACAATTATGATCCGACTTGATTCTGTAAACTCAGTTTCCTGTAATCCAAAACGGATTCTAAGATCGATAATCGGTGTAACTACACCACGTAAATTAATAACCCCTTTAACAAAATCAGCCGTTTGTGGAACCCTTGTTATCGGTTCAATTCGCTCAATTGAACCTACTTGCTGCACTGACACTGCGTATTCCTCATCATTTAATTGAAAGATTATTACCTTACGATCAAAAACTGTTTCATTCTCCATTTTAATTCCCCCATTTTCTTATTATTTAACCAGAGCATTACTGTCGATAATTAAGGCTACCTCACCATCCCCGAGAATAGTTGCTCCGGATATAGCAAAGGTGTTGGATAAATAATTGCCCAACGATTTTAATACGACTTCCTGCTGACCGATTAATGAATCGACAACTAGTCCAGCCAATTTGTCCCCCTTACGAACAATGACAACTGATAAATATTCTTGACCTTCTTCATTTGTTTGCGGAACATTGAAAATGTCGTTCAAATAAACCAGTGGCACTACTTTACCTCGAAAGTCTATTACACTCTTATTATGTGCCAACATAACCTGATCTTTATGGATAATCGATGTTTCAATAATTGATGATAATGGTACTGCATATTTTTCATTTTGTAACTCTACGAGTAAGACTGACATTATTGATAGTGTTAAGGGTAGTTGAATCGAAAAATTCGAACCTTCATCGATGGTTGCATCTATTGTTATACTGCCACCTAACGATTCGATTGTATTTTTTACAACATCTAATCCTACACCACGACCTGATAAATCGGAAATAGCATCTGCAGTTGAAAATCCACTTTCCATAATCAGCTCATAAATCTGTTGATCTGACAATGTCTCAGCATGAGCAGTACTTATCACTTCATTTGCAATTGCCTTATCAAGCACTTTTTGTTTATTAATTCCAGCACCATCATCTGATATTTCAATAAACACATGGTTTCCACTATGATAAGCTTCAAGTCTAATTGTTCCTTGTTCAGGCTTTCCTTTTGCATTTCGTTCCTGCGGTGACTCAATTCCATGATCCATTGCATTTCGTATCAGATGGACCAATGGATCCCCAATTTCGTCAATTACAGTACGATCCAATTCTGTTTCTGCTCCAATAATGTCAATATCCACATTTTTATTTAAGTCACGTGCAAGCTGTCTTATCATACGCGGAAATCGATTAAATACCTGATCAATTGGTACCATTCGCATTGTTAGAATAATATTTTGCAAGTCTCCAGAAACACGTGACATACGCTCGACTGTTTCCTGAAGATCGTTGTTATCAAGTTCCATTGAAATTTGTTCTAAACGTCCACGGTCAATAACCAATTCCTCAAATAGGTTCATTAAAACATCCAGGCGTTCAATATTTACTCGAATTGTTTTACTGACTGGACTTTTACCAGTGCTCTTATTTTCATTCTTATTTTTTTCTGGCAATTTCGGTGCGTTTTGTACTTCCACTTCAGATTCTTTGTCCATCTGCCCCTGTGTGTATGTATCTACTGAAAAGTGGTTTACGAGAACTCTCTCAATCTCTGACACTTTCATAACTTTTGATTGTATTTCTTCCTCTGCAAATTGAGATACTAAAAGAACTGTGAATGTACTTTTAAAATTTTCTTCCTCCAGCTCATTAACAGGTGGTTCTGATTTAATTACTTCTCCTAGTTTTTCCAATACCTCAAACACCATAAAAACACGAGCACCTTTTAATAAACAATCTTCGCTCAGATGGACGGATATCTCATAGTTGGAAAATCCGCGTTCAGATGATTCTTTTAAAATGGAAATTTCAAACTGGTCCAAAGATTTAACAGTTTTCAGTGTATTAAGCGTTTTATTTGGCACGTCTTTACTTGCTTCAGTATTTATTATTCCATTTTCACCATTTTCAATTTGGTCCAAGTATGTAACAATATGGCTTACATCCCGTTTTCCATCTCCTCCGTTCCCAATATCTTCAACAATCGCGTTTAATTGATCTACCGCATCAAAAAGAATATCAATCATGTCAGATTGGACAACTATTTTATCGTATCTGATACCATCGAAAATATTCTCAAGCTTATGCGTTAAGTTAGCTACGTCCGTATAACCCATAGTTGCAGACATACCTTTTAAAGTATGTGCAGCTCGAAATATTTCATCTATTATCGTCTTGTCTTTGGGACTTTTTTCCAATTCAAGTAACTGTTTGTATAACGCTTCCAAATGCTCTGTGCTTTCATCAATAAACACATCTAAATATTGTGTTGTATCCATGATTACATCCCCCCTGGTCTATTTACTAATTTCGTAATGGTATCCCCAACCTTATGTAAATGAACAATCTGATTGACGTGACTTGTTTTCACCGCTGCTTTAGGCATTCCATATACAACAGTTGATTCTTCCGCTTCAGCAATAATAACGGATTCCGGATCTGATTCTTTCAATACATTTATGCCCCGTGATCCATCACTGCCCATTCCAGTCAGTACAGCAGCTATTTTATTGACCTCTTCAACTTTTGCCAATGATTCAAAAAGAACATCAACTGCAGGTCTATGGCCGTTTCTTTGAGGTTCCTGTGTCAATATAATAGCATGTTCAGTTCCAACAGTTTGTAACCTGATATGATAATTCCCTGGTGCAATGTATGCTGTCTTCTCATTTATGATTTCTCCATGGGACGCTTCTTTAATCCGAATACCAGCTACTTTATCAAGTCGTTCGGCAAGTGACTTGGTAAACCCGGCAGGCATGTGCTGAACAATTAAAATCGGGGCTGAAAAATCACTTCGTAAATCGGTTAAAACCCGCTGTAATGCTTTCGGTCCACCAGTAGAAGCGCCAATTGTTACTATCGATTTCGAGTATCTTTTTGGAGCAGCAATATTTGTTATGCTAGCAGTATCCTTTAAGGGACTCTTTTTAACTATTTTTGCCTGTGAAGCAACAATAACCTTAGTAATTATCTCGTCTTTCATTTCATCTATATTTAGTGAAATTGCACCGGATGGCTTTGTAATAAAATCAATAGCACCATTTGATATTGCTTGTACTGTTTTAGTTGTTCCTTCCTCAGTTACACTGGAGAGCATGATTACTGGGGTAGGTATTAACTCCATAATATGTTGTAAAGCTGTAATTCCATCCATTACTGGCATTTCCACATCGAGGGTAACGACATCGGGCTTATGTTCCTGAATTTTTTGAAGTCCGTATTTACCATTTCTCGCTGTAGCAACTACCTCAATTCGATTATCACTAGATAGCATGTCTGTGATTATTTTACGCATAAATGCTGAGTCATCAATTACTACAATACGTATGGGCGTCATGTAAATTACCTCTCCATCATAAACTGCTTAAGTTTTTTTACAAAGGAAGTAGATTTCTGTTGCTGAGATTCAGTTCCATATAATGTATAGTTTCTAACGATTACGTTAATAGCCTTAGAAACAGCAGCCTTATTATTTAATAAAACATATGGTATCTGGCGTATAACTGCAGTTGGAACTATTTTATCGTCAGGAAGTATACCTAGCTTTTTGATTTCCACATTTAAAAATTGAGCAACAACCCGTTGAAATCTATCCAATGCCTGATTCCCGCTTTTAGCCGAGGCTGAACGGTTCATAATTACTGAGATAGGCATATTTCCTTGCCTGTTTAGAATGTGCTTTATCATGCCATATGCATCAGTTATAGAAGTAGGTTCCGGTGTAGTGACAACAATACATTCGTCAGAAGCAAGAATCATCGATAAGCTATCATTTGTTGCGCCTGCACCCATATCAAAAATAATATAATCATACAGTTTAACTAGTTCATCATATTGCTGGTAAAAGTAATCTCTTTTCTCCTCATCCATCAAAAAAAGATCTGTCAATCCCGACCCTGCTGCAATATATGCCAAACCACGTGGTCCTGTTTCTATAATATCATGAACTGATAAGCGATCAGTAAACATATCAACAATAGTTTTCTCTGAATGTAAACCTAGTAATATATCAATATTACCCATTCCAACATCCAAATCCATCAGTAGGACTTTCTTATCCTGACTCAGTAGCTCTAATGAAAAGTTTAAAGCGACATTTGACTTGCCAACACCACCCTTTCCACTTACTACAGCTATTGTTCTTGTTTGTCTTGGATCTTTGGAAATTTCCAGTTGACGTCTAAGGCTTGCAGCTTGATCATGCATCACTAAGATCACCTACTATATAACTGCTAATAAGACTTGGTGATGGTTCAATTATATCGTCCGGTACATCCTGACCGTTTGTCATAAATGCTACCCCTACATTTTTCTTTAGTACAATGTTCAATATGCTGCCATATTGCCTTGTCTCATCCACTTTAGTAAAAATCACCTCTCCAATTGATAAATGATGGAACTGATCGAATATTTCTGTTATATCTTTCGGCTTTGCTGTCATGGATAATACTAAATACGTTTCAATAGAAGCATTAAATTCAATACTATTTTGCAGCTCTCTTACGTACTTTTCATCGCGAAAATTACGTCCAGCAGTATCAACAAGAATTAAATCATAGGATTTAAACTTTTCAACAGCATCCTTATAATCTTCAATGTTATAAGCAACTTCAATTGGTATATCCAGTATTTTTGAATATGTTTTAAGTTGCTCAATCGCCGCAATTCGATATGTGTCAGCGGTTATAAATGCAACCTTTTTGTTATCTTTAAGCATACTGGCCGCTGCAACCTTTGCAATTGTTGTTGTTTTTCCAACACCTGTTGGCCCAACAAATTGAATAATTTTATTTTGATATGTCAGTCCCTTAAAAGGCAGTTCCCTCAATCTGTTTTCTATTTCTGTCTTTGTATCATCCACAATAATATCGTGTGTAGGAGTAACTTCTGGTAACATGTCATGTTTGTTTATAATAGTATCAATTATACTTTTTGCTAAATCCTCATCAATTTCTTGATTTATCAAATAGTAAAACATAACTTGATACTCATCTGGATAATCGTTATTTCTATTCGATGACTGTAATTCAACAATTTTCTTCAAGTGTCGTATTTCATTTAAAATAGTATCATCTTCATTACTTGCAACTTTCTTAATACTGGCTGTATCATTTATCCGATTTTGCTGTTTGGATGGTTGAGGCTGTGGATCAAGTGCAGCAATTACTTCAATATTTCTTTTCTTAAAAAATCCTAAAAAGCCACCATGAAAAATTTCTTTTGAGTTTAGAATAACAGCTTCAGAGCCTAGTTCTTTGCGAATTCGATTCATGGCCTCTGGCATTGTTGATGCTACATACTTTTTTACCTTCATGCTACATTCACCACCCCAACACTTTGTATTTGAACATTTGGTTCTAATTCGTTATACGATAGCACAACCACTTGTGGCAAAAACCGATCCAGTAACTGTTTGAGATACATCCTAATTGCAGGAGAGCATAGAACAACAGCAGTTTCCTCTTGTAATGTAAGCTTTTCTACTTCATCATGCAGGGTTTTCACAATTACTTGCTGTGACTCTGGGTCTAACGCCAAATAATTGCCATGCTCAGTCTGTTGAATGTTTTCTGCAATCATTTTTTCTACTTTACCTGATACAGTAATCACTTTTAATGACATATCGTCATCAGCATATTGTTTGGTTATTTGTGATGACAATGATTGCCGAACATATTCAGTTAGTAGTTCTGTATCATTTGTCATCTTGCCAAAATCAGCAAGCGTTTCGAAAATAATTGGCAGATTTCGAATTGAGATATTCTCTCTGAGTAGTTTGGCCAAAACTTTTTGAACGTCGCCAACCGCTAATGGCTCTGGAGTAACCTCTTCTACCAGAATTGGATAATTTTCTTTTAAGTGATCTATTAATTGCTTCGTCTCTTGACGACCTAACAACGCGTGTGCATTTTGTTTGATTATTTCCGTGATATGAGTTGAAACAACTGATGGAGGATCAACCACCGTGTACCCGGATAACTCTGCATCGTCCTTGTTCTCTTCACTAATCCACTTTGCCGGTAAACCAAATGCAGGCTCTTTTGTTTCAATCCCATCAATCTCTTCATCATCTATGTCGGGTGTCATTGCCAAATAATGGTCAAGCAACAACTCACCAATAGCGACTTCATTTCCCTTTATTTTTAACCGGTATTCATTTGGATTTAGCTGGATGTTGTCTCGTATTCTAACGACAGGGACTACAATACCTAATTCAATAGCAAGCTGTCTTCGTATCATTACTACTCGGTCAAGCAAATCACCGCCTTGACTAGCATCGACCAATGGAATAAGTGCATAGCCAAATTCGAATTCAATAGGATCCATATTTAATAGATTGACAACACTTTCAGGTGATTTCATTGATGAAGATTCTGTCTGCTCTTCCTCTTCGATATCAGGCTCTTCTTGTTCATCAGACTGCTTCAGTAGTACATATCCTCCCAAAGCTAATAGTCCGGCCAACGATGTAGTTAGAAAGAAATTAATCGGTGTAAATCCAAGAAGGAATAAAGTTCCTGCTGCGATAAACAGCAGTTTCGGATATTGCAGTAGCTGTTCCGTTACATCGCTTCCCAAATTACCTGTTGATGTTGTCCTTGTAACTACAATCCCTGTCGCAGTCGCAATTAATAATGCAGGTATCTGACTTACCAAACCATCGCCAACAGTAAGGCGCATATATGTATTCATAGCTTCTGTAAAGGTGAAATCCATCTGAACCATACCAATAACAAGCCCAAATATAATATTAATTAAAACAATAATAATCCCTGCTATGGCATCGCCTTTCACAAATTTACTTGCCCCATCCATAGCTCCATGAAAATCAGCTTCACTTTCTACTTTCTCCCGCCGTTCTTTGGCTTGTTGCTCGGAAATCAATCCAGCATTTAAATCAGCATCAATACTCATTTGCTTACCAGGCATAGCATCCAATGTAAATCTAGCAGCAACTTCAGATACTCGTTCTGCACCTTTTGTAATAACTAAAAATTGAATAATAACCAAAATAATAAATACAACAAAACCTACAAGCGGATTATCACCAATTACAAAAGTACCAAACGTATCAATAACACCACCAGCATCAGCCTCAGATAGTATTGATCTTGTAGTGGAAACATTCAAAGCTAGTCGAAATAATGTCAATAACAATAGGAGAGAAGGAAATATCGAGAATTGTAATGCCTCTTGTGTATTCATTGATACTAATATAACGACAAGTGCTAAAGATATGTTACATAATATGAGTACACTTAATAGCCATCCCGGTAATGGGATAACAAGCATAATTATAATTAAAATTACTCCTAAAAGTACGGATAAATCACGTGCTTTCATAGATGTCTCTCCTTATTGCCCAACTTTTTTCTCTAACCTGTAAACGTAAGCCAGCATTTCAGCTACAGCCTGATAAAATTCTTCTGGTATAATATCACCAATTTCAATTACATCATATAAAGTTCTTGCCAGTGGCTTATTTTCAACTGTAACCACATTGTTTGCTTTGGCAATTTCCCTGATTTTGAATGCTATCTGATCGACCCCTTTTGCAACAACATATGGAGCGGAAGCTTTATCTTCATCATACTTTATCGCAATAGCAAAATGTGTAGGGTTCGTAATGACCACATCAGCTGAGGGAATTTCACTCATCATCCGTCTAGTCGCCATTTGACGTTGCTTTTCTTTGATTTTCGCTTTAATTTGAGGGTCCCCTTCAATATTTTTATGCTCATCTTTAACATCTTTTTTCGACATTTTTAAACTTTTTTCAAAGTCATATTTCTGATATGTATAATCAAAAACAGATAGAAACAATAATGCGAAAGCTGCTGAGATACCCATAATAATTGTAATTCTGCCAAAGAACCCAATCGCATTTTCAGCGGTCTTAAATGCTAGCATCATCATCTCATCTTTATATAGCCAAATAATCACAAATGTAATTGTTCCAATAAAAGTGATTTTTAATAATGATTTCAGCAACTCAACTAAAGCTCTAGCCGAAAAGATTTTTTTTGACCCCTGAATAGGATCGAGTTTCTTTAAATCCAGCTTTAGTGGCTCTGTTGTAAACAAAAATCCGATTTGTGTGAAGTTGGCAGCCAAACCTGCAAGGATTGCGACTACCATAATTGGTGCCAGCATTTTCCCAAGTTCCATTGAAGTTTCTGTTAATACCTGACCAACTGAAGGAATCGTTACATCCCAGTTAATATATTCGGTAAAGGTATGCTGAAACATCGTTGTCATGATGTCTTTCATGAAACCACCAAATACTACTAAAATCACAAAACAAAAAAACAATAGGAATGCTGTATTAATATCCTGACTTTTGGCTACCTTCCCTTTTTTCCGTTCATCCTGCCGTTTCTTAGGTGTAGCTTTTTCGGTTTTTTCATCGGCTCCTGCAAAGAATTGTAAGTCCAGTTTCAAGTGCATCTTAAGCACCTCCGAATAATTGCATTAACCCTCGCATTGCGTCAAAGGTGGTTTCAAAAAGGCTCTTCACCAACACGACATACAGACTAAGGAAAAATAAGATAACGACAAAACTAACGAAAATTTTTATCGGCAAACCAACTACAAATACGTTTAACTGTGGTACAGCTCTTGCAATGATCCCCAGTGCGACATCCACTAAAAATAAACAGCCAACAATTGGGATTGCCATTTGGAAAGCTATCAGAAACATTTTGTTAAACGTAGTAATGACAAAGTCAGCGATTGTCCCATCCTGAAACGGTATAAAAGATTGCATTGGTATTAAATTATAACTGTAAAAAATTCCATCTATTAACAAATGATGACCATTTACCGATAATAAAAATAACAGAGCAATTATATATAGGTATTGTCCTGTTAAGGGACTTTGGGCACCCGTTTGCGGATCAATTACGTTAGCAATCGCAAAGCCCATTTGAAAATCAATGAAACCACCAGCAATCTGGATGGCTGAAAGGATAATATAAGCTAATAATCCTATTAACAGACCAACAATTGCTTCCTTAATTAATAAAAATAAATACATGTTGTCAATTGGGACATTCGATGAATCAACTGTATAATACATGACTAATGCCAAAAAAAACGAAAATCCAATCTTAAACGGTGTTGGGATTGTCCGGTATGAAAATAATGGAACTGTCGCAAAAAAAGCTGCAACCCTTACAAAAATTAGAAAAAAAACAGGAATACTGGAAAGATTAATAATATCTAACATGCTTTACCCTACAAACTGATTCAGATTTTGATATAAATTCACTGTGAATTCGACCATCTTTGTAAGCATCCATGGTCCGAAAAATACAAGTCCTACTAACACAGCAACAATTTTAGGTATAAAAGCCAGTGTCTGTTCCTGTATTTGAGTTGTGGCCTGAAAAATACTGACAAGAAGCCCCACAGCTAATGCCAGAATTAGCAATGGGCCTGATATAAGTAAAATAACATAAACACCTTTTTCAGCTAACGTTAATACAAACTCACTCGTCAAATATAAACACCTGCCTTAAAACCCTTGTAATAATGACTGGGTAATCAAGTACCAACCATCTACTAACACAAATAACAATATTTTAAATGGTAATGAAATCATTACTGGCGGTAACATCATCATCCCCATTGACATAAGAACACTCGCAACAGCCATATCAATTATTAAAAACGGAACAAATATCATAAATCCCATTTGAAAGGCAGTCTTTAACTCGCTTATCGCAAAGGCTGGTACCAATGTTGTTAACGGAATATCCTGTATATTATCCGGTTTGTCAATTTCGGCATAATTCATAAATAATGCCAAGTCTTTTTGCCGTGTATGTTTCGACATAAATTCTTTCATTGGTGTACTTGCTCGATCATATGCTTCATCCAATGTAATTTCTTCTTCAAAAAGCGGCTGTAATGCCTCATCATAAACCTCACTGAATGTTGGTGCCATTACGAAAAAAGTAAGAAACAAAGCTAGCCCAATTAACACTTGATTTGGTGGCATCTGCTGCGTAGCAAGTGATGTTCTGACAAATGACAAAACAATAATTATTCTGGTAAAGCTCGTCATTAGAATTAGAATACTTGGGGCTAACGATAATACTGTAAGTAACAGTAGTAATTTTACTGATGTTGAAACAGATGAAGGATCAGATCCAGAAAACATATCTACAAATTCATTCATGTCTATCTTCCTTCTGTTTACGTTGGTTGATTAATCTTGCTCTTTTTTGTTTCAATTTATTTAATTCACTTGAAAATATACTTTTAAAATCTTTATTAGATTGAGTTTCTTCATCTGCATTTGTTTTTTGTTGAAAAATAGAGGTTAATAATGACTTTGTTTGCACTTCATTGGATTCATTATTATGTAATATCTCTTTTTTTGCTTCTTCTTCACTAATTTCCTGCAGCATTTCAACATTTTCACCAACACCTATGATAAAGATTTTGGATCCTATTCGAACAAGCTGAATGGATTTATTAGGTCCAACTGAAATTCCACCTAAGTTCTCCAAGCCCTTGACCTGTTGAAACAATTTATTACGTTTACTTAAAAACTTAAGTAATAAGTATATAAGTCCAAGTACCAAAAGTAAGGCAAAAAACATCTTAACCAAGTTAAATAGTAGAGATCCGTTACTCATTCCCCCGGATTCCTCATCACTTTTGGCATCATTCGGAGTTGTTTTGGTCTGTGTACAATCTGCATCTTCCTCGAGGCATTTTTCTACACTAGGCTCCGCCTCGATAATCACAGGATACGAAATGGTACAAATGAAAGCTATAATACAAACAACTAATCCTATTTTCTTTTTCAATATACTCACTCGTTTCTTAATCTAGCGCCTTCTGGATTGCTTCAACAACTCGTTCTGCCTGGAACGGTTTAACAATAAAATCTTTTGCCCCGGCCTGAATAGCATCTATAACCATCGCTTGTTGTCCCATAGCTGAGCACATAATTATATTTGCATCAGCATCTAATTGTTTTATTTCTTTTAATGCAGCTAATCCGTCCATCTCTGGCATCGTAATATCAAGCGTAACAAGATCAGGTTTCAGTTCCTTATATTTCTCAATTGCTTCTACGCCATCCTGTGCTTCACCAACAACTTCAAATCCATTCTTACTTAAAATATCTTTGATCATCATACGCATAAAAGCTGCGTCATCTACTATTAAAATTTGTTTTGCCATTGCAGTAATCTCCCTTTAAGATAGTATTATTTTAGTTTCATTAAACGGTCAGTCCTGCTGCTGATATCCGTTACACGAACACCAAAGTTCTCATCAATTACTACTACTTCGCCTTTAGCAATTAACTTTTCGTTCACCAGGATATCAACTGGTTCACCCGCAAGTTTGTCTAATTCAATGATAGAGCCAGCCGATAGCTCCAAAATATCCTTAATGGTCCTTTTTGTACGACCTAGTTCTACCGTTACTTTTAATGGTATATCCAAAAGCATATCAAGATTGCGCTGTTCATTTTTGTTTAGCTCAACTTGTTCAAAATTTGAGAACGTTGCTTGCTGAATAGAAGAATTATCCTGATCAATTGTGTCACCAAGATATTGTGCACTCTCAGACTTTTGCGGTTCTGAATTAGCCATTTGTTCTGTTTTTACTTTTGGTTTGTCCAAATCACCTGTTTCAGCTGCTTCTTTTTCTCCATCAGATGAAGAAGTATTCAACAGCTGATCAACTAGTTCCTTGGCAAATTGAACAGGTATCAACTGCATTATATTGGAATCTATCAGGTTGCCAACTTGCAGCTGGAATGAAACTTTTACAAAATGTTCCTCATTAGTGATAGATTCTTCACTTTCATTGTCATTCGTTTTTTCAAGATTAATAGTTGGCGGTGAAATATCAACTCGTTTACCAAATACTGTTGACATACTCGTTGCAGCTGTTCCCATCATTTGATTCATTGCTTCCTGAACAGCACTGAGATGTATTTCGTTCAATTCTTTATCAGGAGTAGCTCCATCACCACCTAGCATAATGTCCGAAATTACAGCAGCATCTTCTGATTTCATAACTAGTACATTCTGGCCGTTAAAACCTTCTACATAATTCACCTTAATATTTACATGATCAAAATCTAACACATTATTCATTTCTGTATTTTTAATAACAGAAACTTTTGGTGTTGTAATATCTACCTTTTGATTTAGTAGAGTCGATAATGTTGTTGCCGAGCTTCCAAAAGAAATATTACCTATTTCACCCAGAGTATCTATTTCAATTGTAGACAAAGAATTTAAAGTATCACTTTGATCTTTTACTTGGTTATCCATTTCGTCCTCTTCTTCACCCACTTTCAGGAGTGCATCTATTTCATCTTGGGAAAGCATGCCGTCATTCATTATTGTTCCCCCCTTTAATTTCTTCAAGTACTTGCACTGACAGCTTATTTTTAAATTTGCCAGGCTGTACATAGAACTTAGGCTCATCATTTATTGCTAACGTTAATGGATGGTCTATCGGCTGATTCAACCCAATAATGTCATCCGCGCCTAAGTTAAGCAGCTGCTGAATGCTGATATTGGTGTTACCTAATAATGTCTTTGCTTCAACATTAGCAGTTTGAATATTGTCGGATAACTTTTCATATGCTTCAGGATCCCTCTTTTTAGTAGCTGTTTGCATCCAATAATGCACTGATAATTTTGGAATAATAGGTTCCAATACAATATGCGGGATACAAATATTAATCATGCCACTTGTTTCACCTATTGTGGTGTTCAAAGAAACTACCACAACTGTTTCATTTGGTGACACCATTTGCAGGAATTGCGGATTCACTTCAAAGTCCTCTAGTACAGGGTCAATCTCTATTAAGGATGACCACGCCTCCTGTAAGTTAACTGTTGCTTTTTCAAAAAGTTGAGACATTAGCATTGTCTCAATTTCAGTTAAGTTTTCCACTTTGTTAACACTATTTCCCTTACCACCAAGGACCCTGTCAAGCATTCCATATGCAATATTCGGGTTAACTTCCATTAAAATTCTGCCTTCAAGTGGCGCTAAGCTATACATGTTTAACACGGTCATTTTCGGGACAGACCGAATAAACTCTTCATAAGGTATTTGGTCAACAGACGCAACAGAGATATTTACATAAGTCCTTAATTGCGCAGAGAAGTAAGTCGTTAATAAACGGGCGTAATTTTCATGAATTCTGGATAAACTCCGAATCTGATCTTTAGAAAATCGAAGTGCACGCTTAAAATCATATACTCGAACCTTTTGCTCTTTTTCTTCTTTAATTAATTCATCTGCATTCATTTCGCCCGAAGATATCGCTGATAATAATGCATCAATCTCATTTTGCGAAAGTACTTCTTCCACTTGAAACCTCACCTCCAAACAGGAGAAATTTACCTTACTACTGTAAAATTTTATTTATTGTGTACACATCTGTAATATTACCTTCAGTCATAACCTTGTTTAACTCTAATTGGACAACATCTTCTAAATTTGATAATCCTGACTTAAAATCTTCCTCATTCATTTTAGCCAGTTCTTTTATTAAGATGTTTTTAAGCTGAAATTCCCTTTTTTTAACTTCTTCCTTCGCGTCTTTACTGTCTGTGATAATTTGAAATTGAATTCGTACAAAACTGCCATCTTCTAAGTCTGTGGTGATTTCGGAAGTCTTGTATGAATTTTTTATAATTTCATCGATTGATTGTGCTTTTCCACTATTTTTCTCACCAGTAAAATTTAAAACTACTATAAGTGCAACTACACCAGCTAATAATAAAATACTTATGGAAGTAACCATCGTTTTTCCTAATTTACTGCTCATTAACATCACCCACTTCATTAAACCATCCATTTAAACCGATTTTTCGATAATAATCTGTCACTAGTTGTTGTACATCTGACTCAGAGTCCTTAACAACTAGTTTCTTACCATTCATTAATGTTATCGTCGTGTCTGGATGTGATTGAATCTGTTCAATCATAATTGCATTTAAAAGAAAAAGTTCCCCATTCAATCTAGTAAGCTGAACCATAATTATGGCGGGAGTGCCTTTTAACTTGACACCCCCTACCTCCCTACATTATCGTTTTAAATTTACAAGTTCTTGCAGGATTTCATCTGATGTCGTAATGATTCTGGTATTCGCCTGGAACCCCCGTTGCGCTGTAATCATTTCAGTAAATTCTGAAGCAAGGTCCACGTTTGACATTTCCAGTGAACCACTGACAATTGATGCTACTCCATCAGTTTCAGGTTCGGCTAATCCGGTATAACCCGCGTTCTCTGTATTCAAATATAAGTTACTACCTGCTTTTTGAAGACCAGCTGGGTTTGAAAAGTTCGCTAGTGCAACTTGACCGGCTACTTGTGTATTACCATCTGCATCAATGTAATTTACAGTACCATTAGTCTGCACACTGAAGCTTTGTGCTGTTTCAGGAATTTTAAGTACAGAATTATTATCTGTGTTTATACCACCATTACCATCTTCTGCATATCCCATTAAGTACAAACCATCTGAGTTTACGATGTTACCATTTGTGTCTAGATAAAAGTTGCCGGCACGAGTATAAGAGACATTTGATTGTTCCAAATCAATATTACTAATCACATTTTCTGGATCAAATTCAGTCTGCCCAGTTCTCTCCAAGTCACTAGCAACAACAAACATTCCATCCCCTTCCAATGAAAAATCTAGTGGTCTATTCGTTGTTTGGCGGAAACCTTGTGTATGAATGTTATCAATTGAACCCATTTGTGAACCTAAACCAATCTGTGCCGGGTTTACACCTCCACGAGTATCTGTTGCACCTTGTGCACCTGATGACATCTGACTCATCATATCCTGAAACGTGACACGTCCCTTTTTAAACCCTACAGTATTTACATTGGCAATATTATTGCCGATAACATCTAATTTTGTTTGAAAACCTTTCATTCCGGAAATACCCGCATACATTGAACGTAACATATTTATTTCTCCCCTTTATTGGTTTTATCACCTTTAATTTATTAGCTGTGTCATTCATTCAACAGCTTAATGGCCTCCCAATCGGGTCCAGCCTAATCTTGAATTAATATCGTTCCGTTAATATTTGTGAAAATTTTACTTATCGCTTCTTCCTTTTGCATTGCTGTTACAACTGTATTGTTTTTAGTACTTACAAGTAGCGCAGCGTTATCCGTAACAACTAATGAATCAGTAACACCTTTTTGTTTCGCTTCAGTCATTTTCTCTGAAATAGCCTGCCATTGTGTTTCACTTATCGTAATATTTCGTTCACTCAAGCGTTCTTTGGCATGCTTACTGATTTTAGGATGTTGTACGCCTGCCAAAATATCCTTAAAGCTAGCTGATTCATTTTTCGTTTCTGTTTTTTTAACAAGTGGTAATGGCATCGCATGATGTTGCTGCAACTGATTAATGCGGTCCATGTTACTCACTTCCTTCTGGGGACGGTCCTGCTATCTCTTCTTCGTCAGTACCATTATCTGAACTAGCATCTGGATCACTTACCTGTGTGATCGAATCTGCATAAATTTTTTCACCGTTCTCAAGCTCCAGTACAGCCCATCCATTATGTTGACTCACTGCAGTGACCTTACTTGTTTCAATATCGAGCTTCTCCCCAGTATCTTCATCATAAGCCTGATAAGAAACTTCTTTACCAATCATGTGACTATTTTTCAGTATTGGTGATACCGTTTGATTTTGCACAAGTCTATCAATCGAGTTTGTCATATTCATCATTTGTTCCAGGGATGAGAATGATGCCATCTGTGAAACAAACTCCTGATCTTTCATGGGACTCGTTGGATCCTGATTTTGCAATTGGGTCATTAAAATTTTCAAGAAGCCATCTTTGCCAAGATCAGCACTTGGTGTTCGCTCCGTTGATTGATTACTTAAATAAAGAGATGGATCAATTGAATTCACGTTTCTCACCTACACTTTCTCATTCATTAAGATATTTTGAAATTGTGTCTCAAAATCTCCTTCCTCCTGATGTTCATCCTGCTCAGAATGATCGGACTGTCCTTGTTCATTTCCGCCTTTATTTTGCTCTTCCTCTTGTTCACTTAAATTCGTTTGTGCCTGCTGTGAGGATACTTCCTGTTTTTCAACCACTACCTGTTGTGGTGAAAACATGTTCTTCAGCTGGTACATGTTCGACTCAAGCATTTCTTTAGCAGCTTGAGAACTAACCATTATCTTTACAGTCATTTCTCCATTCATTTGTGTTAGCTTAACCATCATGTCCCCAAGATTCTCAGGCCGTAACGTGATATTTAATTGTGACGTTCCATTTTGCATCGTTAAAAACTTGCTTGTTTTCATAACTCTTTGAAACTGTTCCATCAGTTGTTTATCAACGGGCTTTGCATCTTGATTCTGGTTCATATGAATGACATATTGTTCAACCTTTGACAAAGGAACCGATGATGTCAATGACGTGGATTGCTGTCCGGATACTTTATCACTGTTTGTTTGACTGCCAACTGTATGCTGCAACCATTTAGTTACATCATTACTTGTTACTTTTGCATCAGAATTGTACTGTGATTTGGAAGCAAGTTGATTCCGCTTCTGGAAAGATTGTAAGAGTTCCTTCCAAACTGCCTGTTCTTTACTACTGCTTTTAGGCAAGTCTTGTAAAATCATTGTCTGACTCGTATTTTGCTTTTTCTCTAATGCTGTCCATTGCTCTAAAACCTTCAACAATGCGGGAGATGCTTTGGAAGCACTCTTCAGATCGGTTACTTGTGAAAGTAACTTTTCAGCTTTTGCAAACAATGCTTCAAATTGCTTTTGAAGATTTTTATCACTTAAGATTGGTGACTGATCTATGAAAGCAAATAATGATGCTGCTTTTACTTCTGTTTTACCATTCAGCAATGATGTAAGTTTTTCTACTGCACCTTCCAACATTTGCATGACTTGTGCTTTTAATGTTCCACCTTCACCAACCATTTCAATACTGCTAATTGTATCTTCCAGTATTTGCATTGCTTCATCTTTGGATAATGGACCATTTTTACCTGAACTAATTTTATCAAAGGCCTGCTCTATAATTAGTGTTGCTTCGTCTTTTGATACAGCACTGTTAATGAGCTTTTGAACATCTTTTGTACCCATTAGCATTTTAACTAGAGAAAGGTCATTTTGTTCATCTTCCTGGTTTCTTAGTTGACTTCTATTCTTCTGTGTTGTGCCTGCCAACAGATCTTGGAAAACAGATTCCTTATTAGAAGGTCGCTTGCCGGAATTTTGCTCTACTATATCCCTTGTTTGCATCACTTGCTGAAAATTCGTTCCAATCGCATTCAATTTTCTCACCCCCTTTCAAGTTAAGCCAGTTTGGAGTTAGTTAGTTACAAACAACTGAGTCAATTCAGCGGCTAGGTCAGGATCCATGTTCTCGAAAATTCCGCCACGAACATCATTTGGAATTTGTTTTAGAATTCCTACAGCTAAATCCTGTTCCATATTTTCAATAATTAATGCAGCTTGTTCACTATCCATTTCATTAAAGGATGACGAGATTGCTTTAATTGATTTATTTCCTGATTCGGCTTCATCATCAGAAGTTTCTGATTCGCTCGATTTCTCATTGGAGTTACTGTTCTCCAGTTTGACAATTTCCTGTTCCAATTGTCCGATGGTAGACTCGAGGTTGGAAACTTTCTGATTCAGCTGTTCTATTTTCTCATCTTTACTAGCAATAATATCCTTTGTCTTCTGATCTTCTCGCTGTTCATTCTTTTCTTTATCTGTCGTGATCATGGTAGATACAACCGGAATACTATTTCCAGTGGTTTTAGCCCAACCAACAACATCAACACCAGCAACTGTAAATATAATGACAGCTAGGGTTACTGCAACAATTAATGGAATAACAATTGCAAAAAAGAACCATAGAAACGGATTTGTTTTATTTTGTTGTTTTATATTATCCTTTGCCATTCTTCTCACCTAATCTTCTGGTTGAAATACTGTTGCATCGAGATTTCATCCATTTGAGCATTTTCATTCTTTTTGATAAGCTCTTCATCTTCCTTGTGCCTGTGTTCAATGATTTTTTCAAATTTTTTCACTTCAACATGTGCATTGGTGAGTTTCTCATGATTGTTATCCATTTCATTTCTTGCTTTTTGCACGTCATGCTGAAGTTTCATAATCTGGTTATTTAAAATTTCTATATATGCTACTTGCTCTTTAATTCTATCTATTGGGGTTGTTTGGTGAAGGTAACCTTCATATGATTCCTCGGCTACCTCTTTTTTTCTTAGCAGGTTATACAACTGTGTAGCTATTTCCTCAAAGAAATCAATGGATTGCTGATATGCTTTCTGTGCATCTCTCTTTTCATTCTCACGTACATTTAATATTTTGGATAATGCAACTGTTTCTGCCATCAAATTCCTCCATTAAGCAACTTTTGCATCTGGTTAATTGATTCTTCAAGTGTATGGTATTCGAAAATTTCTTGCTTTAAAAACTCCTGGATCTTGGGGTGATATGATATCGCCTTATCGATTTCCTGGTTTGTTCCCCGCTTATAAGCACCAATTTGAATCAATTCATTATTCTCTTCATAAGTAGCCATTAAAGTCCTGATTTTTTGTGCTGCTTCCAAATGTTGTTTACTTGAAACCTGATTCATTACCCTGCTTATCGACTTTAAAATATTAATAGCAGGAAATTGGCCTTGCTCAGCTAAATCTCTATCTAATACAAAATGGCCATCTAAAATTCCCCGAACAGTGTCAGCAATTGGTTCATTCATATCATCCCCGTCTACCAGTACTGTATAAAAAGCGGTTATCGTCCCTTTTTTACTTGTTCCTGTCCGTTCCAACAATTTTGGCAGTGTAGCAAATACGGATGGTGTATACCCTTTTGTTGTTGGTGGCTCTCCAGTTGCCAAACCAACCTCTCGTTGTGCCATTGCAACCCTTGTTACAGAATCCATCATCAGATTTACTTGGAAACCCATGTCTCGAAAATATTCACTGATTGCTGTTGCGGTGTAAGCACCTTTTATTCGCATTAAAGCTGGCTGATCAGATGTTGCTACGACTACTATAGACTTTTTTAATCCTTCTTCTCCAAGATCATTCTCAATAAACTCTCGAACTTCCCTGCCTCGCTCACCAATCAAACCAATCACATTTATATCTGCACTGCTATTACGGGCAATCATGCCAAGTAAAGTACTTTTACCAACTCCACTGCCTGCAAATATCCCTATCCTTTGTCCTTTACCTACTGTTAGCAATGAATCTATTGACTTAACCCCTACTTGAATTGGCTCAGATATAGGCGCACGAGATAGCGGGTTTGGTGGTGATTGTTCTGTTAAATAACTTGACAATCCCTTTGGAAGTTTCGATTCATCCAAACACCTGCCAAGTGAATCAACTGCTTTCCCGATTAAACCACGCCCGATTTTGACTGACAGGGGTTTACCAGTGGACTCAACTAAACACCCTGGACCAATTTCTGTCACCTGCGCGTACGGCATTAGAATTATTTTTTCATTGTTAAAGCCAACTACTTCAGACATGACTGGCTTTTTATTAGTTGAGCTATGAATCAGACAAACTTCACCGATATTCGCGTCTGGTCCTTGAGACTCAATCATTAGTCCTACAACCCGCAATACTTTCCCATACCGTTTTAATGTATCCGCTTGATCAATTGCATCTAAAAATTTTGTTGTAGTCATTGGTCACTCTCCATATTGACCTCATGTAATACTTCACGCAGTTCCTGGAGTTGCACATCTATACTAGCGTCAATTCGTCCAAAGGGGTGTTCTATCAAACAGCTGTCTTCTTTTAATTGTTCATTAATATAGATTGATACATTTAAATCCTTGTCAACAAGTTGGACAATCTCATCTTTTTGCTTCATCACCATTTCATAGTTACTTGGATGTAAATAAATCGAAAGTTCCGACTGATCCTTTATCTCTTTAATTGCTGCATTAACAATTGAGATGAAAGATTCCGGATTCTCCTTCAACTCTTTTTTAATAATTTTTTCTGCAGCATGAACGGCTAGCTCTACTATTGTTTCATCACTTTGTTCGATAGTAGCGTGATAATCTTTAGTTGCAGTTTCTACGATTTTATTAGCATTTGCCAGCAATTCCTCATACTGACCTTTCCCCTCTTGCTGCCCGAGTTCAAAGCCTTTCTTAAACCCTTCTTCCTGAGCCTGTTTAATATAGGCTTCTTTTTCTGTTTTCCAATTTTCTTTAGCTTCTTCAATTTCCGCTTTCGTCTGTTGCAGTAAGGAATCTTGTTGTTCCTTTATTTGCTGAAGCCTTTCATGTGCTTGGCTGATTTCAGACTGTATATTCTTCTGCTCAGCCTCTGTACTTAGGGAGGTTTGAGCATTATCCTGACTTTTCACCTCAATCGGTCTAACTTTAATAAGTTTTTCTTTCATAGTACATGACTGACTTGAAAAAATATTAGACAATGATATCGTCACCTCCACCACGGGCTATAACGATCTCTCCAATCTCTTCTAGGCGACGTATGGCCCCGACAATTCTTGTTTGCGCTTCTTCCACATCTCTCAGCCTAACAGGTCCCATATATTCCATTTCTTCTTTAAACGTCTCTGCCATCCGTTGAGACATGTTACTGAAGACTATATCCTTCACTTCATCACTAGCAACTTTTAGAGAGAGACGTAAATCTTCATTCTCAACTTCTCGAATAACACGTTGAATTGCACGGTTATCCAATACAACAATATCCTCAAAAACAAACATGCGTTTTTTGATTTCTTCAGCCAATTCTGGATCCTGAATTTCAAGAGCATCCAAAATTGTTCTCTCAGTACTTCTATCTACGCCATTTAATACTTCAACAACGGCGGCAATACCACCAGTTTGTGTATAGTCCTCTGTTAACGAAGAAGAAATTTTCCGTTCTAGTACTTGCTCTACCTGACTTATGATTTCAGGTGAAGTTGAATCCATTGTTGCAATTCGTTTAGCAATTTCTGCCTGCATTTCTTGTGGTAACTCGGATAATATTTGTCCCGACTGTTCCGGATCCAAGTAAGATAATACAAGTGCGATTGTTTGTGGATGTTCATGCTGAATAAAATTTAACACTTGCTGCGGGTCAGCCTTACGTGCAAAATCAAAGGGCCTGACTTGTAATGACGATGTTAAGCGTTCTATGATGTTGGTCGCCTCATTCTGCCCAAAAGCTTTCTCGAGCACCGACTTTGCATAGCCAATCCCGCCTTGTGTAATATAATCCTGCGCCAATGCTATTTGATGAAATTGATCAAGAACATCTTCCTTCGTATTGGACTCTACTTTTTTTACTGAAGAAATTTCCAGACTTAATTTTTCAATTTCTTCTTCTGACAAATGTTTATATACTTGTGCAGATACATCCGGACCCATGGAGATTAAGAGAATAGCTGCTTTTTGTTTACCTGTAAGAGTTGATTGTTTTGCCATTTTCTATTACCTCCTTAATCATCCGCGATCCAGCTTCGTAAAAGTTTGGCAAATTCTTCTGGTTTTTCTTTAGCCATTTTCTCTAGTTGTTTTCTACGTACTACCGATTCAGAATTCTGTTCATTACCAATTTCCGGAAGTTCCTCACTCATTTCAGTTTCCACTTTTCCTTCTACTACTTCCTCTTCATCCGTCTTGCGGTTCCGTACTAACAAGAAGACTAATAAGATAATAATAGCTAATAATATGCCGCCAGCTATATACATCCATAATGGAATAACAGGGTTAGATGGTTGTGCTGTATCTGCACTTTCACTGAATTCCTGAAATACAATTGATGTCTTTTCTTCAGGCTGAACCTCCCCGTATTCTCCATTTATTGATGTACGGATGATAGAATTTAAAATTGATGTCATTCCAGCAGAAACTGTTTCTTGTTCCTGATTCGATAAATATTGAACCTCATCCCCATTCTTACTTTTCACTTCATCGACGGCTACCTGAATTCCTAAATCACGAATCTTATAAGGGCTTTCAACAATTTCTTTACGAATACGGTTATATTCATTATTTATAGTTTCTTTCGATAGTTCGTAATCACCATCTTGACCTTCTTCTGTTGCCTCATAATTAGGTATGTCACCTTCACCAGTCCCACCTGTTCCACCAACCGGAGGGTTTCCTGTGTAAGTTTCCTGAATGCTTTCAATACTAACCGGTAAACCTTCCATATTTTCTACATCAACTGGCTCGATAAGTTTTTCAACTCGGTTTTCCTGTGTGAAGTCAACATCAGCTGTTACAGAAACGATGACGTTATCCATTCCAACCATAGTTCCAAGCATTTGTTGGAGTCTTCGCCGTATATCACGTTCTATATCCTTCTTTACATCCTGCTGATATGTATATGTATCCTTATTGGCAACACCATTTTGTGTATTTCTATCGAAGTACTCAAAATACTGATTCATAATAACGATATCTTCAGGCGGCAGATTAGGAACAGCTTTTGATACTAGATGATATAATGAGTCAATTTGATTTCCTTTAAATTGATAGCCAGGTTGTGTATTAATAACAATTGAAGCACTAGCATCCTGCCCCGATTCACTGACAAATACAGGCTCTTTGGGCATATTAATCATGACTTTTGCATCTTCAATTCCTTCTACACCTTTTATTAAGTTAGCCAACTCTGTTTGCATAGCATCCAGCTTTATCATGCTAAACTCATTGTCGGTAATCCCCCATGAAGCATTCTCGCTGAAAAAAGAGTAATCAATATTACCACTGTTAGGGATACCTTGTCCTGCAAGATCAACAAGTAGTGAATTCACATTGCTTTCCGGTACGGTGACAGTTGTACCTCCACTTTCCAGTTCATAAGGAATACCTCGTGCATCTAATTCACTTTTAATTTGACCGACTTCCTGTAAAGATAGGTTACTATATAAAGGAACTAGCTTAGAATCAGATGTAAACAGTATTATTGCTGTAATCAAAGCAACAACTATTACGATAGAACCTATAAATATTCCTTTTTGACCTTTCGTTCGTTTGGTCCAAAAAGATTTAGCTGTATCTTTGAATTTCAATAATTTTTCCTTCATATATTCCCCCGCCAAATTCCAATTTCTATTTAAAAACTACCTTACCATTCTATAGCTACTATTAGGACCTCATAAAAATCGTTTGAATATTTTTATAGATTTGAGCGCAGAAATATACTCTCATACACTTCTTTAATAACAAAAGTCTAGTTGCACTTATGTAATTAAAAAAGATTCAAATACTTTCTCATCTGCTAAACAAAATCTTGGCCTTTTGTATTTTTAGAAAAGATAGTTTCCTTTATATCTGCATACGCATAATTTCTTTATAAGCATCAATTACTTTACGTTGTATTTGTACAGATGTTTCCAATGTAACGCTGGCTTTTTGTGCTGTAATCATAACATTATGTAAATTGTCTACATCACCTGTTGCCATTTCTTTAGTCTTTGTATCTGAAGCAACTTGTGTATCGTTCACATGTTCAATCGCTGCTTTTAACGAATTTGCAAAGTTACTCTGGGCTTCACCCGGTGAAATTGATGGCCTGGCTGTTTCTGTATTGGTTATTGCAGGCTGATTTACTCCATTTATTAAAGGGTTCATAAAATAACTCCTTCGTTATTATTTTCCTATTTCAAGTGCCTTTAACAGCATATTTTTGCTTGCATTCATTGATGTGATGTTCGCTTCATATGATCTAGTTGCACTCATTAAATCTACCATTTCCTTTAAAGGGTCCACATTTGGCATTTCTACGTAACCTGCTTCATCAGCATCCGGATGATTAGGGTTATATACAACCTTAAACGGCTCGTCATCTTCAACAATTTCTGACACTTTGACTCCAGAACCCTGATCTGATGGTGAATTAGTAGCTTTATGTAAAAAAGATTTAAAATTTTGTCCGTTTGGTTCCATAACGACCATTTTTCGTCGGTAAGGCTCATACTCACCATTTTCATTTATTGTAGCCCTAGTTGTTTGAGCATTAGCAATATTTGAAGAAACAACATCCATACGAAGTCTTTGTGCTGTTAATGCGCTTGCACTTGTGTTAATTGCATTAAACATTGACATAATTATCTACCTCCTCTAATTACCGTTTGAATACTACTGAACTTACCGTTGATACGGTCTACCAAACTTCGGTAATAAATTTGGTTCTTTGCTAACTCAGACATTTCTTTGTCAATGTCAACATTATTCCCGTTGTGGCTATACATCGTGTTCTGGTTCGTAACCGTCTTAAACGAACGGGTTGAATTTACATTATTAAAAGGAATATGTTCAGGATGTGTTCGCTTTGTCTTAATGGACGTATTTAGTGTTTCGTTTAACACATTTTTAAAAACAACGTCCTTCGATTTATAATTCGGTGTGTCGACATTTGCGATATTACTTGAAATTGTCCGATTTTTAGCCGATGCATAATTAAGAGAGTTTTCTAATGTTTGGAACGTTCCACCAAATAATTCCATTGCAATTCCTCCAAAATTTTTATAAAAAGACGGACATAAACTATTATATGTATACGAACATTGTAATTTATAACGCATTTAAAGTCTATCACATTTCGACAATTTTCTCTTTGGGAAAAAAAATTAGTTAAATTTATCTAGGACTTTATACATGTTAAATTTACTTTTAATACCAAAAATCGATATTAAATAATAATTTTATTGTGATTATCACCCTCTAAAAATTTTTTTAGAAATACAGTAGTAATATCAATTCTAGTTACGCTTATTAACTAGAATTTATTTATTGTATTGGAAATTGTAAAATTTAAGTGCTGTGGACAATGGACATCAGAATCAGCGACGTCCAACTCCGACGTACAGGACGTACTAGTACCGTTGATGCTACAGGATGTGTCGTTCTCACCGGCCAGCACCTAGCGCCTAGTGAACTTCCCTCCCCTGTCTACGATAATAAATAAAGGATGTTCGACTGAAACCACCACATCTTGTGGCAACGTCGAACTACCCGACGTCCTGTGGGGCAGCTTACGCTCTTCGTGCATCCTTTGCAACGTCGACCTATCCGCAGCGCTGAGCACAGTCCATACGGCGTTGAACAGGCGCTTTCGCTTTTATTCTAGTTTCTTAATTCCCCCCATTAAAAAACGGTTATCCTCTAGGGATAACCGTTTTTTGTATGAATACATTATCTTGAACGTAATTTTTCCAATTCTACGAGGAATTTACTGTTTAATACTTTGATATAAGTACCTTTCATGCCCAGTGAGCGGGACTCAATTACGCCAGCACTCTCAAGTTTCCTTAGAGCATTAACAATGACTGATCTGGTGATTCCAACTCTGTCTGCAATTTTACTCGCAACCAGTAGTCCTTCGTTACCGTTTAATTCTTCAAAGATATGATCAATCGCCTCTAATTCACTATAAGACAGAGAACTAATTGCCATTTGTACAACAGCTTTACTTCTTGCTTCTACTTCAATTTCTTCTGTTTTCTCATGCAAAATTTCCATACCTACTACAGTTGATCCATATTCAGCAAGAAGTAAGTCATCATCACTGAAACTATCATTTAATCTGCTTAGTATAAGGGTACCAAGTCGCTCTCCTCCACCGATTATAGGGACAATAGTAGTTAAACCATTACTAAATAATTCACGATTTTCGACTGGAAATGCAGTATAACGGCTATCAATATCAAGGTTTGCAGTTGTTTCATGAATATTGAATAACCCATCTGTGTATTCCTCAGGAAATTGTCTTTCCTCCAGCATAGATTTCATACGTTCGTTTTCAATCTCCTGGTTAATAGCGAAACCTAATAACTTTCCTCGTCTGCTCAGGATAAAAATATTACCCTTAATTACATCTCTTAAGGATGCAGACATCTCATTAAAGTTCACCGATTTTCCTGTAGCTTTTTGCAGCATTGCGTTAATTTTTCTTGCGCGATCTAAAAGTTCCATAATGATCCTCCATTTCGTTAATTCGATTTATAGAATAAATTGACTTAAATCTTTATTTTTAATAATATTACTTAATTTTTTATCGACATATTCTTCCGTAATATTAATTGTTTCCATATTAATATCCGGTGCTTCAAACGATAAGTCTTCTAACAGTTTTTCTAAAATAGTGTGAAGTCTTCTTGCACCAATATTATCTGTATCCTGGTTAACCTGATAGGCAATTTCTGCCAGTCTATTTACAGCTTCGTCCGTAAATACAACATTTATACCTTCCGTTTTAATTAAAGCAGTATATTGTTTTAACAAAGCATTTGATGGTTCTTTTAAAATTCGTTTAAAATCTTCAACAGAAAGCTTTTCAAGTTCTACTCTGATTGGAAATCTTCCCTGCAATTCAGGTATTAGATCAGAAGGTTTTGCCATATGGAATGCACCTGCGGCAATGAAAAGCATATGATCCGTCTTTACAGGACCATGTTTTGTTACGACGGTAGATCCTTCTACAATAGGTAAAATATCACGCTGTACCCCTTCTCTAGAAACATTTGCGGAATTATCCTGTTTCGCTGCCACTTTATCGATCTCATCGATAAATAGTATACCTGATTGCTCAGCACGATGCACTGCCTCTTGTGCAGCCTCTTCCATATCTACCAGTTTTTGTGCCTCTTGTTGTGTTAGAACTTTTCTTGCTTCAGAAACAGGCAGTTTACGTTTTTTCTTTTTCTTAGGCATAAATTGACCTAAAGCATCTTGCATGTTAGTGCCCATTTGTTCCATTCCTGACCCCTGAAGCATATCGAACATGGATGGTGGCACTTCCTCAATATCAATTGTCACAAGATTATCTTCCAACTCCCCAAGGGACAGCTGACTTTCTACCCGCTTACGTTTGTTTTTAATTTCCTCATCTTTTGGTGTATTTTCACCCTCATCATTCTCTTCCTCGGTCGAGAATAACATTTCAAATGGATTTTTCATACTATTTTGCTTTTTCGCTTGAGGTACCAGCAATTGAACAAGTTTTTTGTTAGCTTCATCCTCTGCTTTGTCCATGACTTCACTCATTTTCTCTTCCTTTACCATCCGCATAGACATTTCAACCAGGTCACGAACCATTGATTCTACATCTCGACCCACATAACCAACTTCAGTAAACTTTGTTGCCTCTACTTTGACAAATGGTGCATTGACTAATTTAGCCAATCTGCGAGCAATTTCCGTTTTACCTATTCCAGTTGGTCCAATCATCAAAATATTCTTCGGTACAATTTCTTCTTTAATTGACTCATCAAGTTTCATTCTGCGATACCGATTTCTTAATGCCACAGCAACCGACTTTTTTGCATTTTCCTGACCAATTATATACTTATCTAACTGACCCACAATTTGTTTTGGCGTATAATCAATACTCATATTTCACGAAGGCCTCCTCATTATTCAAGTACCTCTAATGTAATATGGTCATTTGTATAGACGCATATTTCACCCGCTATTTCCAGCGCTGCTTTAGCAATCTCTTGTGCTGTTAGACTTCCTGAATATCTTACTAAAGCTCTTCCAGCACTTAATGCATAGTTTCCGCCAGATCCTATTGCAAGTAAACCATCGTCAGGTTCAATGACTTCTCCAGTTCCAGACACAAGGAACATGTTCTCTTTGTTCATTACAATCAGCATTGCCTCTAATTTACGAAGGACTTTGTCACTGCGCCATTCTTTTGCTAATTCAACTGAAGCTCTAGCTAAATTACCATCATATGCTTCAAGCTTTCCCTCAAATTTTTCAAATAAAGTGAAAGCATCAGCAACAGACCCTGCAAATCCAGCTAACACCTGTCCGTTATATAATGTACGAACTTTTTTTGCTTTATGTTTCATCACAACAGCATTTCCTAATGTAACCTGCCCATCACCACTCATTGCACATTGATCACCATGCTTAATAGCAAAAATCGTTGTAGCATGCATTTCAGCTGCCACTATCATCACCTCTTTGACTTGAGTATTTATCATTTGCTCTTGGATGACTATTCATATATACATTACGCAAACGATCCTTCGTCACATGTGTATATATTTGTGTGGCTGATAAATTTTCGTGCCCCAACAATTCCTGGACTGCACGAAGATCAGCACCTTCATTCAACATATGTGTTGCAAATGTATGCCGGAGTTTATGTGGGTTAACATGTACTGTTAATGCTGCTTTTTCAACTATTTTATTAAGAATCAATCGAATGCCTCTTGAAGTCAGCGCCGTACCTCTGGCATTAAGAAAAACGGAGTTTGTTGAACTTTTGGCTTTATCCAAAAGCTTATTCCTTCCATCATTTATGTAGGTTTCCAAGGCAATTTCTGAGAAGCGTCCAAATGGAATATATCGTTCTTTATTCCCTTTTCCCTTTATATACATTGTACCAATAGTGAAATCAATATCTTCCAGCAACATCCCTTGACACTCACTCACTCGTATACCCGTTGCATAAAGCGTTTCAATTATTGCCTGATTTCGCTGTCCAATAGGATCGGATAAATCATTCACTTCGAATAACTTTTCCAGTTCCTCCATGTACAGAAAACTTGGTATCGGTTTAGAAGCCTTAGGAAGCGTTACATTAATGAACGGATTCCCAGTAACCAGATCTTCTCGTTCCAGGAATTTATAAAAACTTCTAATGCTGGAAATTTTCCTGGATACAGATCTTCTGCTTAACTTTCGGTCATATAAATTTGTTAAAAACAAGCGAATCTCTTGGTACTTTACTTCCTTAAGATTTTCAATTCCTTCCTGGTATAAAAAAGCGAAAAAAGTCTCCAAATCATCTGAATAATATTTGACAGTATACTGCGAAGCGTTTTTCTCAATTTGCAGATATTCAATAAAGGCCTCGCTGAATTTTCTAAAATGATTCAATTTTCCACCTCGCTCAAACAGCGAATAAATCATATCATAGAATAAATTGGAAAGCAATGAACTTAACTAAATTGTAACAAAATTCTGAATTGAGCTCAACTCTTTCATTTTACAACACTTGTATTTAACTAATTTTCAAGGATAACCTGAAACTGTCAAGTAAATAATCTTACCAATGCGTAATTATATCTTTTTCAAATTCAATAGTCAATAATCAAGAATTGAATTATTTAAAAAAACCTGTATTAGCGCCAATTAATGGAAAAGACTTCGTTGCAATTATGCAGCAAAAAAGTATTACGACTTACTAACTGCATAAAATATATTTCAAAACTTTACAATCAGAATAATCCCAATTGATTAATTTTACTTTTCGTATCATTCGTTCCTAATTCATATAACCGCCGATAAACCTTAATCAGATGGTCGTCATAATTTCTTCGTTTATCATCAGCACCCCATTCATCAAATGGATTCCCTAAATATTCCGTTGCCTTTCGACCATCCTTACTTTCTTCAGTAAATAAAAGTTGAATTTCTTTTGCTTCATCAGGGCTGGCAATAATTTCATATTCAATGCCGCTATCAGGAACTGACACTTCTCGTATATCTTTAGTATCCACAGCCACATAGTAAGTTTTACGTTCTACCATTATAATAACCTCCCTGTACTTTCATCATTCCCTTATTCAACCAGTTAAAAACCCTGCCTTATCGCCAAGCATTATGAATAAAACTTCAATCACACTTATACAGTTTCTTAACTACCAAAAAAACTACTCGCAGGCGCGAGCAGCTAGTTTTGTACACTTTCTTTATAATCACAATTTGTGCATTGTATTCGAGTTTCTTTTTTACTTTTCTTTTCAACAAGCAATGATTCACATTTAGGGCATGGTCTTGAAATTGGTTTATCCCAAGAAACAAAGTCACAATCAGGAAAACGGTCACAACCATAAAAAGTTCTCTTCTTTTTAGATTTCCGTTCAACCACGTTTCCTTCTTCACATTTAGGGCATTTCACACCTATTTCTTTTAATATTGGTTTTGTATTCCTGCATTCCGGGAAGTTCGAACAAGCTAAAAACTTCCCATATCGCCCCATCTTGTATACCATTTCATGCCCGCAATTTTCACAGTCTATTCCTGCCGGCTCATCTCTTATTTCTATCTTTTCCATCTCTTGTTCTGCTTTTTCCAGTCGTTTATGGAATCCTGAGTAAAATGTATCGAGTATTTGAACCCATTCTGTTTTTCCTTCTTCAATGGAATCAAGATCATCTTCCATCTTAACAGTAAAATCAATATCGATAATTTCCGGGAAAAATTCTTCTAAGATATCTGTTACAATACCCCCTAATTCTGTTGGAATAAAACGTTTATTATCAATACTTACATACCCGCGACGCTGAATTGTATCCAATGTAGGAGCAAATGTCGATGGTCGGCCAATGCCTTGCTCTTCCATTGTTCTAACAAGTCGAGCTTCCGTATATCTTGGTGGCGGCTGTGTAAAATGCTGGTTTGGTGTAATCTCTGATGCTTCAACAACCATACCTTCCTTAAGATCGGGCAAGAACTTATTTTCATCCTTCTTCTTATCGTCTGTACCTTCAACATAGACCTTCATAAACCCTTTAAATTTAACTTTGGATCCAGTTGCCCGAAACTCGACTCCATTATTTAGCATATGAACAGTCATGGTATCCATAATTGCTGGAGCCATTTGACTTGCTAGAAATCGTTCAAAAATCAGTTTGTACAAACGATACTGTTCTCTTGACAAAACAGGTTTCATTGTTTTTGGATCACGTAAAGCTGATGTAGGTCTGACGGCTTCGTGAGCATCCTGGGCACCTTCTTGTTTCTTAGCTTTGCTTTGGTTACCCAAATACTCTTTACCGAATTGTTCTTCTATATATCCTTTAGCCTCTTGTTTGGCAGTCTCAGAAATTCGTGTTGAGTCTGTACGCATATACGTGATTAAACCGGTTATCCCCCCAGATTTTTTTCCCAGATCAATACCTTCATATAATTGCTGTGCAACCATCATTGTCTTCTTTGCACGAAAGTTAAGCTTACGTGCAGCTTCCTGTTGTAACGAAGATGTTGTAAAGGGCTTAGCTGGGTTTCGCTTGCGTTCACGTTTGTTTACTTTATCAACCGAGAACTTATTATCATCCATTTTTTCCATAATGGATTTGACATCCTGTTCTGTTTTCAATTCTTTCTTCTTGTTGTCAACTCCATAAAATGATCCTTCGAAAACTTCTTTATCTTTGAGGAAATTAGCCTCGATAGACCAGTATTCCTCAGGTTTGAAGTTCTCTATTTCCCTCTCTCGGTCAATAATCATTTTTACTGCTACCGATTGTACTCGACCAGCACTCAAGCCTTTTTTGACCTTCTTCCATAGCAAAGGGCTTATGTTATAGCCAACAAGACGGTCAAGAATCCGCCTTGCTTGTTGGGCATCAACCAAATCATTATTGATTGTTCGTGGGTTTTTAAATGATTCCTTTATTGCATCTTTTGTAATTTCATTAAAAACAACACGGCACTGCGAATTCTCATCAACATTTAAACTGTGTGCTAAATGCCAAGCAATTGCTTCCCCCTCTCTGTCGGGGTCAGCTGCTAGATAGACTTTTTTCGCTTTTTTTGCGGCAGATTTTAATTCTTTTAGTACATCGCCTTTACCGCGAATAGTAATATATTTTGGTTTAAACTTATCGTCTACATCCACAGCCATTTGGCTTTTTGGTAGATCTCTTACATGTCCCATGGATGCTTTTACTTTATATTTCTTTCCTAAATAACGTTCGATCGTTTTCGCTTTTGCAGGCGATTCCACGATCACGAGGTAATCTGACATTTATTTTCCTCCCAAAATGAGGTTATTATTAAATAAATTGGAAATCTTCACTAATATTAAATAGTTACCATACATTTGTCAAACATGTGATGGTATCATTCGCTTGTACAACGGCCTAAATAACCCAATTTGGCTTTATTCTATCCCAATCTTCTAGGATATCGTCAGCTTCTTGTACTAATTTAGCACCGTCCTGGATCATTTTATGACACCCTTCAGTCTGTTTCAGTAATGGGGATCCAGGAACTGCATAAACCTCTCTACCTTGGTCTAAGGCCTGGTCAACCGTAATTAGGGTACCACTCTTTTTGGTAGCTTCAATCACTAATGTACCGAAACTTAAACCGCTTATAATCCTATTTCTTTCAGGAAAATAAAACCGCTCTGGCGGCGAATTTGGAGTGTACTCTGAAAGTAGCAAGCCATTTATGGCAATTTGTTTAAAAAGAGCTGAATTCTGTTTAGGGTATATGTGTCTAAATCCACTGCCAAGTACTGCAATGGTCTTTCCCTTGTGTTCCAACGCCATCTGGTGTGCAAAACTATCAATACCTGTAGCCATACCGCTAACAATTATCCAATTTTGTTGAATTAATGGCAGAACATACTTCTCCATTTTAAGTTTAGCTTCCCTGGAAGGTTTTCTTGTCCCAATTACACTCAATATGGGGTCCAGGTTCAATAAACTTGTATCACCAATGGCATATAGGACCAGTGGCGCATCTTTAATAGTTTTTAACACAAAAGGATAGTTTTCGTCAACTACTGTTATCACTTTATATGATGTTAAGTCTCTTTTAAGCTGGTTCTTTAGTTCTTGGCTACGAAGGTCTGAATGAAATAACACTGCATTCTTATGGGGTAATGAAAAGAATTGGCTAACTTGCGTTGAGGTTAGTTTGTAGATGCTTTTTAATGTAGGATCATAGCGGATAAATTTTCGAATTGTCTTTCTTGTAACACCTCGGCATCGATGCAAATGAATTAAACGTTTACGAACTAATTCCAATAGATCACTTCCTTATTTATATAGTAGGAACCCAGAAGCACTTTCACTTCAGGGTTCCGTACATTTACTTAATGTGTTTTACATTTGTCTTGAAGATTTTTTTCTTTTAATACACTAATCATGGTTTCGCCCATTACTGCTGGAGTCTCAGCTACTTTAATACCACAATCATTCATGACACGTATCTTCTCATCTGCTGTACCTTTACCTCCAGATATAATCGCACCAGCATGACCCATACGTTTCCCTGGAGGCGCTGTAGCACCACCGATGAAGCCTACTACAGGCTTTGTCATGTTTGCCTTAACCCATTCAGCAGCTTCTTCTTCTGCTGTTCCACCGATTTCGCCTATCATAACTACTGCTTCTGTATCTGGATCTTCATTAAATGCCTTTAATACATCAATGAAATCAGTACCATTCACAGGGTCTCCACCAATACCGACAGCAGAAGATTGTCCATATCCGTTTTCTGATAACTGATGTACTGCTTCATATGTTAATGTTCCAGAACGTGAAACAACACCGATATGTCCTTTCTTATGAATGTAACCTGGCATAATACCAATTTTACACTCTTCAGGTGTAATAACACCTGGACAGTTAGGACCTACAAGACGTGTCTTCTTACCTTCCATATACCGTTTCACTTTGACCATATCCATAACAGGAATATGCTCTGTAATACAGATAGCAAGGTCTAACTCAGCATCTACCGCTTCCAGGATTGCATCTGCAGCAAATGGTGCCGGGACATAAATGACAGAAGCAGTTGCTCCTGTTTCTTTAACTGCATCCTGTACTGTATTAAATACAGGAACCCCTTCTACTTCTGTACCACCTTTTTTCGGTGTCACACCGCCAACGATTTTTGTACCATATTCAAGCATTTGTTTTGTATGAAATTTTGCTGTACCACCAGTAATACCTTGGACAATTACTTTAGTATCTTTATTGACATATACACTCATTTTCGTCCGTCCTTTCTGCACAAAATACACTCATTTTTTTATACCAGTTGCCTCCGCTTTAACCTTACTTTACCATGGAGACGATTTTTTCAGCGCCGTCAGCCATTGACCCTGCTGACGTAATGTTTAAGCCAGATTCATCGAGAATCTGCTTGCCTAACTTAACGTTTGTTCCTTCTAAACGTACTACAAGCGGCATTTCAAGTCCTACTTGCTTTGTCGCTTCTACAACACCTTCAGCAATAACATCACACTTCATAATACCACCAAAGATGTTAACAAAAATACCTTTTACATTGGAATCGGACAAAATGATTTTGAATGCTTCTGTAACCTTTTCAGCCGTTGCACCGCCCCCAACGTCAAGGAAGTTAGCGGGGTCGCCGCCGTAATGTTTAATAATGTCCATAGTAGACATTGCAAGACCTGCACCATTAACCATACAGCCAATATTACCATCTAAGGAAACATAACTTAGGTCATATTTGGATGCATCGATTTCTTTTTCATCTTCCTCATCCAAATCACGCAACTCAAGAACATCTTTTTGACGGAACATTGCATTATCATCAAAGTTTAATTTTGAATCTAATGCAAGAACTTGTCCATCGCCAGTTGTAACAAGCGGGTTGATTTCAGCGATAGAACAATCCTTTTCTACAAATGCAGTATAAAGACTCATCATAAATTTCGCTGCTTTACCAATTAGTTCATCAGGAATATTTATATTGAATGCTAGTCTACGAGCTTGGTAACCTGAAAGTCCCACTACCGGGTCAATAACTTCTTTGAAGATTTTCTCAGGGGACTCCGCTGCAACTTCTTCAATTTCTGTACCACCTTCTTCTGATGCCATCATAACGACACGTGAAGTAGCACGATCCATTACTAGTCCTACATAATATTCTTTTTGAATATCACAGCCTTCTTCGATAAGAAGACGTTTAACTTCCTTACCTTCTGGTCCAGTCTGGTGCGTCACTAGTGTTTTACCTAAAATTTCATTTGCGTATGTACGCACTTCATCCAAGTTTTTTGCAATCTTCACGCCACCAGCTTTACCCCGGCCGCCTGCGTGGATTTGAGCTTTTACTACTTTTACGGAACTATCTAGTTTTTCTGCTGCTTTTACTGCTTCGTCTACCGTATATGCAACATGTCCGTTCGGAACATTTACACCATAGCTTCGCAAAATTTCTTTGCCTTGATACTCATGAATGTTCATCTTTCATCCTCCCATCAAAATTCACTGCATTCCCATTGTATAAAAAAACAACAAATTTCACAACAATAAGCGAGTATTGTCGAAATAAATGTTGTTTGTACCTTCTTCATTATTACAATCGAACATAAATAGAAAAAAGTGTCATATTTATTTAAAAAATTAATGACACTTTTGCTGAACTGCAAACGATTATTGTTATGAGAAATATGTTGAATTAATTTTTTCCAGATTTCGCCAAATTTTGATCTGTTCTGTAGACAAAAGCAAACACTTCAGCAACAGCCTGATACAACTCATCAGGAATTGTTTCATTTATGTTAAGTTCTGCCAAAAGCTCGACTAAAGAAGAGTCTTCCTGAACAGGAACATTATTTTCCTTTGCCTTATCTATAATACTTTCTGCTACTAACCCTTTCCCAGTTGCAGTAACCTTTGGTGCATGTTCAATATCCTGGTCGTACCTTAATGCTACGGCCTTGTTCCTTTTTTCTGTCATACCCGATAATCCACTCCTTGATAAGAATTCTGGTACGCCGTTTTAAGCTTATCACTATCTGAAAGGTAATTTTCATGAATTGGTTTTATAGTAATAGTTGAAAGCTGGTAATTTAATGACTCAAGCCCCTCTTTTACCATCGGTTTAAGAGAATTAGAGTAATCAGCCATCTCACTTAGATCATTATATATGGTTATTGCTACAGCACGTTTTTGAATATTCATGTCAATAATCGTTTCATTCAAATTTGCTAGTTCCAAATAAAATATTATTCGACAAAAGTCAGGGTTAATTTCTCCATCTTCTGTCCTTTTACCTTCGAAATCCAATTGCATATCATTTGGCAATCCCAACTTCTCAGCTGGAACTTGCAAACTTGCCTGAAGGAAGTTGTTTGTGTCGTTTACAGACTGTATTTGCATCCCGTTTATAAAATTCAACAATTGCTGTGAGCGATCATGAACCGTTCCATCCGATTGCTGAAGTATTTGCATTAGCATTGATTTAATTGTAGCTGATTGCTGTTTCGCCATGTTATTGGCGAGCTGATTCTCATAGTTCAATCCGGTAAACCGTAATACCTGTTGTATTTGACTTAAAAATTGTTCTTTTGGAGAAGAATTAAGAAATGATTCACCAAGTTTCATCGTTGTCAAAACATTATCAATGTCTGCGTAAGTATCACTTCTTGCCATAGTTTGTAATACAGAAAGAAGCTGACGCATTTGAGTTGGACTATTCGATATGATCTTAGTTAGCTGCTGCTGCTGTGTATCTGAAAGAAGAGGCATTATTGTCTTGGTCAACTGCTGTTTCAATTGGGAAAATTCATGACCAGGCAATGCAGTATTGTTTGCAACTGCCGTTTCAACAGAATGTCCAAAGCTTTGAATAACCGCCTTTGAATTGGATCTTATACTGGTACCGTTATTACTCATTTGTTCAAGTACCCGAGTTGCTTCCATACTGTTTAGTTGAAACGGAAGCTTCGTATTGCTCCCTGATACAAGATTGTCTTGCTTGGCAAAAGTTGCCCACTCAGACTTCCAAGTGGAAAAATCTACACTTGCATCAACAATCCCAGAACTCTTTAACACATTAAAAAGTTGTTGATTATTATTACTAGCTTGACTGATAATTTGCTTAACCAATTGATTAGATGGCCGCTCCGTTAGTTGGCTTAATCGATTTATCATATGCTGATGGAGTTTCGTTTGGTTGGTATCTTGTCTTAACTGCTGCAATAATGATTTCATTTGGTCTGTTATTCCGTTCGTGTTTTTAGCAGCTAATGCCTGATAAACCGAATCTGTTATTGGTAATCTTGAAGCGATCATTTCCTTCAGTATTTGGTGAGCCTGAAATTTGTTTTTAGCGCTATCCAATAGCTGGAATGCCTTTTGTAGTTGTTCTTTTGAGAATGGTATCTTTTCACTTATTAAAGACTGCATAAGTGCAATATTTGACTTAGTTGCATTAAGTCCGAGTTGCCGCATCAAACTCATCATATTTACATTAGCTCGATTTTTTAATTGGTCTCCAATTACTTTTAAATGGACAACACTGTCTGATGCCTGCACCTGAAAATGGTATTTTCCACCAACTGTCAAGGAAGCTTCTAATTGAGCAATCATTTTTTGAGTTCCAAGCTGAATTTGTGCTTTATTGTTCGGGAACAATTTAACAATTTTTCCTTGAACAATTTGCCCTGATCTTAAGGTTTGCGTGGAATTAGAAACCTGAGATGAAGTTATTCGCTGTCCTGCTAACTGTTGAATACTCATAGAAAGCCCCCTCTATCAATTAAGCTCATTTCGTAAATCATAGACTCTACGGTCGCTGTTGATTTAAACTGTGACATAGTGCGGAAGAATATTTGAGTGCTTAACATCGCTTCGGAAATACATTCCGCGCACCTTAGGGCAACGTTTCAGCTTCCTCGGAAGCCAAAACCGCTTCCTGCGGGATCTTCAGCTGTTGCTATTCCCGCAGGAGTCTCCATGTATTTCCTACGCTGGGTGTGGCTCACTTTATTCTAAAAAACAAATGCATATCGTGATAGAAAAAACTAGATTTTAAACCATTTAAACCAGCAGTTGGAATATGCGAGACTCCTGTGGGACAGCGATCCTAAGAGACCCCACAGGGAGCGTTCTTTGCGAGCGAGGAGGCTCGTGGTGAGCCCACGGAAAGCGAGTATATTCCATCTGCGAGGGTCAGGGAGCCACACTAAATACTACAATCGATTATCCTTGGTCTATGTCACAGTTTATATCAACTACGCTTTGATTTCGTTATTTTGATAATGCAAGAATCTTTTAGATAACGGCTATTAGTTAATAGCATTTCTTACAGGTGCATACGACTTTCGATGATATGGAGATATCCCATGTTCTGTTAACATCTCCATATGACGCTTTGTACCGTACCCCATATTAGACTTGAATTCATAGACAGGATATTTCGTATGTAATTCCTTCATTAAATTGTCACGGGTAACTTTTGCCAAAATACTAGCTGCAGCAATAGTTATGCTTTCCTGATCCCCTTTTATAATAGGTTCAGACGTACATGATAAGTTATCGAGAGTTACCGCATCAAGTAAGATATGATCCGGTTTTGGATTTAATTGATTTATAGCATCATGCATTGCAAGTTTCGTAGCCTCATAGATATTGACTTGATCAATTTTTTGGTTGCCTATAATGGATATTCCATAACTTACCGCCTGTTCCTTAATAATACTGAAAAATTCATTTCTTGTAGTTTCATTTAGCTGTTTAGAATCGTTTAATCCAAGCAATATAAATTCTCTTGGTAAAATAACGGAAGCTGCTACAACAGGACCTGCAAGTGGACCACGACCAGCTTCATCAACGCCAGCTATATACTGACAACCATTTGCATAGCAGTTTTTTTCATAACGGGACATTTGCACAAAATTCTGTTTTAATTTCTGTTCTTTTTGTTTTTGGCGTTCATACTGTTTAATAAGTTTCTGAACGCCTTTACGCTCGTCCAATTTCAATTCACTCACAAATGATTCATCAATCTTTTCTGCTTCGAATAGATGCTTTATTACTGCAATTGATTTTTGTTTCATTTCATCACCTTTTTCTATTTCTTTATATCGGCTGTTTTCGGGAAAAATTGAAAAGTGACATCATCCATAGATGTATGCCACTTAGTTTTCAGGTGTTTCAAGTGTGATATTACCAAGCTTTCCTGTCCTCAGATCACCTATAACCAGATCCGACACCTTTTCGAAATTTACGTTTCCGCCACTCTCCAATGCACCACGCTGTTTTCCAATAGACACGAATATTTCCCACATATCTTCCATATCTGATTCAATTGCATAGCGTTCTTTGAGCTGTTTAGGATAATGTTCTAGCATATACGTAATAACAAACGCTACAATATCCTGTAACGATAGCAGTTGGTCCTTGATAGTGCCAATAGCTGCTAATCGATAGCCAACTATTTCATCTTCAAATTTTGGCCATAAAATTCCTGGTGTATCAAGCAACTCAAAATCTTTTTTTACTTTAATCCATAACTGTTGTTTCGTTACACCTGGTTTATCACCAGTTTTAGCAATCTTTTTATTGGCGAGACGGTTAATTAATGTTGATTTACCAACATTTGGAATACCGATTATCATTGCTCTGGCCGGGCGTGGTTGGATTCCTTTTTTCCTTAGTTTTTCCAATTTTTCCTGACCAAGCTCTTTACCTAACTGAATTACTCGTTTCAAGTCAGTTTTATCATTCACATTAATTGCTATTACATGGATGTTTTTATCCTTAAAATAAGAAATCCATCTATCTGTTTCACGGCTATCTGCTAAATCTCTTTTCATCAGGACAATCATTTTAGGCTTGTTCTGTAATACTTGCTGAAGCATTGGATTTTGTGAAGACATCGGGGCTCTCGCATCAACTAGCTCCATTACAAAATCAACCAGCTTTAATTTTTCCTCTACCTCACGTTTTGCTTTTGCCATATGCCCTGGAAACCATTGTATTGTCATTGTTTTATCACCTTATTCACCTATAGTCTGAACCCTGTCAAATGGCCAGTATATTAGACCTGTTTTTCCAACAATTTGATCCATTGATACTAGACCTAGCATTCGGCTGTCTGTTGAATTGTTACGATTGTCCCCCAACACAAGCACGTGATTTTCTGGAATCTTTTCATATTCGCCTGGAAGATCTTCAAGCTTAAAATCACTCGTTAAAGGGTTAGTGGACATCCTCTTTTTCTTTTGTGATGCCAAAAATGGTTCTTTAACCTCTTCACCATTAATGTATAAGACATCATCGTCAACAGCAACATGTTCTCCAGGTAACCCGATAATTCGTTTGATGAAATCCTTTTGATCTGAAGCATGAAAAACAACTATATCAAATCGTTCTGGCTCTGTTATATCATATAAAAATTTATTAACAATCATTTGGTCCCCATCATGTAGTGTGGGCATCATGGATGGACCATCAACAACAATGGGGGCAAAAAAGAACGTTCGAACGATAAAAGCTAATGCAAAGGCGATCAGTAAAGCTTTTATCCAGTCAAACCATTCACTTTTCTGTTTAGACATATATTCCCCTCCGGCTACAACAGTATATATTATAGTATGATTCTATTTTATCTGTATTATATCATTTCACATGAAAATATGTATGTTCAAAAGCGTAAGCGCCTGATTTAGCGCCGTATGGACTGTGCTCAGCGCTGTGAATGGGTCGACGTTGCCCGATAAGAAGCTGTCTTAGTCGATCTTCCTTATACCTGAGATTAGATGAACTTGACTTATCGCCAATGATGGCGAAAGTCAAGATGAATCTTATGCTTGGAAAGCGAAAAGGATACACGAAAAGCGTAAACTGCCTAAACAGGACATGTGGTAGTTCGACGTTGCCACAAGATGTGTTAGTTTTAAGTCGAACATCCATTATTTCTTATCGTTTTAACACGGACAAAGAAGTGGCACTAGGCGCTTAGCACATACGCTGGAAGTGGCTGATTTTGAAGTCCAGTTACACTCAGAACTCAAATTTTATAATACGTAAGTTTTGAAAGTAAAAAGGAAAGGAGTTTGCACAAATGGGCAAAGCTCCTTTCCAATAATATTGATTATTATCTGCGTTCTTTAATACGTGCTGCTTTTCCACGTAAATTACGAAGATAGTATAGTTTAGCACGTCGAACAATACCACGACGAGTAACTTCAATTTTCGCAACGCGAGGTGAATGTACTGGGAATGTACGTTCAACACCAACACCGTAAGAAAGCTTTCTTACTGTAAATGTTTCACTAATTCCACCATTTTGGCGTTTAATTACAACACCTTCGAAAACCTGAATACGTTCACGAGTTCCTTCGACAACTTTAACGTGTACTTTAACAGTGTCTCCTGGGCGAAACTCAGGACGATCAGTACGAAGCTGATCTTTTGTAATGTCTGCGATTAATTGTTGCATACTGCTTCACTCCTTCCAAACCAATGCTCATATCTCGCTAAGGGACAGCGGAACACCGTTTATACGACTTAAGTATCCTACTTAAGCACAACAGTAAATATACCATATTGATATAATGAGTTCAACTGTATTTGTTTAATTTCTATTAAATTTATTCCATATTTTAGCGTCTTCATCGGATAAAGAGTGTTTATCGATTAATTCAGGTCGTCTTTCATATGTCCGTTTCAATGATTCTTTCCTGCGCCATGCTTTTATTTTAGCATGGTCACCTGACAGCAGTATATCCGGGACTTTCATGCCGCGAAAGTTAGCTGGACGTGTGTATTGCGGGTGCTCCAATAATCCTGTTGAAAAGGAATCTTCAGGTGCAGATTCTTTGTTACCCAGCACATCCGGTAATAAGCGAACAACGCTGTCAATAACAACCATAGCGCCAAGCTCTCCACCGGTAAGCACATAATCACCAATAGAAATTTCATCGGTGACGAGCTGTTCTCTGATTCGTTCATCATATCCCTCGTAATGACCACAAATAAATACGAGATGCTCTTCTTTTGCTAGCTCCTCGGCTTTTTTCTGATTATAAGGTTCACCTTGTGGACACATAAGTACAACTCGTGGCTTTGTTGGCCTATCTCTAACAACTGCATCGACTGCATCAAATACAGGTTGGGGAGTTAACACCATACCTGCTCCACCACCATACGGGTAGTCATCGACTTTATAATGTCTGTTTTCAGTATAATCTCGAAAATTAATTAAGCTGTAGCTAAACTTTTCCTTTTCATATGCTTTTTTAAGAATCGAAGAATTTAATACTCCTGACAACATCTCAGGAAATAACGTCAATACATCAATATGCATTAGTCAAGCAGTCCTTCCATTGGTTCGATGATCACTTTACTAGCTTCCACATCCACCTGCTTCACAACTTCTTCAATATAGGGAATGAGCACGTCTTTACCCTTATCCTGTTTCATGACCCACACATCATTTGCTCCCGGTGACAATATTTCTTTAATTACTCCGAGCTTTTCTCCACTATTCAAATAGACATCACAGCCAATAATTTCGTGGTAATAGTATTCATCTTCATCCAGGTCGGTTAATTGATCTTCCGTTATTTTTAAGTATGCACCTTTATAATGTTCAACATCGCTAATGTTGTCGAACCCTTTAAATTGAAGAAGGTCAAAACCCTTATGTACGCGATGTGAATCAATTTCCAATTCAATAGGAGTTTTGTTTTCTTTCACTATAAATAATGTTCCTCCAGCTTCAAACCGTTCATCAAAATCACTGATACGAAGTACTTTTACTTCGCCTTTTATACCATGTGTATTTACTATTTTACCTACATTAAACATTTTATCAGTCATAGTTTCACCTGCTACTCATCAATTCGAATAACGATGTCATCTTCAATAACAATCGCTGTTTCTTCCATAATCTCTTTCCAATGCGATCCAACTTTCACCTCAACAAGAGATTCAACTTCTTTTTCTGTGATTTCACTGCCTATTTCCAGCATATCCATCTGTTCAATCTTAAAATCAAGCAGCTTAATTTTTTCTTTGCGATTTTTAACTTCCTGCTGAAAACGCTGAGATAGCTCTTGCTTTGATACACCTGTTTTATTTTGTAACTTACGTTGTTCAAACAGGAGTTGTTGACACTCTTGTTCAAGCCGCATTTTATGATTATAAAAGTTTTTATGCAATTTTGCCTTGCTTTTGTCTGTAATGACTTGCTTTATGAGAACTTTCTTTATTATTTGCACTACTGTTCCTCACTCTCTTAAACAGTCCTGGTACAGAAATAATGAATTAGATGTGGAAAAAGGGAAAGGTATCCCCTCTCCCTTTACATAATATCCAAATAAATACGTTTGTTTGAATCCGATTTCGCTGCATACACAACGGTCCGGATTGCTTTAGCAATACGTCCATTTTTGCCAATAACCTTACCAACATCGTCTTGATTTACAGAAAGATGATAAACAATTTTTGCATCCTCTTCTGTCTCTGTTACAACAATGTCCTCCGGCTGATCGACTAATGGTGTAACAATTGATTCAATTAGGGCTTTCATGATATCACACTACTTTACTTTTGATTTTTCTGGTCGTGGAATTTTTTCATGATGCCTTCTTTTGAGAATAGGTTACGAACTGTATCACTTGGTTTAGCACCTTTAGTCATCCAATCCAATGCTTTTTCTTCATCTATTTTAACTTCAACTGGATTAACTACAGGATTGTATGTTCCAATTTGCTCAATTAAGCGACCGTCACGTGGAGAACGTGAATCTGCTACAACTAAACGATAAAATGGATTTCTTTTAGATCCCATACGTTTCAAACGAATTTTAACTGCCATGTTATTGCACCTCCAATAAATATGTTTTACACAATTTTAGATTCTAACAGAAAGTTCAATGTCTGTAAAGTGTTTTTCCATTACAACAAAAAGGAAATTACTAAACGTAAGTTTAAAACTTTGTCAGTATAGTGATTTTGTCTTGTCCAGCTCCGCCGTACAGGACATGCTAACGCCAGTGACGCAATAAGTCGTGTTCGTACAGGTGTTGACTTAGAACGGGGTGATAATAGCCTGTAAAATCACTTCTTCTTTTCTAATTACATGAATGGAAATTTCATTCCTTTACCTTTTTTCCCTTTTTGGGCACCTGTCATTTGCTTCATCATTTTTTTCATTTCCTCAAATTGTTTCAATAAACGATTTACTTGTGAAACAGATGTTCCGGAACCTTTCGCAATTCGCTTTTTCCTGCTAGCGTTCATAATGCTTGGCTCTTGCCGTTCTTTCTTTGTCATCGATTTGATAATTGCTTCCACATAAACAAGCTGTTTCTCATCAAATTGCGCATTTTTTAGCCCCTTCATTTTGTTGGCACCAGGGATCATACCCATCAGATCCTCTAACGGACCCATGTTCTTTACTTGGCCCATCTGTTCCAAAAAGTCATCAAAGGTAAATGATGCAGTACGCATTTTTTGTTCGAGTTCCTTCGCTTGTTTCTCATCAACATTTGTTTGTGCTTTTTCAATAAGGGATAGTACATCACCCATCCCAAGAATTCGCGATGCCATTCGTTCTGGATGAAATGCCTCAAATCCATCCAGTTTTTCACCTGTACCGGCAAATTTAATCGGTTTATCGGTAACGGCTTTGATAGAAAGTGCTGCACCACCACGTGTATCACCATCAAGTTTAGTTAGGACAACACCGGACAAATCCAGTTGTTCATTAAAACTCTCAGCAACATTCACAGCATCCTGACCTGTCATAGCATCAACGACTAAGAATATTTCATCCGGCTTAACGGACGACTTAATTTGCTGTAACTCATCCATTAAATCAGTATCAACATGCAAACGCCCTGCTGTATCGATGATCACATAATCATTGTGCTCTGCTTTAGCTTGTTCTATGGCCTCAGAAGCAATATCAACCGGGTTTGCCTCTGTTCCTTTAGAAAATACAGGCATTTCCAATTGCTTACCAAGTGTTTCAAGCTGGTCAATCGCCGCTGGGCGGTATATGTCACATGCTACTAATAGCGGGGACCGATTATGCTGTTTTCGTAAATGGTTTGCCAGCTTACCAGTTGTCGTTGTCTTACCAGCACCCTGCAGGCCTACCATCATGATGACAGTTGGCGAACGATCAGCAACAGCAATTTTACTCTGCTCGCCACCCATTAATTCTGTTAATTCTTCTTTCACAACTTTAATAACCTGCTGACCAGGTGTTAAGCTCTCCATAACTTCCTGTCCGACAGCACGCTCTTTAATCCGTTTAATTAAGTCTTTTACAACTTTAAAGTTTACATCGGCTTCAAGTAAGGCAAGTCGAACTTCACGCGTCATTTCTTTAACGTCTTGTTCTGAAACCTTACCTTTGCCTTTTATTTTTTTCATCGTATTTTGTAAACGGTCGGCCAATCCTTCAAATGCCATAGAAGGTGTCCCCCTAATCTAATTCTTTTAAGTTATTTATAAACTGTTGCATCTTGCTATCATTTTCGGTCACTTCATCCAGCTGAGCTAAAATGCTTGAGCGCTGCTGAAATTTATCATACAGTTTTAGCTTTTTTTCATAGGATTCAAGCATTTTTTCTGTACGTCTAATGTTATCATAAACAGCTTGCCTGGAAACCTCAAACAGATCGGAAATTTCACCCAGTGAATAGTCCTCCAAATAATACATTTCCATGTAGTTACGCTGTTTAGGGGTTAGTAGTTCTTGATAAAAATCGAATAAATAATTAACTCGCGTAGTTTTTTCCAGCAATTAAAACACCCCTTGTTAAGTGAAATCCCTTTACATAAAACATAGTAACATTATTCAGAGCTATCTTCAAGAAGATCAGCAAATAAACCATAGACAAAAGCATGTGCGTTAAACTCCTGAAGATCCTCTACTTTTTCTCCAAGTCCTACATATTTAACAGGGATATTCAATTCATTTCGGATTGCCAACACAATCCCGCCTTTTGCGGTTCCATCAAGCTTCGTTAACACAATACCAGACACATTTGTTGCATCGGAAAATGTTTTAGCCTGGCTCATTGCATTTTGACCTGTCGTCGCATCTAACACTAACAGCACTTCATGGGGGGCTCCAGGAACTTCACGCTCAATAACTCGCTTTACTTTGGAAAGCTCATTCATTAAATTTACTTTATTTTGTAACCTACCTGCTGTATCACAGATTAATACATCGGCATTGCGGGATTTAGCAGCCTTAATACCATCAAATATAACTGCTGCAGGATCACTCCCAGCACTTTGCTTGACCACGTCAACATCAGCACGTTCTCCCCAAACATCCAACTGTTCGATAGCACCAGCACGGAAAGTATCACCCGCTGCTAAAACCACATTTTTACCATCTTGCTTTAATTTGTGTGCGAGTTTACCAATAGAAGTTGTTTTGCCAACCCCATTCACACCAACAACAAGGATTACAGAAAGCTGGTTTCCTTCAATATGTAATTCTTCAATTTCCTCATCGTCGTCGCCATAGTAAATTTCTACAAGCTTTTCAGAAATAACATCCTTTACTTCTTTCGTATCTTTTATATTTTGACGTTTTACTTCCATCTTTAGTTCTTCAACAAGATCCATTACAGTCATAACCCCAACATCCGCTGATATAAGCACTTCTTCCAGTTCTTCAAAAAAATCCTCATCAACTTTACGATAGCGGGCGATTAAATCATTAATCTTTCCTGAAAAGGAATTTCGCGTCTTTGCCATACCATCTTTATATTTTGCTGAAACTTCTTCTGCTTCTTCGTTTTGCTTGAATTTACTTTTTAATTTTTCCATGAAGCTCATCTGTGTGACATCCTCCTTACGAGTTAACTAATTCTTTTGTATCCTCTAACCGAACAGATACTAAACGAGATACTCCAGACTCTTGCATTGTCACACCATATAATACATTTGCTTCTTCCATTGTACCCTTACGGTGTGTAATTACAATAAATTGCGTATCCTTACTATATGCATTCACATATTTTGCAAACCTTGTAACATTCGCTTCATCAAGTGCCGCCTCTACTTCGTCTAGTACACAAAACGGCACAGGGCGAACACGTAATATCGCAAATAATAGCGCAATTGCTGTCAATGCCCGTTCACCACCAGAAAGCAGACCTAAATGCTGAAGCCTTTTGCCTGGTGGTTGTGCAATAATCTCTACACCTGTATCCAGAAGATTGCTTGGGTCGGTTAACTTCAACTCTGCACGACCGCCTCCAAACAATTGCTCAAAAACAATAGCGAACTCGTCCTTAATCTGACTGAACGTTTCACCAAATCGCTTTTGCATCTCCTCATCCATTTCTGAAATCACGGTATATAACGTTTGTTTTGCTTCCACTAAGTCATTCTTTTGCTCAGATAAAAATTCAAAGCGCTCAGAAATACGGTCATATTCATCAATTGCACCCAGATTAACCGTTCCAAGCTGATCAATCGCTTGTTTGATTTGACTCACTATTGATTTTGTCTCTTCAATATTCTCTGTTTTATCGTAGGTCTGTTTAGCTTTTTCAAAAGTAATCGTATATTCTGTTTGCAGTTTTGACAGCCTATTTTCCAGTTCAACATCCAAGCGATTCGCTTTAACTTCTTTTTGCTGAATTTCTTGCATAAACGATTGATGCTTCTTGTTCTCTTCTTTTAATTCTCTTTCCTGATCCTGCATCAGCTGTGTCCGTTCTGATCTTTCGGAACGCATATGCTGGATTTTACTCGTTAAAGCTTCCTTATCATCCTTTGCCGATTGAATGTTCTGATCAATTTCTGCTTCGGTTTCTTCGGAATTATGCATTTCCAGCAAGTCATTTAGATCATTAGTGTAGTTATCATATTGCGCTTGAAATTCGGTTAATTGTTCTTTAACCGTATTCGTTTTTTCACGTTGGTTCTTTAGACGTTCTTCCTGCTCAGCTAAGTTCACCTGTTCTTTCTGCAAGTCCTGTTGTAATTGTTCCTGGTTTTCTTTGAAATCTGCTTCCTGTTCCGTGAGTTCATCAATCTGTTTCTGCACTTTCTCAAGCTGATTAGAGATATCATCCAGATCATTTGTAAGTTGCTTATCACGGGTTACTAATTCATTATTATCCTGGTCAAATTGCTGTTTATCCTGATCATATAACGTTAAATTATCATTAAGTGAAACCAGTTTCATTTCTGCTTCTTTGTATGCAGACCGAATTTCCTGGAGTATCTGATGTTCATTTGTAATTGCTTGTTCTTCGCTTGCTAATTGTTTTTCTGTCTCATTAATTTGCTGCTTCTGCTTATCAACTTTCTGTTCAAAAGCACTTGCCTTCTCCTGAAATTCAGTTAACTTATCTGTTACCTCCTGTAAATCCTTCTCCCTTGTGAACAGGGACTGATTCGATTTCTTCTGTGCTCCACCAGACATTGAGCCACCTGGATTAACAACGTCCCCATCAAGTGTAACAATCCTAAACTTGCGCATAACCGTTTTGGCAATTTCGTTGGCATCTCGCAAGGTCTTGGCAATTATAACATGCCCCATTAGGTGGTTGACTGCTCTTTGAAATTCATTTTGTGCAGATACTAAGTCAGCAGCGACACCAATAAAACCAGCATGATTCTCAACTTTTGACAGTACCTCTTTCGGCACAAAACGGGCTTTAATGGAGGATAATGGTAAAAACGTTGCTCGTCCATTGCTAGTTTTTTTAAGCCAGCTAATCGCATCACGGGCAGCCGTATCATCACTAACAACAACATGCTGGGCCTGAGCACCGAGTACTGTTTCAATTGCAGTAATATACGTTTTAGGTACATCAACAAGTTCAATCACAGCACCTGAGATACCATCAAGTTTCCTTTCCTCACGAGCCTTCAGAACAGCCTTAACACCATAGAAGAACCCTTGAAAATCTTCCTTCATATCTTCAAGCATCTCCTGTTTAGATTTTAGCTTCTCCATATATTGATAGCCTTGATATAGTTTCGTCTGTGCTTCTTGAAATGTATGACGATCGCTGTTCAACTTTTCTTTTAATTGCTGAATAGCTGAAGCCTTGGCATTATATTTCTTTTCTTGATTATGATAATCAGATTCCAGTTGATCTTTTTTAGTGGTTATTTCGTCTCTCTGTATGAGTAAATCCTCAAATTTCTCTGCTTGCTTTTCTTTTTTACCTGTAATCTGTTGTTGCTGCTGTTCAATCGATTGTTTTTCATTTCGCTTTGCAGCCTGCTTATTTAGAAATTCGATATACTCCGATTTAAGTTCTTCTATTTGCTCAGCAATATTTTCTTTTCCTGTTGCCAGTTTTTCCTCTAATTGTTCTACCTGCTCTTTTGTATCATCTCGTTTCACCTGTAATGTTGAAAGCTGTTCACTTTCATCATTAAGTTCATCATGTAGCTTTTCAATGCGAGTAGCTGCTTCCTTTTTTTGCAGCTCCAGCTTTTCTTTGTTTTCGGCAAAATGTTTAGTACGTTCATTATGTAACTGCTTTTTACCCTCAAGCTGCTCAAGTTGTTGTGTAGTAGTTAAGAGGTTTGCTTGCAGTTGCTCAACTTCTTCATCCAGTTCCTGAATTTCCTGACGCTCATTTTCCAGTTTTGCTTCTTTTTGCTGGATTGATGTTTTCAAATTAATCTCATTCATTTTTACTTTTTCTAATTCATCAAGTAATGATTGCCATTGTTCATGAAGTTGTTCAATTTCCGTAACAAGAAGCGAGATTTCCTGTTGTTTCAATTCGTCTTTTTTATCCAAATATTTCTTAGCAGTTGCAGCTTGTTCCTCTAACGGATCAATTTGCTGCTCGATTTCATAGATAATATCTTCTACACGATTTAAATTCTCCTGTGTTTCAGCAAGTTTATATTCTGCCTTTTTCTTACGCTGTTTATATTTAAGCACACCTGCAGCCTCTTCAAAAATTGTACGCCGTTCTTCCGCTTTGGAACTTAGAATTTCCTCTACTTTCCCCTGACTGATAATTGAGAATGCTTCACGACCAAGGCCAGAATCCATAAATAGCTCCACAATATCTTTCAATCGACAAGCTTGTTTATTTATATAAAACTCACTCTCTCCTGAACGGTATACACGGCGTGTAACACTTACTTCTTCGTAGTCAAGCGGAAGTTCTTTATCATTGTTATCCAACACTAGCGTAACCTCAGCAACATTTAAGGGCTTTCTTGAGTCACTGCCCTGGAAGATAATATCTTCCATTTTGGAACCACGTAAGGACCTGGCTGATTGCTCCCCAAGTACCCATCTTATTGCATCTGTTATATTACTTTTTCCACTTCCATTTGGACCTACTACCGCTGTAACACCAGGCACAAAATCAACACTGACCCGTTCAGCAAATGACTTGAATCCTACACTTTCCAATCGTTTTAAATACATTATACATTCTCCTATTTCTTGCAGAGGTAAAGTAAAATTTTATGTACCATAATAAATTTGGCTTTTTACCGCATTTATTTTATCATAAACGTAGGCACAAAAGAAGGCTTACCCACATACATACGTAATTTATTGCTTAAGTTGTTGCCAAACTATTAAATGAGGTGTTTACATGAATTTGGAGAATCCATCAAAAGAAAACTTAACATTTATCCTTGATGAACTTGCTGAGATGTTAAATGTTGTTAACCGCACCATTATGGACCCGGAAGATTATGATTTAGATAAATACGAGGACATTAAATTTATGTATGACATGATTAAGCAGAAGGGGCAATTAAGTGCTTCGGAAACACAAGCTTTTATTGATGAATTACGATCTGTAAGGAAATCATAACATAAATGTATTTCAAAAAGGCCAGAGAATCAAATGATTCTCTGGTTTATTCCTTAAGCAGCAGTTAAGAAACCACCATGGCTACTAAAATGCGCAGCCATCACCTATCATGAAAACTATTTTGCATATAGCAGGTTTGATGTTTTGCGGACACCAAAGACCTAATTTCACATAAATACAGTCAAATAACCATGATATAAGTGAAATAAGGGCTTCTGTGTCCGGATAACTTCGAGATGGTTACTTTTATATAGAAATAGCCTCTCCTGTGTCCGTTGAAATCAAGTCAGAGAGGTATTTACATACAAAAGTATAAATTTTCTCTTACTGCATAAGTGCAACTAAGGCTTATCAATATTCAGGCTCGGTGTAAAACCAAGTTTGCTAATAATTTCTTACTCGTTATAGCTGTCCAATCCATTCTTTGCTGCACGTTGCTCGGCTTCTTTTTTTGTACGACCGACACCAACTCCTGCAACGTCACCTTTTATTAATACCTGTGTAACAAACTCCTTGTCATGGGAAGGGCCTTTTTCTTCCACGATACTATATTCTATATTGTGAATTTTATCTTGCTGCACAAGCTCTTGCAGCTGGCTCTTATAATCCATCGCATGCGAAAAAGCACCTGTTTTTATTTTCGGAAAAACGTATTTCTCTAAAAAATGAATAGCAACATCATATCCTTTATCAAGATACAATGCCCCAAGGAACGCTTCAAAAACGTCTGCTAGTAATGCGGGGCGATCACGGCCACCCGTTTGTTCCTCACCTTTGCCTAATCGTATAAATTCCCCGAAGTTCAATTCACGGGCAAAATTTACTAATGATGGTTCACAAACAATCGATGCACGTAATTTAGTTAGATCCCCTTCAGCCATACTATCCTGATTTCGATATAAATATTGAGAAACACCTAATTCCAAAACGGCGTCTCCTAAAAATTCCAGACGTTCATTATCCGAAAACGATTCTTCACGATGCTCATTCACATAAGATGAATGTGTAAAAGCCTGTCTGATTAAGTCATGGTCATTAAATGCAATATCAAGTTGTTCTTGCAACGATGAAATATTCATATCATTATCACCACTCTGTACTATTTATTTTACAAGCAAAAATTAATCTAAAATACTAAATATACGGAAAGTCCCGCATTTGCGAGACTTTCGACTATATTTATGATTGAATACTGTTTATGTAGTTAACAGCATCACCCACTGTATTAATTTTCTCTGCTTCTTCATCTGCTATTTCCATATCAAATTCATCTTCAAGCTCCATAACAAGCTCAACCACGTCCAATGAGTCTGCTTCTAAGTCATCTTTGAAAGAGGCTTCCATTTTCACTTTAGATTCTTCCACATCAAGACGATCAACAATGATGTTTTTTACACGATCAAATACATCTGCCATAATACTTCACCCCCCTTCGAGGATTATAATTTTCATGCTCCGTGATCCTGATTCAGTTCATCGGGCTAGCGACTCGTGACGTAAGTAATTGTCACTTGAGCACAAAACCCGTGCTCTACGGACTTTGCTTACGTCGCTAAGCAAGTCCCATTCGCTTTTATACCTACATTACCATTCCACCATCTATGTGAATTGTTTGTCCAGTAATATAATTTGCGTCATCTGAAGCAAGGAAACGGACAACTTTTGCCACATCTTCCGGTTCACCAAGTTTCGCTAATGGGACCATCGAAAGCATGCCTTCTTTTTGCTCTTCAGTAAGTTCATTCGTCATATCTGTTGAAATAAAACCAGGTGCGACTGCGTTAACCAGGATATTACGTGATGCAAATTCTTTTGCGGTGGACTTCGTTAAACCGATAACACCAGCTTTAGCTGCAACATAATTTGCTTGCCCTGGGTTACCACTTACACCTACGATTGAAGCAACATTTACAATTCTACCGCTTTTTTGTTTCATCATCTGTCTTGAAACTGCCTTGGTACATTGAAAAACACCTTTGAGGTTAGTATTAATCACTTGATCGAATTCATCTTCCTTCATCCGCATTAACAAATTGTCCCTTGTTATCCCAGCATTATTAACCAAGATATCCAAGCTTCCAAATTGGCCTACAACTTCTTTAACCATTGCTTTGGCATTCTCTTGATTCGCAACATCTGCCTGTACTTTAAATGATTTTACACCCAATTGCTCGATTTCTTCAACAACAGATTGCGCTTTTTCTTCACTGCCAGCATAATTCACTGCCACATTTGCACCTTGTTTTGCCAATTCCAGGGCGATGGAGCGACCGATACCGCGTGAAGCTCCAGTTACCAGTGCGCTTTTTCCTTGTAACATTACAAGTCCTCCTTATACCATGAAATAAAATCATTTAACGATTCTGGATCCTGTACTGCAAATGTTTTAACTTTACGGTCAATTTTCTTTACTAAACCACTTAACACTTTACCATTACCTACCTCAACAAAGGCATCTACACCACCGTCAATCATATTACGGATGGATTCTTCAAATCTAACAGGGGAATAAAGCTGCCTGATTAGTAAATCTTTTATTTCTTCTTTATCGGTTACAGGTTGAGCAGAAACATTTGCATAAACCGGAATACGTGCATCATTAAATCCTACATCATTTAGCTTTTTTGAAAACTGCTCATTAGCTGTCTTCATAAGTCTGGAGTGGAATGGACCACTAACATTCAGTGGTAAAACACGTTTTGCACCATTTTCTTTTAAAAGCGTGCTTGCTGTCTCAATTCCTTCTTTAGACCCGGAAATAACAATCTGACCAGGGCAGTTCAAGTTGGCAATATCAACAACTTCATCTTCGTCCAAATGTTGAAGAGATTGTTTAATATCCTCCTCAGACATACCCAGAACCGCTGCCATTGCTCCTTTTCCCTTTGGAAACGCTTCTTCCATCAATTTGCCTCGCGAAGCAACAAGTGGAAGTGCTTCCTGAAAAGAAATTGCTTCGGCTGCGACCAGTGAACTATATTCTCCAAGACTATGTCCAACAGCCATATCAGGCTTTATTCCTTGTTTTGCAAGCAACGTATGTACAGCAAAACTAGAAAGTAATAATGCGGGCTGAGCGTTTTCTGTTTCTGTTAATTTTTCCTTAGATCCATCAAACATAATAGTTGATATATCTACGTCTAAAAGCTGATCAGCTTCACGAAATAGTTCCTGTACCTCGGGATATTCATCATAAAATGTTTTCCCCATACCCACTGTTTGTGATCCTTGTCCAGGGAACATAAAGGCTACTCGTTTCATTCGTTCTCCCCCCATTCAATTGTTTCCATTGTCGTTTTCATTGTATTTGTGACATCAAATTCAACCATATGCGCCGCCTGTTTAATTGCATTGTATACTGCACGACGGTTTGACGACCCGTGTGCCTTTATTACAGGTGCAGAAAGACCAAATAATCCAGCACCACCATACTCTGAGTAATCCAGCTTACCTTGCAGCCCCTTTAAGTCGCTTTTCACCATTCCAGCGGCAATTTTTGTCTTAACAGATGACATAAATGTTTCTTTAAGCATTGAAAACATTGTCATTGCGGTACCTTCAATCGTCTTTAGTGCAATATTTCCGCTAAATCCATCTGTTACAACAACGTCTGCAGCTCCTGATAATATATCTCGTGCTTCAACATTCCCAATAAAATTAACTGGGGCTTTCTTTAGTTGCATAAATGCTTTTTTAGTTAGCTCATTCCCTTTTCCATCTTCAGTTCCAACATTTAATAAACCTACTGTTGGGCTGGCAATCGCCCGTACTTTTTCTGTATATATGGAACCCATAATTGCGTATTGGACAAGGTGATGTGCCTTTGCATCGACATTAGCTCCTACATCGAGTAGTAAAAAACCCTTTCCGTCTATCGTTGGCAATGTCGGACTTAGTGCAGGACGGTCAACACCTGAGATTCTTCCAACTACAAATAGTCCAGCGCTCATAAGGGCACCAGTATTCCCAGCAGATATGCACGCATCAGCCCGATTTTCCTTCACTTCTTTTCCCATTAATACAAGCGAGGAATTTTTTTTACGACGTACCGCACGAACAGGTTCATCGGCTGCAGTAATTACTTCATCCGTATGAATAATATTGATATTTTTAGAATTTGATAAATATGAATTTATTTTCTTTTCATCACCAATTAAGGTTATCGTTAAATTTTCTATTTGGGAAACGGCATCCATCGCTCCCAAAACAATTTCTTTAGGTGCATGGTCGCCTCCCATTGCATCAATTGCTATTTTCATTTTGGATTATCCCCTTTTTGATCATTTGAGCGATACATATGAAATAACCCGGTAAACACTTTTTCGTTTTCAACGAAGCTGTTTACTCTGACAACCGTTAAACCTTTATCGCTCACATCTTCTACAAAGGCTTTTGCAATCACTCGTTCTCCCTCATTAACCTGACGCGTAAACTTAAGTTCAGATTTTACAGTTAATGCAAGTTCATCATTTATAACGGCAACAGCAAGTGAGTTTGCTTGAGCAAACAAGTGATGTCCCCTTGCTATCTTATTCCTTGAAAAAACATGTTCTTTATTAATTACTAATATTGAAATGGCCCGGTTATCCAATTCCAAATCAATAATTTCTCCGATTACTTCATCGGGGGTAAGTGCTTTTACCGTTTCGTTCCATTGATATGTAGCAACCGACTTTATTCGCTCGCGAAGCTCCGGAATCGATAGTTCCATTCGGTCTAAACGAATTGTCTGGATACTAACGTTAAATTTTTTTGATAAATCATCATCTGTTATAAACGGAGTGTTTTCAATCGTTTCTTTTAATAATCGCTGCCGTTCCACTTTACTTATCTTCATTTACTGGCACCATCCAAATAACAAAAGCGTAAGTGACCGTTTAGTGACGTATGGACTGCGCCCGCGCATCGCGGGTGGATCGGACGTTGCCGCGTATCGCGGCGGTCTTATTCGATCTTCCTTTACCTGAGATAAAGGCAACACGCCCCTTCATAGGGGTGTGCCGACGTTGGGCGCAAAGCCCGTTTTTAGTCGGCCTTCCTTCGTCATTCGATTCGATGTTAACTTATCGTAAGGAGGAGTAGGAATTTCACTAGTCACTGGTCACTGAAGCTGAACGTGGCCTATCTTTTAGTTCAGTTGTGCACAACGCTTCCATTTTATAATTTCCTTAAAAAAAATGTGGTATTACTGCTAATACTATGACTTGGTACTAATAGTAATATATAATACCAAGTCTAAATATGCAAGTTAACAATTAATCGAGTTTATCATGAAGAAATGCATCGTTTTCCAAGTTAACTCTTAGTTGATAAAATTCACTATTTTCATCCAGTAAATTCTTCTCAATTATTTCCTGCGCGTCCTGCCTAGCCGTTTCCAAAGCACGATAATCATGAATCATATCTGCTACTTTGAAGTCTGGCAGACCACTTTGTTTTTTGCCAAAGAAGTCACCCGGACCCCGGAGCTTTAAGTCCTGCTCGGATAACTCAAACCCGTTATTGGTTTCAGTCATTATACGCATCCGTTCTTTTCCGACTTCTCCTTTTGGATCAGCAATTAATATACAGTAGCTTTGTTTATCTCCACGACCTACGCGTCCTCTAAGCTGATGTAACTGAGATAAACCAAAGCGCTCTGCATCATAAATAACCATTATTGTTGCATTTTGGACATTCACTCCCACTTCAACAACCGTTGTCGAGACCAATACTTGAATTTCATTTGCTGCAAATTGTTTCATGACCTCATCTTTTTCATCGGCTGTAAGTCGTCCATGCATAAGCCCAACTTTTAAAGAATTTGCATAAAATCCCTGTAATTGATGAAAAAGGTCAACGGCATTTTGAATATCCATCTTGTCCGACTCTTCAATTAACGGACAAATAACATAGGCTTGTTCACCTTGATTAACACGTTTTTCAATGAACCCTAGTACTCGGTCAAGTGTATTTTCTTTTGTCCAGTATGTTTCAATTTCTTTTCTGCCTGATGGCATTTCATCAATTACAGAGACATCCATGTCCCCAAAGGCAGTAATTGCTAATGTGCGTGGGATTGGGGTAGCTGTCATAAATAAAACATCAGGATTTAACCCCTTATCACGTAGTGTACGACGTTGCTTAACCCCAAACCGATGCTGCTCATCAACAATGGCAAAACCAAGATCATCGAAGAAAACATCATCCTGAATTAATGCATGAGTCCCGATAACAATATTTACCTCATGTCTTTCAATAGCAGCTGCCATCTCTTTTCTTTTTTTCCCTTTTACAGACCCGGTTAGTAGTACGATTGACGCTCTATCACCGAATAATGCTGTAAGTGATTGATAGTGCTGCTCAGCCAATATTTCTGTTGGTACCATTAATGCTCCTTGTTTACCTGCAGTTATTGCAGCATATAGGCAAATTGCAGCTACTGCTGTTTTCCCAGAACCAACATCACCTTGTAAAAGACGATTCATTCGATAGGGGGACTTCATATCTGCCAGTATTTGGTTCAATGATTTTTGCTGCGCATTGGTTAGTGAAAATGGAAAGGTACCGATAAATTCCTGAAGTTGCGTCGCATCATAGTGCTGCGCATTACCTTTTGTTGCTTCTCGCTTAACTTTTCTTAATAACTGCATTCTTAGCTGAAATAAAAGAAATTCTTCATATGTAAATCGCCGTCTTGCATGTTTTAAATCAATTCTATTTTCAGGAAAATGCATTGTCCTTATCGCACTTTGTCGGTCTGGAAGTTTATAAGTGTCCAAATAATAAGCAGGTAAAATTTCAGTAACTTCCGCTGCATAATCATTGATTGCAGTCTGTATCGTTTTCTTTATTTTATAATTAGTAACGTCACCTTTTAGCGAGTACATGGGCTGAATCGCTGTCTGCTCAGATGCAGGACCTTTTTTATAATTATTGACAGTGATTTGCAATCGATGTGCATCCCACTTACCAGTTAAAGTGATTGTGACCCCTGCATTAATTTGTTTTTTAGCAAATGCACGATTAAACATAACAGCTTTTATAGCTACATTCTCTACTTCAACATTAAAAGTTAACCGGGATTTTTTCTTTCCATAAAAAGTAAGAGAAGGCTCGTTGACTGCCATTCCCTCAATTGTCACTTTATCTTCATGAATTAATTCGCTAAGAGGTTTTATTTCAAATACATCATATCGGTTGGGAAAATAATACAGCAAATCTTCCACAGTATGAATATTCATCTCTGCCAGACTTGCTGCAAAATTATCACCCACCCCTTTTAATTGCATTGTTGGTTCGCTTAGCACGTTAATCACTCTTTCTAAACGGACATGCCGAATATTTTCTCTTTTAACAGGCGTCCTGTAGGGGTATCTGCAAGTCCGCCTTCACCCGTCTCACGCAGGCTTGATGGCATTTGCTTACCAATACGGTACATGGCACCAATCACTTCGTCGCACGGGATTCTGCTCGTAACACCAGCTAAGGCCATATCCGCTGATACAATTGCAAGAGAAGATCCTCCTGCATTTCGTTTCACACAAGGCACTTCAACTAGTCCCGCTACTGGATCACAAACAAGACCAAGCATATTTTTCAGTGTCATGGCGAATGCTTCAGCCGATTGCTGCGGGGTCCCACCGGCCATCTCAACAATAGCAGCAGAAGCCATTGCTCCAGCTGAACCTACTTCTGCCTGACATCCGCCGGCAGCTCCTGAAATAAATGAATTATTCGCTACTACAAATCCAAATGCTCCAGATGTAAAAAGATAACGTATCATTTGTTCACGCGTCGGATTTAACTGATTTTTAACAGCAAACAATGTCCCCGGCACACATCCAGCACTTCCCGCAGTAGGTGTTGCACAAATTGTTCCCATTGCAGCATTCACTTCATTGGTGCCCATAGCCTTACTGACAGCATCCATTAATAGATTTCCTGACAGTGGTGTTTTTTCCTTCATATAATTTTGGATTAAAACTGCATCTCCGCCAGTTAACCCAGTAACCGATTCAACACCTTTCAGGCTGTCTTCAACAGCCTTTTCCATCACTTCCAAGTTCCTTTCCATTTCGGAAAAAACTTCTTCTCGTGATTTATCTTTAACTTCCATCTCTTGACGGATCATAATTTCTGATATTAATGTATTTTCCTTTTCTGCCATTTCTACTAATTCTGCAGCATTACGAAACATATGATAAAAACTCCTCTCTTAGGCGTTTAGCTGACTATTTTGGAAATCTGAATAATATGATCAGCACTCTCTAATTCTTTTAAAATAGTATCTTCCACATTTTGGTCGACTTCAATAACCATCAAAGCTTCCTTTCCAACATCTTTGCGATTCACTTCCATATGTCCAATATTAATCTCATGTTTAGCTAAAATTTTCGTTACAGATGCAATAGCACCATAGCGATCATTATGCATGATTAGAATTGCCGGGTGATTACCTGATAAACGTAATTCAAAACCATTTAATTCAGTGATTTCTACTTTTCCACCACCAATAGATATACCTACAAGTTCAATCTGTTCTGTATCATTTCCAATAATAAGCCGTGCGGTATTGGGATGGTCAACACCAGCACTATCCTCAATAAACTGAACATCAATATTTTTCTCTTTTGCAGTATCCAATGCTTGATTCATTCGCGTATCATCTGTTTCGTACCCTAATAATCCACCAACTAAAGCAAAATCTGTTCCGTGTCCTTTATATGTTTTAGCAAATGATTCATATAAATGAATTCTTGCCCATTTTGGCTCTTCACCGAATAAGTTACGTGCAGCTTTCCCGATTCTTGCTGCACCTGCTGTATGTGAACTGGAAGGACCAATCATAACTGGTCCGATAATATCAAAGACTGAATTATACTTCACGATCAACACCGCCCCAAGTAAATTTCGTTCCACTGTTAATTATAACAAAAACCCATCTAATAATCATCCAGGCCCTTAAATCAAACCTTCTCATACACTTGATTGACTTTTATTGCAGTGGAACATATAATAATTATTTGTGGATTATACATGATACGTGTATTCAGATAACTATTGAACACACTATATATAGTCGGGTGGGAGAGGGACAGTTAGAAAAATTTGAGGAGATTAAATGCCTTATAATAACATCACTGGTTTAGAAGCTACTAATGCAAAATGGCGAACCGAAATTATTGCCGGCTTAGTTGGCTATCTTACTACAGTATATATTGTTGCTGTTAACGGTTCAATACTAAGTGAGGCAGGAATTTCACTTGAGGCTGGAATGCTTGCAACCATATTGGCAAGTTTTGTTGGAACAGTTCTTATGGGACTTTTTGCAAAACTTCCATTAATTCTGATTCCTGGAATGGGGATTAATGCTTTGTTTGCATATTCCATTGTCGAAGGTGCGGGGCTAACATTTCAGGAAGGATTAGCAGTTGTATTCATTGCATCTGTCCTGTTTATCATCACTGCGTTTAGTCGCTTGGGTATCTTGTTAAAAGAGGCAATTCCCGGATCACTAAAGCATGCAATTACTGGAGGGCTTGGCTTTTTCCTAATCTTAATAGGATTAGAAAAGAGTGAACTGGTCGTCAGTGGTACAAACACCATTGTTGCTATCGGTGATTTCACTTCACCTACTGTCATCGTAAGTTTATTAACATTATTTATTGCGATATTTTTATTTATTAAGAATGTCCCAGCAAATTTTTTAATTACGATGATCAGCGGTACCGGTTTAGCGTATTTCTTTGGTATTCTCGACACTGGGAAAAGTACGGTAAATGTTAATATGAATGAAATGTTGTTTATACCTTCATTTACTGCAGTTGATGAGCTTGCCTTTTGGCTGTCGATCTTCCCACTAGCAATGATACTCATTTTCGAAAACATGGGACTCTTGTATGGGCAGCTTCACATGTTGAAGCGAGATAACAGTTATAAAAAAGCATATCAGGTAACTGCATTCTCATCGCTTACTTGCGCATTTTTTGGTACTTCACCAACTGTATCAGCAGCGGAGAATGCGGCTGTGATAGCATCAAATGGCAGGTCGAGAAAAGCTGCTGTGACAGCAGGATTACTATTTTTAGCAACAATCTTTATTATTCCATGGATATCCATGATTCCAAATGCAGCAATTAGCCCAATTTTAATTATTGTAGGCGTGTTAATGGCGCAGAATATCAGACACGTTCCATTAGATGATTTATCAGAAGCTTTGCCAGCATTTCTAATCATCGCACTAATCCCCTTTACTTATAGTATAGCGGATGGGATGGCATTCGGTTTTATTGCATATCCGATTGTTAAGCTTGCATTAGGTAAACAAAAAGAACTATCTGTTACGTTAATTGTTATCTCAACCTTGTTCCTGTTTGACTTTATTATAAAAATTTCAGGAATCTAAAATATGCAGTTCAATTTTGCAGTACAAAACACAACTTGTACCCCTTAATTGAACTGCTATTTTTTATGGAACTTAATCGCATTTTATTTATTAGCGGACACAGGAGACGCTATTTCGATTAAAAGGTGACCTTTTCGAACTTACCCGGACACAGAAGCCCTTATTTTACATATATCATGGTTAATAGGGGCCATTTGTGCTAAATAAGGTCCCTGGTGTCCGCAAAGACAGTCATTTTCGTGGATTTGTGCCAAATAAAGGCTCTGGTGTCCACAAAACCTGAAAGAGTACTATGGAATAAATTTAAACACCATAAAAGAGCATTAAATTGTTATACAATTCAATGCCCTTATGCTAAAGGTTTCTATTTGTAATCCACAAGAAACGTAACTTATCTATTCTACTGAAAAAATAAACGAATAAATCGGCTGGTTTCCATTGTGTATTTCAATTTCCACATCTTCATATGTCTCTTCTATATACTTCTCAATTAATTCTACTTCTTCATCACTAGCATCTTCACCTTGTAGAATTGTGAGGATCTCATCATCTTCTGTAATCATTTCATTCAGCAATAGTTTAACCGTTTCTATTTTATCCTGATTCGATCCTTTAATCTTACCATCTGCTATCCCCATAAAATGATCCTTTTCAATTGTAATACCATCAATTTGCGTATCACGTACAGCATATGTAACTTGACCCGTTTTAACCTGGGTACTTGCATCTTCCATTGCCTCTTTGTTTTTCTTTATGGCACTATCTGGGTGAAAGGTAAGCAATGCACTTATCCCTTGTGGAATTGTCTTGGTAGGGACAACTTCCGCATTGACTTCTGCTAATTCCGCTGCCTGCTCAGCAGCCATTACAATATTCTTATTATTTGGCAATATAAGTACATTTTTAGCATTTGCTTTTTCAATTGCATTTGTAATATCCTGTGTACTTGGATTCATCGTCTGCCCACCTTCAATTACAATAGACGCTCCAAGACTTTCGAATAATGAGGTTAATCCAGATCCCATCGCAACGGTTACAATTGCATAGTCAGCTTGTGCTTTTGCAGCAGGTTCTGTATCTTGGGCACCCACAATTGCCGTATGCTGCTCACGCATGTTTTCGATTTTCATATTAATTAAGCTGCCGAAACGTTGACCAAGTGTCATTACTGTTCCTGGGTATTCTGCATGAACATGAACTTTTGCAATTTCATCATCGGCTACAACAAGAAGTGAATCACCATGCTCACTTAGCTCATTACGGAATGTTTCCTCATCAAACGGGTTTTCACTTAATTTTTCTTCTTCAAACTTGACCATAAACTCCGTACAGTAACCAAATTCAATTTCAGATGTATCCATGAAATCCTGTGCGATTTTATGATGCTCGGCATTTACCATTTTCTCCATTTCAGCTTCATCTGTTTCCTGTTCCGGCAATTCTTCACCTTTTAAAGCAGCAAGAAATCCCTCGTAAATTGTCAAAAGACCCTGTCCACCAGAATCTACAACGCCGACTTCTTTAAGTACAGGTAAGAGATCAGGTGTACGTTTCAATGACGCCTTTGCTTCTTTAATCACTTTTTCCATTAAAGCGATTACATCAGTTTCTGTTTTAGCTTCATTAATTGCTACTTTTGCAGCATCTTTAGCAACTGTTAAAATTGTTCCTTCAACAGGTTTCATGACAGCTTTGTAGGCAGTATCTACTCCACTATCAAATGCATTAGCTAAATCTTTGGATGTCACGGTTTCTTTATTTTCCAGTCCTCTTGCAAATCCTCGGAATAACTGGGATAAAATAACACCAGAGTTACCTCTAGCACCCATAAGCAATCCTTTTGCAAATGCATTAGCAATTTCCGACACATTTTCACTATTAATTTTCTTTACTTCACTTGCCCCCGACGTCATAGACAAATTCATGTTAGTCCCAGTATCTCCATCAGGAACCGGGAAAACATTTAATGCATCTATTTTCTGGGCATTATTCGATAAATGGTGTGCTCCAGAGAGAACCATTTGCGTAAACGTTAGGCCATTCAACGTTTGTACCTTCACAATTCTTCCTCCTCCAAAAAACAAAAGCGTAAAACGTTTCTAGATAGTCTTGTAACTGATCTTTTCAAGTTTATAGACGCAGTTCAATAAAATCGGGTGAAAATGACGCATCGAAATTCGTTGTTAGCCAAACTTTAAAAGTGCAGGTCATTGCTAACATCGCCGACTCGCCATTTTTCATCCCCCCTATTTGCTCAACCAAATAGAGACAACACTAAAAAAGTAAGTATAATTGATTATACTGGTGATACCATACACGCTGTTGTTTTGTTTTCCAAATTTATTGTTTTTTAATATATCAGAGTCTAGAGTTTAATCTTTTGCCACCCGGACACCTTGTATATAAATATTTACCGAGTCAATTGCCAGTCCTAATGATTTATTTAACGTATATTTAACTTGTGATTGAACATTATGTGCTACTTCCGAAATCTTTGTACCATAACTAACAATAATATACATATCAATATGGAGATGATTTTCTTCCTGTCTCACAATAACACCTTTTGAAAAATTTTCTTTTCTCAGAATTTCAGCTATTCCATCTCTGATCTGGCTTTTCGATGCCATACCAACAATTCCATAACACTCTACAGCTGCCCCACCTGCAATCGTTGATATAACATCATTCGTAATCGTCACTTGACCATCATTTGTATTAAGTTCAATGGACATTAATTATCCTCCTTTAATACCCAATCTTTATAAGGATATTTTACTACAACCACATATATTTTAAAAGCTTCAGACACACTTGTGTAAAATATTATCCCCTATAACAATGGATGAATTATTCTGTTCTGTCAAGATATTTTTCTTTATATAATTTTCAATAACAATTGCATTCTAGCGCTACATGTGATAAATTAATTAAGTAATTATATGACACATGTCAGAGTAGGAGGGATTACCATGGCTAGAAAATGTGTTGTTACTGGACGTAAAACTCGCAGTGGAAACCAACGCTCTCACGCTATGAATTCCAACAAACGTAATTGGAAGGCTAATGTGCAAAAAGTTCGTATTATGGTAGATGGCAAACCTAAACGTGTTTACGTATCTACTCGTGCCCTTAAATCCGGTAAAGTAGAGCGCGTATAAATATACCTGAGATTAGAACAACCGAACATTAGTTAATAGCTTAAAAGCATCCATTAATTTGGATGCTTTTTTACTTTGGCTCTTTCCGTAAGTTTTGTTGCTTTTTTTTTCATAGTACTTTAAATTCGCAACTTCGCATCTAAATAAGCTCAAACAGCTATCTTTGATAAACTCAGAGCATTTTTAACAATATTGATAAAAGTTTTTTGTACACATAAGATATATAATGCGACACATTATTAAAATAATTTATGTGCGATGACATCGCTCCGGAAATACACTACGCTTTCCGTGGGCGGCTGATGAGCCTCCTTGCTCCTACGTCGCTGCGTAGTCTCATCTAGGCGCAAGCTCCCACAGGAGTCTCCGTGTATTTCCTCCGCTGGATTGTGTATTACAATTCTTAAAATAAACAAATGTTGTTGTGATGGGTAAAAAACCTTTAAATTATTTAAATTACAACTCCAAGAAACGGCAGTTCTTTATAAATTCAACTGCAGGAAAATACTCACTTTCACTGACCCCGATACCAAGGTGGCATCTGCTCAATCTGACGTTTTTACAGCACGGGCACCCTCGTGACGCTAAGAGCGCTTCTTCCGGGGTCTTTATGTACGTACTGTGTTCCCTATGGCTAAGAGGCAATGTCACGATAAGGATTGATTAATTTACAGGATATAGAGAGAGCAACACCCAGCGTAGGAAATACATGGAGACTCCTGCGGCAACAGCAACAGCTGAAGATCCCGCAGGAAGCGGTTCTTGCTTCCGAGGAAGCTGAAGCGTTGCCCGCGGAAAGCGGAATGTATTTCCGAAGCAGTGTCATAGCACTCAGCTTTTTTTCTAGGTTACGTCGCATCATACATCAAATACGTACCGTCGATCTAAGGTCAACTCAAGTAATGTATCTTCAGCCTTTCTTAATCCTTCAAGGTTTATGCGTTCATTTTACGCTGCGAAAGTTGAACAAACCCCAATGTAAAGTTAAAAAACAATTTAAGTGCTATATTACGCATACCTTAGGGCAATGCTTAGCAAGTTATCCTTGGTTTACTTCGGAGTTTGTATCAATTACGTTATGATTTCATTACTTTGATAAAATTTTTTCAGAACAGACCTAGCGCTTTTGTTTCTTAACCTTGTCCACAAAAAAATAAGCTTCTGTCAATAGTATTGACAAAAGCTAGTATCCCCTACTTATCTTTTTTAAAAGTACCAATGACAACTCGAACAAATCCGCCGATAAACCTTGGGAGTTTAATAGTATAAAATTTCATGAGTTCTCCGCCTCCTCTGTATATTAGAAAACTTGACTTTCGCCAAGCTTTATGGAGAAAGCCTTAGGTGCATTTATGCAGGAAGCAAAGTTTCATTCTTCTCTTCCTGACAAACAAAGCTTACATTGGAATCGTATCTGACAAAGCATCACGACTCTTTATTATTAATAGTATGCCTTCCTTATACGAAAAAGTACCATAATTTGAAAGAAGCTTGTTTGATATACAGAGAGTCGACCCCCACTTGATCGACTGATTTTCCAATGGGTAATAAAACCCAGTCAGTGTCAACCCTTCTACATACTGAGTATACGGAATAAAAGAGATGTTTGGGTAATTTTTATTTTGAGTAATTTTATAATTGCCTGGAAAGGTTAACTCAAGCTGATTTTGATTATCAGCAATAACTCCTTGAATATCCCGATCCACTATGGAGTAAAGTAATTGAATATTAATTAAAGCATGATCAAGACGGCCACCGGTTACACCGAATAGATAAATTTTTTCTGGTAGTAATTCATACGCCTTAGTGAGCGCTATTTCCAAATCAGTTTGATCCTTTTCGGATGGATGCACTTCATAAGAATTAGCATATTCCTGAACAGTGGCTTTTTCTTTATCATTTATAGAATCAAAGTCACCTACAGCATAATCAAGCGGCAATTTATTTTCTGCTAGGGTTAATGCGCCTCGATCAGCTCCAATCCATACATCAACCACATCCTTATATTCCGAAAGATCAGGAAGTAATTCTGTTGGACCGTTCCCCATTATTGCAACATATACCATAACATTATTTCGCCTTCTCAATTGAATTGGTAATCTGATCTATTGCCTGCTGTCTATTAGCTTGTTTAAAGATTGCACTGCCAGCGACTAAAACATCCGCACCTGCATCAGTACATAGTTTTGCAGTGTTACGGTTAACACCACCATCAACTTCTATTTCAAAAGAAAGTTTAAATTTATTTCTCCATTCAGCAACTTGCTCAATTTTTTGTACAGCGTGATGAATAAATGATTGTCCACCAAATCCAGGATTCACGGTCATGATCAAAACCATGTCAACTTCATGTAAAATATCCTTCAGCATCTCCACTGGAGTAGCAGGATTCAATACTACACCTGCTTTCACGCCGTTGTCTTTAATTAACTGAATTGTACTGTGCAAATGTCTGCTTGCCTCCTGATGAACTGTTATTATTGAAGCTCCAGCTTCGGCAAACATCGGAATATAGGTATCAGGGTTTTCGATCATTAAGTGAACATCTAGTGGTAATTTTGTTTTTGGTTTTATAGCTTCAACTATTAATGGACCAATTGTAATGTTTGGAACAAAATGACCGTCCATTACATCAACATGGATATAATCCGCCCCGCCTTGTTCAACATCTTGTACTTCGTTCCCCAATTTTGAAAAGTCTGCTGATAAGATTGAAGGTGCTATTTTTACCATATTTAATACCTCGGCTTTCTTGAAATAATTTCATTTAAAAAACTTATATAATGCTCATAGCGCATAGCTGAAATCTCACCATTTTCTACAGCTTGTTTCACAGCACATTTTGGTTCTTTATTATGCAAACAACCACGAAATTTACAATAAGGTTTTTGCTCACTTATTTCTGGAAAACATTCATCTAATTCATTCGCTTCAACTTCATTAAAATCCAGTGTACTAAATCCCGGTGTATCAGCTACAAGCCCATCAAAAACTTCTACCAATTCAACATGTCTTGTCGTATGCTTTCCTCTTCCAAGACTTTTAGAGATATCGTCTGTCTTTAATTGCAGTAATGGATTAATCGCATTTAAAAAGGAAGATTTTCCTACGCCTGACTGACCGGCAATAACAGATACATTCTTATAAAAGTAGCTTTCAAAATTGCTTAATTCACTTAAATTTTCTTTTGAAGAAAGCAGTTCTACCTGATAACCTATTTGTCTGTATTCACTAACATAGCTATCAATAACTTGCTTTTGTTTTTCAGGGATAATATCCTTCTTGGTAATAAATAAAATTGGCTTAATCCGCTTTGATTCAATTAAGACCAGAAACCGATCTAGTAACAATGGATTAAAATCCGGCATAGTGGCAGAACTTACAAGAATCGCTTGATCTATGTTTGCTACCGGGGGTCGAACGAGCTCATTCTTTCTTGGTTTTATCTCCAGCACATAGCCCTCATCGGGGTTGTTTTTATCAAAGACGACAAAATCGCCAACAAGAGGTGTAATATTTTTTTTACGAAAAACACCTCTTCCCCTGCATTGGTGCACTTCACCTTCAGACTTCACATAATAAAATCCGCTTATTGCTTTTATAATTCTGCCTTCTGCCATTTACTCACCTTCTACATCTTCATATCGAATTGATTTGTCTTTAAAGAGCGTTCCATCACGGTAAACCTTATATTGTGCAATATTATCCGGGCTTATTGTAAGTGTTATATTATATTCCTTATCTTCCGTTATCAATTCATCTATTTCCACATCTGATATATTACGATTAGCATCACCGATGTAAATTTTTACACTCTGTTTTACTGGTTCCTCCTGGTTTTCTGACCCCTGACTTTCGGGATTATAAGGAACAGTAAATGTTATAGAATGGTTTTTAGGCGGTTTTTCCTTAGCACCTTTCGAAATAAACAACTTAACAGTTTCACCTTTCTCCATTTCGGTACCGGTCGCAGGGTCCTGTCGAATAACTTCGCCCTCAGATACTGTTTCTGAATACTCTTCTTTTATATCAGCCGACAGACCTTGGTCTTCTATTGCAGCTATTGCTTGTTGCTCTGTCAATCCTTCAAAGTTATTCAAAGAAATTGGTCTCGGCCCTTTACTTACTTCAAAGACTACTTTTGTTTCACTTGGCACAACTTCTGTGCCTTGTGATGGTTGTTGACCAATAATCTCTCCAGAATCATTTTCAGTAAATTTTTCACGTTTTTCAATAGTATAGCCTTTATTTTCCAGGAGAGATTTAACCTGGTTATAGTCATCTCCAACATGATCACCAAATGCAACTTTTTCCTTTCCTTGACTAACAAATATTGTTACGGACGACTCTTCCTTCACTGTACTTCCGGACTCTGGATTTGTTTTGATGACATTATCCTCTTCAACATCCTCTGAGTACATTAATTCTCGCTTTGTATCCAAGTTAAGATCTCTAAGCTCTGTCAATGCTTCAGCATATTCCATGTTTTTTACATCAGGAATGACAACATCTTTCGGCTGCAGCAAATTAGAAAAAATGAAAAAGGCTGCTATACCAAGTCCAAGTAAGACAAATAAAATGATGGAAAAAATAAGCCATTTTTTCTTTCGTTTCCGATTGCCTTTTTTTGAATCAGGTTTATTATCATTTTTTTTAAAATTTTTCGTACTCTCGTTTGCTGAATGGACCATTGTATCATCATGCACATTATCCTGAAGCTGATTATCAGTTATGATAGGAATTGCCTTTGTTTCTTCTCCTGCTTCATTAGGCGGGACATACTTTTCCTCATCAATTCTATCCGGATCTAGTGCAGTTTCTAGTCCATCTTCTAGTTCATATACCGTATCATATCGATGAAAAGGATCCTTAGCAGTTGCTTTAAGTACAATATTTTCAACGCTTTGCGGTACATCGGGGTTAAACCTTTTTACAGATGGTGTATCGTTTTGCAAATGCTTCAATGCTATTGAAACTGGTGACTGCCCAGAAAATGGTAAGCGTCCTGTTAATAGTTCAAATAATACAATACCTAGTGAATATACATCGGATTTCTTAGTTGCCATACCTCCACGTGCCTGTTCTGGCGACAGATAATGAACAGATCCAAGAATTGAATTCGTCTGTGTCAATGATGTTGCACTTAATGCCACGGCAATGCCAAAGTCAGTTACTTTTACCCGTCCATAAGAATCGATCAGTATGTTTTGGGGCTTAATATCCCGGTGAACAATATCATTAGCATGTGCATGTGAAATTGCTGCGGTTACTTGTTTCATAATATCCAATGCTTCTTGTACGTCTATCGGACCATAGCGTTGTATGTATTCTTTGAGTGTCATCCCGTCCACATATTCCATAACCATATATAAAATATGATCTTCTTCACCTACATCATATATATTTACGACATTTGGATGTGAAAGGCTTGTCGCTGACTGGGCCTCACGGTCAAAACGGGCAATAAACTCTTCATCATTTGCGTAATCCAGGCGTAATACTTTAACGGCCACATCACGATTCAAAATAACATCATTTGCTAGATAAACGTTGGCCATCCCACCGCCGCCAATAGTTTCACCAATCTGGTAACGATCATTTAACAGGTGACCTTTTAACACTATGACTCACCTTCTTTCTCTGTTAAATCATGGTGTATAATTACAAGGGAGATATTATCCTCTCCACCCCGTTCATTTGCAAGTTGAATCATTTCTTCGCCTGATGTTTTGATATCCTGTTCCATTTGAGTGTACTGCGAAAGTTCATCATCTGTCACCTTATTCGTTAATCCGTCAGAACATAGCAATAGTTTATTCCCATATTCCCAGCCAATCGATATTGTGTCAGCTGTGATATTTGTTTCAGTTCCCAATGCTTTTAATAACACATTTTTACGTGGGTGCTGATCGGCATCATCTTTACTGATTTGACCTGAACGCACTAGCTCATTAACCAATGAATGATCATCCGTTAATTGCTTAAATCCACCTTCGTTTAATATGTAGCAGCGGCTATCTCCGACATGTGATACAGTTGCAAAATCATCTGTACAAATTGCTATAACTGCAGTTGTCCCCATACCCTGACACTCTTCCTTGGTATTTGCCTGTTCAAAAATGGTATTGTTTATTTCCTTTACTGTAGCTGATAGCCATATTTCGGCCTCTTCAGGAGAACTTAACAGCTTACATTCCTGCCATTTTTTCTGAATAACCGATGCTGCTATTTGACTTGCAACGTCACCAGCTTGATGCCCCCCCATGCCGTCAGCCACAATTGCCAGCATTTGATTCTCTTGATTATAAAAGACTCCCCCGGAATCCTCATTGTGGTTTCTGATCTGACCCTTATCAGTAAGAAATTGTCCTTTCATCCTATCACCCCATAAAGCAGTGCTATTATGTAATAGCAAGTTAATTTGATTCAACCTTCTTAAGTCTAGTTAGAAAAAAGCCATCTGTGTTAAATGTTTGTGGATATATCTGCAAGCCAATTTCTGTATGCCCTGGTGATCCTGTTATCATTTTTGGTAACTCATCAAACAAGGATGTATCTAAGATGAAACCGGAATTTTTCTCTAAAAAGGTCTTGACAACATCTTCATTTTCTTTTTTATCTACTGTACAGGTGCTGTAGATTAACAGACCACCCTTTTTTAACAGTGGTGCTATATGTTCCAGTATATCATGTTGTATTTTCGATAAATGATAAATATCTTCTTCTTTTTTATTATATTTTATGTCAGGTTTACCTCGGATAACACCTAGCCCAGAACACGGTGCGTCAACAAGGATCCTGTCAAAACTTTCATTTCCATGTTGCTCCTGTAATTTTCTTGCATCACCTTGCTTGGCATCAATTATCGTCAAATCCAACAGATCAGCTCTGTCTTCAATTAGTTTTGTCTTTTTAGCATGCAAGTCATACGCATCAATTGATCCTTGGTTTTTCATTTTTTCTGCAATATGTGTCACTTTCCCGCCTGGTGCACTGCAAGCATCCAATACTTCCATTCCAGGCTTCGCTTGGAGCATTTCTGCAATAAGCATGGAGGTTTGATCCTGGATTGTTAAATAACCTTCTGAAAATAACGTTGTCTTTAATACATTCCCTTTATCGATTATAATTCCCTGACTGGAAAATTCGGATTCTCGTACTTCAAACCCAAGCTCAGCAAGTTCGTTCATTGCCTTTTGCCGCGTTATTTTTAGAGGCTGTACACGTACAGATAATGCCTTTCTCTCAAGGTTAGCGTAGCACATATCCCTTGTAATTTCATTTCCATACATCGAAATCCAACGTTCTACAAGCCATTCGGGATGACTTGTTTCAATTGAAATACGCTTAGCAGTACTTTCTATTGTAGACGTATCAGGTACTCCCTTTCGCTGAATACTTCTAAGAACACCATTAACAAATGAAGCAATCCCTTTATGCCCTCTTGCTTTGGCGATTTCAACGGCTTCATGAATAACTGCATGATCCGGTACTTTATTTAAAAATGTCATCTGATATACAGACATTCGGAGGACCATTCGGACCCAAGGCTGAATTTTCTTCTTTTTGTCAATAAACGCTTCTAAATAGTAATCCAATGTTAGCTTGCGTTGAATGGTACCATAGACGACTTCCGTTAAAAGCGCCTCATCTTTAGGTGCAATCTTTCGGGATTTTATTTCATTATTAATTAATAAATGACTATATCCACTGTCCTGCTCAATTCGTAACAGCAAGTCAACGATAGCTGTTCTTACTTGATAATCGCTCATTTAACCACCCATTTTAATGCCTGTCTTTATACGATCAGCTGATCCCTGAAGGTATTGTTTGACGGTCATCCGTTTTTTTCCTGCCGGCTGAATTTCAGTTATTCGAATTCCTTTTTGATTACCACACACTACAACAAAAGCTTCATTTTCGATAATACAAACAATTTCTCCCGGGGATCCTTTATATTCTTTATTATCCGGTTCTCCCCACCAAATTTTCATTACATCACCCTGGTATGTCGTAAAAGCAACTGGCCATGGATTCAAGCCTCGAATCTGGTTATAAACAACATCATTACTATTATTCCAATCAATTTTTTCCTGTTCTCGCTTAATGTTTGTCGCAAATGTTGCTTCTGCTTCGTTCTGTTTGGCTGGAATTAAGCTTTGATCGAATAATCGCGGCAATGTATCAATTAATAATCTTGCCCCTGTTCTGGACAACTTTTCATGCATTGTTCCAACATTGTCAACTGTTGTAATTGGTTCCGTTCGCTGTGTTAGGATGTCACCTGCATCAAGCTTCTCAGCCATGTACATAATTGTGATACCAGTCTCTTCTTTACCTTGTAAAATAGCGTGGTGGATAGGAGCACCACCTCTTAATTCAGGTAATAATGAGGCATGTACATTTATACAGCCAAATTCAGGTGCTTCCAGCAATTGATTCGGTAAGAGTTGTCCATATGCTGCAGTTACAATTAAATCAGGCTCATAGGCAAGTATTTTCATATACTCATTTCTTAATTTTTCAGGTTGAAATACGGGGATTTCATGTTTTTTAGCTTCTGCTTTAACTGGTGTTGGTGTTATTACTTTCTTTCTTCCTTTAGGACGGTCTGGTTGTGTCACAACTAATACGATTTCATACTCCGCCTGTACTAGTGACTGTAGAATTGGTACTGAAAAATCAGGTGTACCCATAAAAACTATTTTTTTCATCAGCCAGTACTCCTTTCTACATCAATTGATATGGTTGCATATCTACTGTTATCAAAAGATCATTTTTTCGGACTTCATCATCAAATTGACGAATAATTTTTCTTATTAATGTTCGCAAATTCGGTTCACTCTTGTATTTTATCATGCATTGATAGCGATATCTATCTTTCATACGTGCGATTGGAGATGGCGTTGGACCTAAGACAACTGTCTCCTCATTACTGATTTTGCTTAGAAGCAACTGAACAATTTTCTGTGCTGTCTGAACAACTGTGACATGATTCTGATGTGAGACAGTTATTAATGCAAGAAATACATAAGGCGGATATTGAAATGTCTTTCGCGTACTCATTTCATTTTTATAAAATTCCATGAAATCATAATTACTTGCAAGTTCAATACTATAATGCTCAGGTGTATAGGTTTGGATTATTACTTCACCCGGCAAATCGTGCCTGCCTGCCCGGCCACTCACTTGAGTCAACAGTTGAAACGTCTTTTCAGCGGAACGAAAGTCCGGTAGATGCAACATGGAATCAGCTGTTAACACGCCAACTAACGTTACATTTTCAAAATCAAGGCCTTTGGCAATCATCTGTGTACCTAACAATATATCCGCTTCTTTACTGGCAAACTGATTTAGTATTTTTTCGTGTGATCCTTTTCTTCTGGTTGTATCGACATCCATCCTGACTACTCGTGCCTCTGGAATCAACTGTGTTAATGACTCTTCAATCCGTTGCGTTCCGGTTCCAAAAAAACGGATTAAGTCACTTTTGCACGAAGGACAGCTTGTAGGCATCGGCTCTTCATATGAACAATAATGGCACTTTAATTGTCTGCTGTTTTTATGGTATGTAAGGGCAATATCACAATGCGGGCATTCATTCACATGACCACAGTCTCGACACATAACAAACGTGGAATACCCTCTTCTGTTTAATAATAGTACAATTTGTTCCCCGCGTTGTATGCGTTGCTCTATATTTTCTTTTAAACTTCTCGAAAACATAGACCGATTTCCTTCGTGGAGTTCATTTCGCATATCAACAATATTAACCTTAGGCATTTCTTTTTCATTCGTCCGTTTCGATAATGTAGCTAGCTTATATACACCCTTTAGTGCACGAGCATATGATTCTAGCGTTGGTGTTGCACTGCCCAATATAACCGGACACCGGTGATTCTCACCGCGGTAAATAGCAACATCGCGTGCATGATAGCGTGGCTGGTCCTCCTGTTTATAGCTATTCTCATGCTCTTCATCAATAATTATAATTCCCAGATTTTCAAAAGGAGCAAATATAGCTGATCTTGCACCAACAACAACTTGTACTTCTTTTCGATGAATACGACGCCACTCGTCATATTTTTCTCCGCTTGATAGCGCACTATGTAATACTGCTACGTTTGATCCAAATCTTCCTTTGAATCGTTTCACCATCTGGGGGGTTAGTGAAATTTCCGGTACAAGTACAATGGCTTCCTGTCCTTTTTCAATTACATCCTGAATCGCCTGCAAATAGATTTCAGTCTTGCCGCTTCCTGTTACACCATGTACAAGAAAAACATTATGCATCTCCTCTTTAATATGTTGTTTTATTGGGGTTATTGTCTCTTGCTGCTGATCTGTTAATGTCAATGCAGTTGTCTGTTCGAACGATTTATCGTCATACGGGTTACGGTAAATCTCTTTCTTTGTTGAAGTTAGGAGGTCTTTATCCAGCAAAGTCTTAACGGTAGAACTAGTTGTATTAAACTTCTTGGTTAACACACGTTGTTCTATTTCCTGTTGGTTATCGATAAAAAAGGCAAGCAGCTCTTTTTGTTTTTTGGCATTTTTGGATAAATCCTGAATTGCTTCTTCCAAAAGGTGTGGTTCACGATTAGGTGCAATCATCGTGACATGTTTTTTGGTTACTTTTGACTTAACCAGATAATTAACAACAACATCTCCATCCTGTACCGCCTTTTGAATTTGTGAATAGCTAACTACGGAGCCTGCTAGCTCTTCATAAGCCACGAAGTCACGTCCTGCGAAAAAGGATTCCAGTTCATCCGACAAAGGACCGTCTGTCACCCGCTCTAACTCTTTTTTATATTGTGCTTTCATAACCTGCGGCAGCATGGCCTGAAATGCAGTAATATATAAGCTTAATGTCTGGTTTGCAAGCCACTTACCCAAGCCTAATAACTCGTCTGTAAGAACCGGCGTTAGATCGAGCACATCACTAATATTCTTTAATTTATCAAAAGATGATTCACTTGTTCGTTCAACTACAAACCCCATGATCTTCCTTGGTCCAAATGGTACAATAACACGCATTCCTACCTTAAGAATTTCCTGAAATTGCTCTGGAATCTTATAATCAAACGTTTGATTTATGGAACTGGCAGGAACATCTACAATCACCTTAGCTATATTCACTTCACTTCATCCTTCATATCACGATCAATAAAAGCCAATAACTGATTGGCGACTTCATATTTTGATGTTAAAGAAATCTCCTCTGGTTGCCGTGAATTGTTTACATACGTGACGATATTTGTATCCCCTCCAAATCCTGCTCCATCAACCGAAACATCATTTATGACAATAGCATCCAGGTGTTTTTTCTGTAACTTTTTTATACCATGCTGGAGCGGATTAGATGTTTCGGCTGCAAATCCAACTAGAAATTGATTCTGTTTAGCATCACCGAGGGATTGAAGGATGTCTTTTGTCCGTACCATTTCAACCTCCCAGTCACTAGACTGCTTTTTCATTTTTTCATCATAAATTTGTTTTGGACGATAATCAGCTACTGCTGCCGCTTTAATCACAATATCATTAGCTTGAAATTGCTGATGCATTGTCTCAAACATTTCTTGAGCAGTTGTTACGTCGATTCTAGTAATATTTCTATTGGAGGTCTCAAGATTTACAGCACCCGCGACAAGTGTAACTTCTGCCCCCATATTCGCAGCAGCTTCAGCAATGGCAAAACCCATCTTTCCAGATGATCTGTTGGTAAAAAAACGAACAGGATCAACCTTTTCTTGAGTAGGACCAGCTGAAACCAATACTTTTTTACCTGAAAATAATCCATTACTTTTCTGGTGTTCTGCGACAGCATCGATAATACTTTCCGGTTCTTCCAAACGCCCTTTACCAACATACCCACATGCAAGATAGCCTGCACCAGGTTCGATAAAATGGTATCCCCATTCGTCCAACTGTTTCATATTTTTGATTACTGCAGGATGCGCGTACATATGAACGTTCATAGCTGGAGCTATATAAACGCTTGCCTGAGTCGCAAGTAAAGTAGTTGAAAGCATATCATCAGCCATACCATTAGCCATTTTGCCAATCATATTAGCTGTTGCCGGAGCCATTATCGCAATGTCCGCCCAATCAGCTACATCAATATGAGCTATTTTAGCAGGATCTTTCTCATCAAATGTATCTGTATAAACAGGGTTTCTAGATAATGCCTGAAATGTTAATGGTGATACGAACTTTGTCGCGCTTTCTGTCATCATCACTTTAACATTTGCACCTTGCTGTGTTAGTTTACTCGTTAATGCACACGCTTTATATACTGCAATACCTCCTGAAACTCCTAAAAGTATATTTTTATTTTTTACCATACTTGCCCCCCTTACCTTAACCAAAGAAATATCCCCGGTTATAAATAATAACTGCCTACCATGAATTGATATTCCCTATCAGTCTTAGATAATTTATACAATTCTCTTATATGCCAAACAAAACCCCCGCAATTGGCTGATTAGCGAGGGTCGTTGTGATTACTTACTATCTTCTTCTTCTTTTACAAATAACTTTTCTGCGAGAATTTCTTCAAGTGCAACCCCAACAAGCTTATGTGATTTTGGGTTTTCAATTAACATATTTTTCGCATGACGCATTTCTCTTGCCCGCCTTGCAGATAACGTTACCAGGGTATACTTAGACTTAATCTTCTCCTGCAGTTCATCAATTGATGGCTCTAACATCATTTCATTTCATCCTCCAATAACTGTTTATATTGCTTTGCAATACGATCTCGTTTACAGTGCTCACTTTGAATGATTGACTGTATTTTTGAAACTGCTGATTCGACATGATCATTTACAACAACATAGTTATACGCGTCCATCAATTCAATTTCTTTCCGTGCTTCACGTAATCGCTGCAAAACTAATTCCTTAGACTCTGTTCCACGACTGACAATTCGGTTCTTCAATTCTTCCAAACTAGGAGGAAAAAGAAAAATAAACACACCCTCAGGAAAGTTCTCTTTCACCTGCAAAGCCCCTTGGACTTCAATTTCTAGAAAAACGTCGTGACCAGCCGCTAGTGTGTCTTCAACATATTTTCTAGGAGTCCCATAATAATTATTAACAAATTGAGCATATTCTAACAGCTGGTTCTTTTCAATCAGCGTTTCAAACGCCTCTTTTGACTTATAAAAGTAATCAACGCCCTCTGTTTCACCAGCCCGCTTTTCCCTTGTTGTCATGGAAATAGAATATTTTAAGTCATTTGCTTTTGCAAAAAGCTCTCGTCTAACCGTTCCTTTTCCTACACCTGATGGACCGGATAGAATAAATAATATACCCTTTTCATCAATCAAAATAGTTCCTCCTAGTCATTCATCTGAAATTTCTTCATGACTTAAAACACGTTGTCCAACAGTTTCAGGCTGAACAGCAGATAAAACAACATAATCACTATCTGTAATGATTACTGCTCTTGTACGTCGTCCATAAGTCGCATCTACCAGTTTATTATTATCACGTGCAACTGTTATAATGCGTTTTATCGGTGCCGATTCCGGTGAGACAATCGAAATAATCCGATTGGCAGAAACGACATTCCCGAATCCTATATTAATTAATCGTAAGCTCAAAATTGCTCCCCCTTAAGTATACTATCATTAGTAGCATGCTAATTATAAAAATATTTTTTCTATGATATAGTTCGTTTCTCTCTATATAATACGACTATTATAAGGAAAATGGAATGCAAAATTCAAATGTTTACTCTATATTTTGAATTTGTTCTTTAATTTTCTCTATTTCACTCTTCAATGAAACAATCCATACGCCGATTTTAGCATCGGTGGATTTCGATCCGACAGTATTTGCTTCCCTGTGCATTTCCTGCATAATAAAATCCAGTTTACGTCCAATCGCATCATCTAGTTCTATTGTCTCAAAAAAATGATCAATATGACTCTGAAGCCTTGTAATTTCTTCCGTTATATCACCCTTTTCGGCCAGAAGCGCAATTTCCTGATGCATACGCGTCTGATCAATTACATCATTTTCACCAAGATAGTTGTAAATTCGAGACCGGATACGGTCACGATATTCCTCAATCACACTTTCACGACGAGTTTGCAGATGGGAAACTGTTTCTTGAATACTAAGCATTCTACTACGTATATCCTTTAGCAGGAAAGCCCCCTCTTCTTTTCGCATCAACAGTAATTGTTCGCATGCATGCTCCGTACTTGTTGTAATTAAATTTTTTAGTTCATCGGAGTAATCCTCCGACTCCTGAACAGAAAATAGATCTGGAATTTCCGGTATGATAGTAGCTGGAATTTCTCCAGCTAAGTTATATCGTGCCTTGGCACTTTTAATTTGTTCTATGTACTTATCCATCAAATCCCAGTCAGTATAAAGTTCTTTTTGAACAAGTCCATCTCCCTGAACATTTATATATACTTCCATTCTGCCTCGTTGAAAATACGATTGAAGTGTTCGCTTAATTTTATCCTCCAGAAACAATAAAGAACGGGGAATTTTCGCAGTGAAATCCAAAAAACGGTGATTCACACTCCGTATCTCAACCGTCACAGTCGTATTACCAAGGTGAAATACATCCTGACCGTACCCCGTCATACTCATAACCATATTTATCACATCCATTAAATTAGAAACACTATATTTCATAATTATAACAGTCCTTTACTAAAAAATAAAAAGCCTTCTATTAAATTGCTGAATGAATCAGTTTTGAAGTATCAAACTAGTTGGAATAAAATTGATATTGATGATTGTATGGGAATATGCCCGCCTTCTGGGGACACCTCTTTTATCCCTCTCTTCAGTATAGTCATAATAAAATCTGAACTAGATTCAAAATTCTTGAAATAGAATTCCAATTAGTTTGGATTTATTTTTGTTGCTGATTAGATATAAAATGCGACGTAGATTTTTGCTGTTTTCCCTATTTTTAATAAAGGCTGAGTGCTTCGATACGTTCCAGCAGAATACTTCGCTTTCCATGGGCACGACCTCAGCCTCCTCAGAAGCAAAGAACGCTTCTTCCAGGGTCTTCAGAACGTGCTGTTCCCATAGGAGTCTGCGTATTCTGCCTCCACTGGAAGAGGCTTTCTTGATTAGAGGCTGAAGTGTACCCTATAGATAAGAAAATCAAGGTAAAAACAGTCCCAGCGTAGGAAATACACGGAGACTCCTGCGGGAATAGCAACTGCTGAAGATCCCGCAGGAAGCGGTTTTTGCTTCCGAGGAAGCTGAAGCGTTGCCCGCGGAAAGCGAAGTGTATTTCCGCAGCGGCTTCATAGTGTTTAATCCTTTCTACAAAAGATTTTAACTATGTCGCATTTTATATCAACTACGTAATAGACCCAGCCATTGAAAATGAATGGTTAATCATCCCAGCCGCTAAAAAAAGCGGTTCAATTAAGGCTACAAATTGCGGATTTGTACGCCGTAACTGAACCACTCTCAAATTAGGGTTTCTGACAATTATTTTTTTGTAAACCCAAATAAAACGGTTGGAAGCGAGCTTAAAACAAGAATTAACATCCAGTCTCTAACATTTAGAAATGTCGTATGGAAGATTGGCTGCAATGGCTCCCAATAGATAACAACAAGCAACAATAGAAGTGATGAAAGTACTGCTAAAACCAGGTATTTATTTTCAAAAGGATTGCGGGCAAAAACGGAATTTTCACTTCGGCAGTCGAACACATGAATTAATTGAGCCATTACCAATGTTGTAAATGCAATAGTTTGTCCATAAATCAAATTATCCGGGTTATCCTGGTACGACATCATAAACGCAATCAATGTAATAACACCTATTAATATGCCTCTGCTGATTATTTTGAAGCCTAATCCCCTGGCAAATATCCCTTCCCTTGGATTTCTGGGCCCCCTTCGCATCACATCACCTTCTGATTGATCCAGTCCAAGGGCCATCGCTGGGAGCCCATCTGTTACAAGGTTCACCCATAATATTTGTACTGGAACCAATGGTAAAGGGAGTGCTAGCAGCATGGCAAAAAGCATAACAAGAATTTCACCAACATTTGATGCTAAAAGATAACGGATAAATTTCCGGATATTTTCGTATATATTCCTTCCTTCACTAATTGCTGATTTTATTGTCGCAAAGTTATCATCCATTAGAACTAACGAAGAAGCCTCTTTTGTTACATCTGTTCCGCTTCTCCCCATACTTATTCCGATGTCACTTGCTTTTATAGCTGGCGCATCATTTACACCATCGCCAGTCATTGCGACGATATGACCTTTTTCCTGAAAAGCTTGGACGATCTTTAATTTATGCTCTGGAGTAACACGAGCAAATACGTAAACCTGATCAATGACATCACGAAGTTCTGTGACAGACATTTGGTTTAGTTGGTATCCCTCCAAAACCATTCCATTTTCAGGCAGCAGGTTCAGGTTAATCGCAATTGCACGAGCTGTCTTTTCATGGTCGCCAGTAATCATTACTGTCTTAATGCCAGCATCCCGACATTCCATAATAGCTGTTTTTACTTCTTTTCTTGGTGGATCCATCATTCCGCATAATCCAACAAACGTTAAATCCTTTTCCAATGTTGCTGCATTTAGAGGATCATCCTTTGAAATTGGCTTCATGCCTATCGCTATCGTTCGTAACGCCTTTTGGGCCATGTTGTTAATTTCATCATCAATCGTTTGCTTGTCTTTAGAACGCAATAACTTGCGACCACCTTCATCTAAAAAGAAAGCAGAACGTGGAAGCAACACGTCAGGCGCACCTTTGGTAATTAGAAACCGCATATGATTTTCATCTTCAATAATCATACTCATTCTTTTGCGATCAGAATCAAATGGTATTTCTTTAATAATTTGGAAGTTATCATTCACTTTAGGGGATAACCCAAGCTTTCTTGCAGCTACAAGCAACGCTCCGTCAGTTGGATCTCCGTCAACAAAATATTTTCCTTTTTTTACTTGTAGTGACGCATTATTACATAACAGACCATATAAGAGCATCGATTCCAGATTGGGATAATCGCGATCAACTTTTTCTTTATTTGCAAAAAAATCGCCCTGTATATCGTAGCCATCGCCTGTAACATATAAATTTTTCCCACTTACATAGACTTCTTTCACCGTCATTTGATTCTCAGTCATCGTACCAGTCTTATCAGAACAAATAACTGAAGCACACCCTAAAGTTTCCACTGCAGAAAGTTTTCGAACAATCGCTTTCTTTTTAATCATCCTCTGAACACCTAAAGATAATGCAACAGTTACGATTGCAGGTAGTCCTTCTGGTATGGCGGCAACCGCTAAGGATACACCTGCAAGAAACATATTATATAAAGGATGGCCCTGATAAACACCAACAAAGACGACTAATGCCGTTAAGAAAAGTGCTACGACAATCAGAATTTTACCTAGTTCTGCCAGTTTATGTTCTAATGGTGTAACAGTCTTCTTTGTTTTAACCATTAATGATGCAATTTGACCCATCACTGTATTCATTCCAGTTCCAACAACGATACCTAATCCGGAACCTCTTGTAACCAACGTCCCCATGAAACCCATGTTAACCTGATCCTGGGCGTCGAGATGGTCTTTACTTATTGCAGTAGCATGCTTCATTACTGGGAGAGATTCACCGGTAAGTGCCGATTCTTCAGTCTCCATGCTGTTTGATTTCGTTATACGTATATCAGCAGGAATCCGATCTCCACTTTTCATACGCAATACGTCACCAACAACCACATCTTGGGATGGTATCTTTTCCCACTTCCCATCACGGAGGACATTCGCTACAGGAGCAGACATCTCTTTTAATTTAGCGAGTGATTTTTCTGCTTTTTGTTCTTGAAAAAAACCAAGAAAACTATTCACTAAAACGATCACCATAATCGCTATTGCATCAACATATTCACCAAGTAAACCAGCAATTAAGGTTGCAGCAAGAAGAACCAGAACCATGAAATCCTGGAATTGTTTGAAAAAGATCAGCCACTTAGATGTGTTTTTTTCAGTTTCTAGATTATTTGCACCGAATTCTTTTCTGCGTTGTTCTACTTGTTTTTCTGCAAGTCCACGATTTGTCGTAACATGTAATTTTTGCTCTACATGGTCTACATCTAATTGATACCATTTCACACTGCATTCCTCCAAATTCATCTACATGCACTATAGTTAAACGTAATCTTTATACGATATCTATGCAGACTCGTCCCAAAAAATGCTATAATTGAATCAAAAGCGAAAGTGCCCGTTTGAAAATGTATGTTACATTTGGTTTTTTTATAAAATTTGTTTCGCTTTGCTATGACACCGCTTTGGAAATACACATTGCTGGATTTTGCTCACAAAAAAATGCTTTCTTACTGCAAAAGTGGAAAATCAACAAATTTATATTGTATAAAAAGCAACTATATTCCTGCTGTGTAATCATAGAGCTACCCTAAATACTACAAATCAGTTACCCATACTATGCGCCGAAGTCTTTAGACGTCAAAAGCAACAATACTTTAGAAAATAGTCTTACTTTTAGAAAGCAAGAGGTGATTGCATGCCATTTGATGGAATCGTTACACGAGCAGTAACGAGCGAACTAAATTCAACAATAACTCCAGGAAAAATCACAAAAATTTATCAGCCAACTTCGACAGAGTTAGTTTTCACTATACGAAGTAACGGCGAAAATCATACGTTGCTATTATCAATTCATCCGGTATATGCACGATTACACTTAACTGGAGATTCCTATAAGAATCCGAAAGAACCTTCCATGTTTTGCATGTTGCTTCGTAAACACCTATCTGGGGCAGTAATTGAATCCATTGATCAATATGGAATGGAACGAATTGTTACCTTTTCCATTCAGGCACGAAATGAAATTGGCGACATGACGACGAAAAAACTGGTGATCGAGCTAATGGGGAAACATAGTAACGTCATGCTTGTGGATGGAGAAAAAGGACACATCCTTGATAGTCTTAAACACATATCTGTCTCACAAAACCGTTATCGTACAATACAGCCCGGTCATGATTATAAACTTCCTCCAAGTCAGGATAAGCTGAATTTATTGGATATCGACAAAGAAACATTTATTCGAAAACTTGATTTTAATGCCGGAAAAATGGATACCCAAATCGTCCATACCTTACTAGGGGTTTCTCCTTTAATTGCAAAAGAGATTGTCCATCAGGCAAAACTTGGATCATCTGAGACCTATAAAGCAAGGTTTGAAGCTATGCAGGAATTGATTCAGAATAATAACTATACACCCACTATTTACCGGGACAAAAAAGAAGATTTTCATGTAATCCCTATATCTTTTCTTGATGGACAAGAGGAAATCTTTCCTGACACGAACCAGATGCTAGACAATTTTTATTCCGGGAAAGCTGAGAGAGACCGTGTAAAACAGCAAGCAAAAGACCTGTATCAGTTTATAAAAAATGAAAAAGATAAGAATCAACGTAAGCTCAAGAAACATGAAAAAACCATTAAGAAAGCTGAAGGTGCCGATCGTTATCAGCGGTTAGGTGAGCTATTAACAGCTAATATGCACCAAGTTAAACAAGGTGATCAAACAGCCACAGTAATCGACTATTATGATCCTGATCAAAATGAAATGATAATCGAATTAAATCCAAATAAGACACCTAGTGAAAATGCGCAAAGCTTTTTCAAAACGTATCAAAAACTAAAAACTTCCATGAAAAAAGTAAAGCAGGAAATTAAAAAAGCTAATAACGAGATTGCCTATCTGGAACAATTACTCCAGCAAATAGATTCGGCACGTGAGGCTGACATAGAAGAAATTCGGGATGAACTTCGTGACGAGGGTTATTTAAAAAGACAAAGACAAGAAAAAAAGAAAAAGAAACAAGTTAAACCTGAACCGGAAAAGTATACCTCAACAGATGGTACACCAATTCTTGTAGGAAAAAATAATAAACAAAATGAGTATGTGTCAATGAAACTTGCCCATCGTGATGATATTTGGCTGCACACAAAAGATATTCCGGGATCTCACGTCATTATTCGTGACAAGGAGCCAAGCGAGGATACACTAATTGAAGCGGCACTGCTTGCAGCATTCTTCAGTAAATCACAGAACTCATCTTCGGTACCCGTCGATTACACGAAAATCCGTCATGTAAAAAAGCCTAATGGTGCCAAACCTGGCTATGTAACGTATGATAATCAGAAAACGTTATTTGTAACACCTGATAAAGCAATTGTAGAAAAACTAAAAAACGGATAATCCTAGATGAATTATCCGTTTAATTTTATAGTTTAGGAAACTGCTTTGGGATTTAATGTTACCTCGACATTACCACGAGTTGCTTTGGAATATGGGCACACTTGATGAGCATCTTCAGCTAATTCCTCTGCCTCTTCAGGACTCACACCTTCAATATTAATATTAAGTGTTACCTCAATCTTAAAACCATCATCCTCGGGATCCTTGCAGAAGCTGACTTCAGCAGTAGTTTCCGAGTCAATTTTCTTTTTTTGTTTTGAGGCTACTAAGTTAAGCGCACCGTCAAAACATGCTGAGTATGTTGCTGCAAAAAGCTGTTCCGGGTTTGATCCTTTTTCATCTTTATTATTTGCTGGGTTTACCAAATTTAAATCTATTAAACCGTCTTCAGACTTAACATGGCCATCGCGTCCATTTTTTGCCGTAGCCTTTGATGTAAATATAACTTCACTCATATTAGAACACACTCCTTTATTTATAGTTAGTATGTTCCTGTTTTTTCTTCTTATTAAACATTTTAATTGTTTATATTTACTTATTAAACTTTCACAGCTTAAAATAAGCTCATAAACCATGAAGAAATAAGAAAACCTGAAGATACACTCCTAGAGTTTACTTTGGATCAACGGTACGTAATTGATATATAATGTGACGTAGCTTTTTGCTGCTTTCCCTATTTTTAATGAAGGCTGAGTGCTTCGATTCGTTCCGGCAGAATACTTCGCTTTCCATGGGCACGACCTCAGCCTCCTTGCCCCGGCAAGGGGTATGCCGACGTTGTCCGCAAAGGACGGTTTTAGTCGGCCTTCGTTTAGTTGCTTCTTCCGGGGTCTTCGGAACGTGCTGTTCCCATAGGAGTCTGCGTATTCTGCCTCCACTGGAAGAGGCTTTCTTGATTAGAGGATGAAGTGTACCCTATGGATAAGAAAATCAAGGTAAAAACAGTCCCAGCGTAGGAAATACACGGAGACTCCTGCGGGAAAAGCAACAGCTGAAGATCCCGCAGGAAGCGGTTTTTGCTTCCGAGGAAGCTGAAGCGTTGCCCTAGGTGAGCGAAGTGTATTTCCGCAGCGGCTTCATAGCATTTAATACTTTCTACAAAAGATTTTAATTAGCATTATATATCTTATGCGTACAAAAACTATTATCAATGTTGTAAAGGCAACAATTAGACCGTTCTAAGATTATCAAAGTGGCTGTTTGAGCTTATTCTATCGATACACAAGTTGAGTTATTTAACGACTAAAGAAAATTTTTACCCATTAATGCAGAAATGAAATGATCAACCTGTGGTAATTTGCGAACACCTTCCTGATAACAAACATAGGTATCTCTGGTAACAAGTTCACCATTTAATTTCATAGAGATGTGTGGATATTCATCCATCATCGAATCGGAAACACTTTTCGGCAGAACAGCCATCCCAAGCCCTTGCTTCATAAATTGCTTACATGTTTCAATTTGATCAACTCGGATCGTTTTCACGGGTTTTATCTCATCCTGATGATGATAAAGCCAATTATCTACTAATTCATGCATGCTGTCATCACTCTTAAATGATATTAGCGGTCGCTCTTTTAACTTATTTTTTGGAAAAGGTTCCGTATCAAAAATAAATAACGGATCATCGAAAAGATTCCTACAAACACTATCTTTTAGCTTCTCACCACGAATAATGCATACATGGTAATTTTTATGACCTCTTTTGATATCTTCACTAATACCAGTCACTAAATCAATAGCAACCTTGGGAAATTTTTTGGTATAATCTGCCAGAATTGATGGTAAAAAACGTTGACTCACTAGTGACGAACAGGCAATAGATAGTGTTCCCTGTACTTCTTCGCTTGATTGTGCAAGCGAATTTTTAATTACTTCTTCCTGATCAACCACTTTTCTCGCATGGCTTAATATCATTTCACCAGCCGGAGTCAAAACTAATTTTTTTGGTGTTCGAATAAAAATGTTTTCTTCAAAATATTCTTCTATGTACTTAAGTCGCTGGGTAACCGCTGGCTGTGAAATTAATATCGCTTTGGCGGTTCCTCGAATTGTACCCACTTCATCTAATTTTAACAGTAGTTCATAATCTTCTATTTTCATAATGGCCCCTCGTATGATAAGTATTTGTTATTACTTTATATTATAAACTAATATTGTACTTATTGCATAACAAAGCATATGATTAAAGTATAAAGCGAAAAGAAGGTGTTGCTATGCGTGAGAAAGATGATGTGAAACGCATTTTTTCTAAAAATAAAGAAGCCTATGTGACGAGTTCAACACATGCATTTGGTAAGGATTTATCATTAATGATTAACTGGTTGCAGCCTAAATCAACGATGAAGGTTCTTGATATTGCAACTGGCGGAGGACATGTTGCCAAACATCTTGCTACCCATGTTAAACAAGTAGTTGCTACTGACATTACCGAAGAGATGCTGGAGAATACAGCTCTGTATCTGAAATCGTATAAAAATATATTTTATGCTGTAGCTGATGCGGAAGACTTGCCATTCGAAGGTGAAAGTTTTGATATTGTTTCATGCAGAATAGCCGCACATCATTTCCCTGATCCGGAAAGGTTTATTGCAGAAGTTAATCGAGTATTAAAGCCTGGAGGACAGTTTTTGTTGATAGATAATATAGCGCCGGAAAATCATAAATTCGACCAATTCATTAATTCATTCGAAAAAATGCGGGACCACAGTCATATACGGTCACGCTCTTTAATAGAGTGGAAATCAATGTTCGCTGATTATAATTTATCTATTATTAAAGAACGAACCCGTAAGAAAGTGTTACCATATCACGAATGGGTTCACCGCACATTGGATAATGATGAAATAATTCAACATGTTGGTCAGTTCATTCTTGAATCAGATAAGGAAACAAAGAACTATTTTCAGGTGGATTGTGAGGATAATATCATCCATTCCTTCGCCATTGACGAATGGATGGTAATGTGCGCTAAAAGAACAGATTAGTAGATGGCTGTCTAAAAAGATTTTAACTTTTAGACAGCCTATTAATAATGGTTTTTAAAGTTCATTTCGCCAATCCTGCAACTTTTCATTCTCATTTTCATCAATAATGCCGTCTGATACAAGTAATTTTAGTACTTCATCATAGTTCGTTATCGTCTGATATGATAATTTAGCTTCTGCAAATTGCTTTTTAGCTTTCGATAATCCATATGTAAAAATAGCGAGAACACCCAGTACATTAAGACCATTTAACTGAAGTGCTTTGGCTGAATCGATTGATGACCCACCAGTAGAAATCAAGTCTTCAATAACTACTGCCTTTTGTCCATCTTCAACCTTTCCCTCAATCTGGTTTCCTTTGCCATGTCCTTTTGGTTTAGATCGAACATAAATCATGGGAAGATCCAGCTTTTCTGCAATCCATGCTGCATGTGGAATTCCTGCTGTTGCACATCCAGCAATAACATCGGGTTTTTCATCCATTTGCTCGATTAATTCAACAAATGCTTCAGCAATTTTTGCACGAATTGTTGGATAGGACATTGTCAGCCGATTATCGCAATAAATAGGGGATTTAATACCAGATGTCCATGTAAAATAACGGTCTGTTCTTATTTGAACAGCTTTTATTTCTAAGAGATCTCTTGCTATATCATTACTTAATACCATTTCGCCACTCCTCCTGCACTTTCTCATATGCCGATTTTGGATCCAGTGCATTTGTTACCGTCCGGCCAACCACGAGAAAGTCAGCGTCATTTTTCCTGGCAAGTGCTGGTGTTGCAATTCGCTTTTGATCGTTCCCGTTAGAATCTTGCAACCGAATTCCGGGTGTAACAGTTAAAAATGATGAGCCACATACATCTTTAATTTCCTTTGCTTCCTGAACAGAACAAACAACACCATCTGCCCCATTTTTATTTGCTGTATCAGCAAGCCTGACAACATTATCCTTCATACTACCGCCAAGATTTAACTCTTTATTTAACGTAGTATCATCCATCGACGTAAGAATTGTTACGGCAATTAATTTTGTTTCATGAGTGGATGATCCAGAATTCAAGCCTTCTTTCGCCCGTTTAATCATCTCACCGCCACCTAACGCATGTACATTAACCATATCAACTTTTAGATTCGCAATGTTTTTCATCGCTTTCATCACAGTGGTGGGAATATCATGAAGCTTTAAATCAAGAAATACGTCATGATTATCCTGCTTTAGATTTTCTATTAACTGAGGGCCTTCCCTGTAAAATAACTCCATACCAACTTTTACAGGTATTCCTTGAAACTGATGAACATCAATAAACGTTTTGGCTTCTTTCCAGGTGGAAAAATCCAATGCCAGATACATGTTATTCCTCATACTTCATGCCCCTTTCCGATGGCATCCTCAACTGAATCGAATCCATATTTTTGTAATACAACTGGTAATTCATCAATTATCTCAGGACATGCAAAAGGGTTTTGGAAATTAGCTGTGCCCACGGCTACAGCACTTGCTCCAGCAAGCAAGAATTCCAGTACATCTTCAGCTGAAGAAATTCCGCCCATGCCGATAATTGGAATTGTGACATGCTGCTTCACTTCATGAATCATCCTAATCGCGATTGGTTTGATTGCCTGACCTGAAAGACCACCAGTCTTATTTGCCAATAGCGGCTTCTTACTAGCTAATTCAATTTGCATTCCTGTTACCGTGTTTATCATCGATAATCCATCTGCTCCTGCCTTTTCAACCGCCTTTGCCATTGCTGTAATGTCAGACACATTAGGGGAAAGTTTGACATAGACTGGCAGATTACTAGCTTCTTTAACTTTTTTTGTTACCTCAGCTGCCATATTTGGATTAGTACCAAACTGAATCCCTCCTTCTTTTACATTAGGACAGGAAATGTTAAGTTCTAATGCGTTAACCGATTCATCATGATTAAAAGCAATCGCTACCCTCTCATATTCCTCGATGGAACTTCCGGCTACATTCGCAATGATTGGAACAGCATACGTTGCTAAAAAGGGTACCTCGGTTTCAATAATTTTTTCTACACCAGGATTTTGCAGACCTATCGCATTCAACATTCCTGATGACGTTTCTGCAACACGGGGTGTGTTATTACCGTAACGTACTTCACCTGTTGCAGCTTTCATAATGATTGCTCCCAGCTTTTTCAAATCATAATATTCACTATATTCCCTGCCAAATCCAAAACATCCGGAAGCAGGCATAACTGGGTTTTTTAGATTTAAACCGGGTAAAAATACGGTTAGGTCTGTCATAATATCACCTCATCCGCTGTGAATACAGGTCCATCCTTGCAAATCTTTTTATAACCGCCATTATTATTTGTAGGAATAACACATGCAAAACATGCGCCAACCCCACACCCCATCCGCTCTTCAAGTGAAATGTATCCACTATGATCATGCAATAGCTTTGTAACGGCCTTTAGCATCTGAATAGGACCGCAGGAGTAATACGTATCAAAGTCTTCAATCTGATCCATTACACTTGTTACAAATCCTTGGTGTCCGTAAGTTCCATCATTCGTCACGACATACGATTTTCCTAGTTCTCTAAATTTCGATTCATAAAAAACATATTCTTTCGATTGGAATCCAAGAACAGCTGTAACATTGATTCCTTCATTACGAAGTGTCTTCCCCAGATTGTATAGTGGCGGGATTCCAATACCCCCGCCAACCAACAATACTGAATTCGAATTTCCATCATATGAAAACCCATTCCCGCTTGGTCCTAACGCGTCAATAGACATACCTGGTTTATGTGCTGCCAGTTGTTTAGTTCCATCTCCAACTTTTTTAAATAAAATTGTAATTTCATTATTTTTATCATCTGTATTTGCGATTGAAATTGGTCGACGCAATGTATGACCGTCAATCGATAAATGCAGGAACTGTCCTGGAATGGCTGTCTTCGCCACATATTCATTCATAAGTGTCATTTCAATCGTTTCTAGCGCAATATCATGTACCGATTTAACAACCAGCTCTACTTTTCTCTTCATGAGGAAACTACTTTCTTACCTGTTATAGCTCTTGCACTAAAGGTAGTTGAATCTATTACATTTAAAATGGCATTTGCTGTATCCAGATTAGTTAAACAAGCAATACCATGTTCAACCGCTTCACGTCTAATCATGAACCCGTCAGATCTAGGCTTAATTCCTGAAGTTAGTGTATTAATAACAAATTGGACATCCCCATTTTCAATAATAGATAATACATTTGGTTTACTAGAGCCTATTTTTGCAACTTCGGTAACTGGAATATTGTACCGTTTTATAAATGAAGCTGTTCCGGATGTTGCATACAGCTGAAATCCTAATTGGTGAAAGCGATCAGCAATCTCAATCGTTTCTCTCTTATCTTTATCCGCAATCGTCAGCAGTACTGCACCTTCCTGTGGTACAGATAAACCGGCTGCTATCAGTCCTTTATACAATGCTTTTTCCAGCGTTTTATCATGGCCAATTGCTTCTCCTGTTGATTTCATCTCTGGCCCAAGAATAGTATCAACACTACGCAGTTTTTCAAATGAGAATACTGGAACTTTAACGGATACAGCATCCTGCTCTGGCAAAATACCTGACTCATACCCCATACCTTCTAATGTTTCCCCTAAAATGCATCTTGTAGCAATGTTTGCCATGGTTACACCTGTTATTTTACTAAGGAAGGGAATTGTTCTGCTTGCACGTGGGTTTACCTCGAGAACGTAAACATCTTCCTCACAAACTATAAACTGGATATTGATTAACCCTTTTACTTTTAATGCTCGAGCAATTTTAACAGTAGCATCTAAACAATTATTCCTAACAGATTCACTAATCCGCTGTGGCGGATATACTGCAATCGAGTCTCCAGAGTGAACACCAGACCGTTCAATATGCTCCATAACTCCTGGTACAATAACCGTTTCTCCATCACTGATTGCATCTACTTCAACTTCAATTCCAGTTATATAGTTATCGATTAGTATTGGATGTGCGCTATCTGCTCCATTCGATTTTGCCAGATAGGCATTAAGCTCTTCATCATTGTAAACAATTTCCATCCGACTTCCACCGATCACATAGGATGGTCTAACTAAAACTGGATAACCGATATCTTTTGCAACTTCCACTGCTTGATCCAATTTCGTTACCGATCTTCCCTCTGGCCTTTTTATGGAGAGATCATTTAACAAATGCTCAAATTTATCACGGTCTTCTGCTTTGTCGATTGCTTCTAAATCTGTACCTAATATTTGTACACCTCGACGCTCCAACCCGTCAGCCAAGTTAATCGCTGTCTGCCCGCCAAATTGGACAATCACACCTTCAGGATTTTCTAAATTAATGACATGCATGACATCTTCAAGTGTCAGAGGTTCGAAATAAAGTTTATCTGAAATACTGAAATCAGTTGAGACTGTCTCAGGATTATTATTCATAATGATAGCTTCATAACCCATTTCTTTAATTGCCAGTACAGAGTGAACCGTAGCATAGTCAAATTCTATACCCTGCCCTATTCGAATTGGTCCTGACCCAAGTACTAGAATTTTTTTGCGGTCTGACTGAACGGATTCATTTTCGTCTTCAAAGGTACTATAAAAATAAGGTGTTTCAGATTCAAATTCTGCTGCACATGTATCTACCATTTTGTAAACAGGCTTTATTGAGTTTTCTATACGAAATTCATACACATCATCAATTGTTACATTCCATAATCTTGCAATATGCGTATCAGAGAACCCTAGTACTTTTGCTTTTTGTAAAATATCCTGTGATCGCTTATTAAAAGTTAATATTGATTCCCAATCAATTAACTGCTTAATTTTTATTAGGAAAAACCGATCAATTTTTGTTAATTGGAATACTTCTTCAACTGACATCCCTTTTCGAATAACTTCTGCTAGAACGAATAATCTTTCATCATCCGCTTTGTGCAATCGTGATTTTAAATCTTCAACAGTTTTATCTGCTAAACTTGGCAGCCATAATTCCTCTGTACCTATATCAAGAGAACGAACTCCTTTTAACAATGACTCTTCAAAATTGCGTCCGATTGACATAATCTCGCCTGTTGCCTTCATTTGGGTGCCAAGATAACGATCCCCTGTTACAAATTTATCGAATGGAAATCTTGGGAGCTTGGTCACAACATAATCAAGTGCTGGTTCAAAACATGCATATGTTGTGCCTGTAATAGGATTAATAATCTCATCAAGTGTTAATCCTACTGCAATTTTCGCTGCCATTTTTGCAATCGGATATCCTGTAGCTTTCGACGCTAGAGCGGATGACCTGCTGACACGCGGATTAACTTCAATAATATAATAATTAAAGCTATTAGGATCAAGTGCTAACTGTACATTGCATCCACCTTCAATCTCCAAAGCACGAATTATTTTTAACGAAGCATTGCGCAACAACTGATACTCGCGATCACTTAGGGTTTGAGAGGGTGCAACGACGATAGAATCACCTGTGTGGATGCCAACTGGATCAACATTTTCCATGTTACAGACGACAATAGCCTGATCGTTTTTATCACGCATTACTTCATATTCAATTTCTTTAAATCCCGCGATGTTCTTTTCGATTAAACATTGATTAACCGGCGATAACGATAATCCATTACGGGCAATTTCCTTAAGTTCTCGTTCGTCATAGCACATTCCCCCGCCGGTCCCACCGAGGGTGTAAGCAGGGCGTACAATGACAGGATAGCCAATTTTATTGGCAAAATCACATGCCTGATCGACAGAATTCACAATCTGGCTATCAGGTACTGGCTCATGAAGCTCATGCATTAAAGAACGGAATTTTTCACGATCTTCTGCTTTTTCGATTGCATCGAGTGAAGTTCCAAGCAATTCAACACCATATTCTCCCAAAATACCTGTACTTTCTAATTCGACTGCCAGATTCAAACCTGTTTGCCCGCCAAGTGTTGGCAATATAGCATCAGGTTGTTCTTTTCGGATAATCTTGATTAAGAATTCAGCCGTTAAAGGCTCCATATAAACTTTATCTGCCACTGTATGATCAGTCATTATTGTTGCTGGATTGGAATTAGCAAGAATCACAGTATATCCTTCTTCTGTCAAAGCTTGGCATGCTTGCGTACCCGAGTAATCAAATTCAGCTGCCTGTCCGATCACAATTGGGCCTGACCCAATGACAAGTATCTTATTCAAATTCGAATTCTTAGGCATATGATTCCTCCTCACTTTTAGCTTTCGAATTATTAATCAGTTGTAAAAATACATCAAACAATTGATTTGTATCCTCTGGTCCTGGTGAACTTTCTGGGTGATACTGAACCGAATACGCCGGAAAGACAGTGTGCCTTATTCCTTCAACTGTATTATCATTAAGAGCAGTTTGCGTAAGTACTAAGTCTGTTTGTTTTAATGATTCGTGTGTAACTGCATAACTGTGATTCTGTGATGTCATATATGTCTTATTTTTTTCCAGATCTTTAACCGGATGATTTGCCCCGCGATGCCCAAACTTCATTTTCTCCGTATCCGCACCACATGCTAATGCAAGAAGCTGATGCCCTAGACAAACACCAAATAATGGTACCTGTTCCACCACAGTTTTTATCATTTCAATTGATTCAGGAACATCTTTTGGATCACCTGGGCCATTCGTCAGCATGATCCCTTCAGGTTTTAGTCGTAAAATATTTTCGGCCCCATAATTATATGGAACAACCGTAATATGACAATCTCTTTTTGTTAATTCACGTAAAATACCATGCTTCATACCGAAATCGACTAAAATAATTCGCGTGCCCCGTCCTGGTACTACATAGGGTTTGATGGTAGATGTTTGTTTTACCTGATCTGTCTGGTATGGCAGATTCTTTACTTTTGCGACCATTTCATCAACAGAATCGTCGCTGTCCGTGATGATTGCTTTCATTGTTCCATGTTTGCGAATAATTTTCGTTAATTTTCTTGTATCAATACCGGAAATGCCGGGAATATTGTTCGCTTTCAAATAATCATGTAATGTTTCGTCGTTGCGAAAATTTGATGGGTATTCACATAATTCTTTAACAATAAATCCATGAATGAAAGGTGTAACAGTTTCAAAATCATCCCGATTTATACCATAATTGCCTACTAAAGGATATGTCATGGTAACGATTTGGCCACAGTATGATGGATCAGAAATGACTTCCTGATACCCTGTCATACCTGTATTAAATACAACTTCTCCTGTTGTGCTAGCATCACTGCCAAATCCTTCACCGTTAAATACAGTTCCATCTTCCAGAATAAGCCGACGATTAGTCATGTGAATCCTCCTTGTATACGATTTTTCCTGAAGCTATTGTTGCAAATGGAATTCCTTGTACCTTCCAATTATGAAATGGCGTGTTTTTTCCTTTTGAAAAAAAAGCGTATTTGTCTATGTGAGCTTCTTTCGTTAAATTGAAGATGGCAAGGTCCGCTGTAGTATTCTCTATTAATTCCCCAAATGGTAAATTAAAAACTTCAGCAGGCTTTATGGTTAACCAATCTACTAATTGTTGTAAGGTGATTTTATCCGATAAAACTAGATTGGTATATAAAAGTGAAAATGCAGTCTCCAGACCAACAATCCCGAAAGGAGCCTTACGAAATCCCTGTTCTTTTTCTTCATCTGCATGTGGTGCGTGGTCTGTTGCAATAAAATCAATTGTCCCATCCAACAACCCGTCCAATAAAGCTCTCTGATCTTCTTCACTCCGAAGTGGAGGATTCATTTTATAATTAGCATCGTCTGTTTTAACTGCTTGTTCATTTAGCAGTAAATGATGTGGGGTTACTTCGGCAGTCACATGTATGCCTGCCTTTTTTGCATCACGTATGACGCGTACTGATTCTTTTGTGCTAACGTGGCAAACATGATAATGACATCCAGTCTCTTCTGCTAAAAGAACATCACGGGCAATTTGAACTGATTCGCTTATAGAGGGAATCCCTGGAAGATCTAATCGTTTACTTACATTACCTTGATGTACTACACCACCATATACGATTGATTTATCTTCACAATGGGCAACGATTGGCTTCCCGGAGGTGGCTGCTTCTGTCATTGCCTGAAGCATAAAATCAGCGGTTTGAACACCTACCCCATCATCGGTGAAAGCAAATACACCTGATTTGGAGAGTTCCGTAATATCCGTTAACCCCTCACCCTTTAAATTACGTGTAATTGCCCCATATGGAAGTACACGAACATGAGCGTCTGTTTTAATTTTTTCCAATAACTCTTTTACTGTTTTGACATCATCAAGAACAGGCGAAGTATTCGGCATTGCGCATACCGTTGTAAATCCGCCACGTGCAGCTGCTTTTGTACCAGTTTCAATCGTTTCCTTATGCTCGCCACCTGGCTCACGAAGATGGATATGTACATCAATGAAACCCGGGAAAACAAAATTATTCTCACAATCTATGGTTTCATCTGCGCCTTGTAATATTTTAGGTGCTATTTGCTTAATTTTTCCTTCTTCGATAAAAATTTCACATTTCTCGACGACATTTTTACTAAGTAATCTTTTGGCATTTGTTAGCTTCAGCTTCATTATAATAGCCCCATTCCTTTAATAAGATGATCATTATAGCCATTCGTGTATAAACACCATTTTCCATTTGTTTAAATATACGTGACCGCTGACATTCTACTAGTTCAGTGTCAATCTCAACCCCTCGATTCACAGGGGCAGGATGAAGAATAATGGCATGGTCCTTCATTCTGCTTTCCCGTTCCTTGGTGAGGCCAAATTGCACGAAATAAGAAGTGGAATCATATTGCTGTGCTGTATGCCGTTCATGTTGTATTCGGAGTAACATCATAATATCACACATTTCAACAGCTTCATCAATAGATATATACGGAAAATTCAAATTGTCATCTTCAAATCCAGGAGCCGCAGCAAAGTACACGTTTGCCCCAAGTGTAGTTAAAGCATATGCATTAGACCTGGCAACCCTGCTGTGTTTAATGTCACCGACTATTACTACATTTAAATTAGTGAAGAATCCAAACTCCTGATAAATAGTTAATAGATCAAGCATACACTGTGTTGGATGTTCACCTTTACCAGCGCCAGCATTTATCACTGGAAGAGATAGATTTGGAGTGAGTTCATCATACCAATTATCCTCTTGATGACGAACAACCAACAGATTTGCTCCAATTGCCTCACAAGTCTTTGCTGTATCGTACAACGATTCACCTTTTGTAACACTCGATGTCTCCAGCTGAAAGTCCAGCGTTTCCATACCTAACTTTTTTTGTGCAACACGAAAGCTCATTTTCGTTCTGGTACTTGGTTCAAAAAATAGATTAGCCGCGAAAATCTGTTCTGGTATCTTTTCCTGTTGCAGTCGTAATCCTTCCGCCTTATTCAGAATGCGAAAAATACACTCACCAGACAAATTTCTAGTCGATACAAAGTGTCTCATAGCTCCTCCCATTCTAAGCCACATTTTCTTTCTTTTCGGATACATCAGCATCTTCAAACATGGCTCCATTACCATAGCCGCTTTCCTTATTTGGTAAAAGCAGATTTAACGTAACACCAATTAATGCTGATAATGCCATACCTGCAATCTGCAGATTTTCTGTAACCTGTATAAAAGCACCACCAATTCCAATTACGAGAATCACTGATGAGATAATCAGGTTACGCTTATCACTTAAATCAATTTGGTTGTCAATAAGCATACGCAATCCATTTGATGCAATAATTCCAAACAAGAGAATCGATACGCCGCCCATTACAGCTGAAGGGATGGAACTGATTGTTGCAGTTATAATCCCAGTAAACCCAAACAATAGTGCAAGGACTGCTGCCCCGCCTATGACAAAAACACTGAACACACGAGTAATTGACAAAACTCCAATATTTTCACCGTATGTTGTATTCGGTGGGCCCCCAAGGAATGAAGCAATTATCGTTGCCACACCATCACCAAGAATGGAACGGTGAAGACCAGGCTTTTTGATAAAATTATTGCCGACAACTTTCGATAACACCATTTGATCGCCAATATGCTCTGCAATCGTGACAAGTGCAACTGGAACCATTAACAGTACAATCTCGCCACTTAGTACTTCAAATGGTGAATAATTAACAAATGGAACGATAAAATCCGGTTTTTGAAAAATTGCAGTAAAAAATTCACCAATTGAACCAGCAGAAGAGATTTCTGTCCACTCAGCCTTGATTTCTGAAGTATCAACAATTCCTTGGAAGATAGAAAAAATATATCCACAGACAATCCCAATCAAAATTGGAATAAGTCCGAAAAATCCTCTAAGAAAGATGGAAGCAATAATTGTCACAGTAAGTGTTACCAGTGCTACTAAAAAGTGTGTGCCGCTATATACTTGCTCATCTATTCCTGGAACATACATCGCCATATCAATAGCAGTTGAAGCAAGTCCTAGCCCAATCACAATGATGACTGGTCCAACGACAATTGGTGGTAAAATCCGCATCAGCCAATTCAGTCCCAGCAACCGAATGAATAGCGCAACCAAACCGTATACAATTCCAGCAAGAAAACTGCCAACCATTGCACCTTCGACTCCACCAGAAGCAGAAGCTCCAATAATAGGTGCGATAAATGCAAAGCTTGACCCAAGATATGCTGGGATTTTCCCTTTTGTAATCAACAGATATGCCAGTGTTCCAAGACCACTTGAAACTAATGCTACTGCAGGAGATAACCCTGTAAGAAATGGAACGAGTATGGTCGCTCCGAACATTGCGAATAAATGCTGCAGACTTAAAATGAGCCATTTTTGTGGTTTAGGTACTTCATTAACATTCAAAGCTACTTCCTGTTGTTTCATTTTCCATTCCTCCATTTGTGGTTTTTGGTTAAAAACTGCCACTAAAAAACCTCTTTGCGTAAGGTCGCAAAGAGGTATACGTGTAGTAACGATTAGATACACGTGTTCTCAGGGCAACCTTTTAAATCTCACTGGATTTAGTTAAAGGTTTTTTATTTTTCGTAGATACTTACTTCGTCATGGTTGTCTTCTTCATGTAAGTTTACTACGATAATTTCTTTATCTGATGTTGGTATGTTCTTACCAACATAATCAGCTCGTATCGGTAATTCTCTGTGTCCGCGGTCAATTAATACACCTAGCTGTATCTGTGTCGGTCTGCCAATATCCATTATGGCATCCATTGCTGCTCTTACTGTTCTACCTGTAAATAACACATCATCAATCAATATCACTTTTTTTCCATTAAAATCAACGTCAATATTGGTTTCCTTTAATTCAGGATCATGATTCGTTGTTGCTTTTTCTAAATCATCACGATACAACGTTATATCCAACTCACCGATTGGAACAGTATTACCTTCGATTTTCTTGATTTTTTCTTGTAATCGTTTAGCAATGGGGACTCCTCTTGTTTTTATACCAACTAAAAGAATATTTTCCCCACCTTTATTTTTTTCAACAATTTCATGAGCAATTCTCGTAAGCGCTCGATTCATTGCTGAATGGTCCAGTACTACCGTTTTTTTGTTCACTGTTGCACCTCACTTCGTTCAAAAAATTGGCTTATAGTTGCTTATGAGTAAGAAAGAAATTCGCCATTTCCTAACTGCTAAAAAATCCCTTTTCTCCATAAGGAAAAAAGGGATTTAGACATACGTATCTCTGTTTACTTAATACGTTCCGCTTCCTTCTTCGCCTCACTGGACTGTGTTAAAGGATCATTTATTCATTTGCTCTATTATTACAAAACGGTTTCCATTTGTCAATACATTCTCTCAATTTGTGACAATAGTTCCTCGAAATATGCCGGTGCTTTCTCCTCAAAAAATAGCCATTCGTTTGTTCTCGGATGATTAAAGCCAAGTGATTTCGCATGCAGTACCTGCCCATCCGTATCCAACGTTTTTCGCCGACCATACTTGGGATCACCAACTATCGGAAAATCAATATACTTCATGTGTACACGTATTTGATGGGTACGTCCTGTTTCCAGCTGACATTCTACATGGGTGAACTTCTCATACCGTCGTATAACCCGAAAATGCGTAACTGCAGGCTTACCACTATCAACAATTCCCATTTTCTGCCGGTCATTTTTGTCTCTGCCAATCGGTGCATCAATTAACCCGGTTTCATGTTCAATAACACCATGAACAACTGCTTCATACTTTCTTTCAATATCTTTAGAAGCCATCTGCTCTGAAAGGTTAGTATGTGCGAGATCATTTTTAGCAACTACAAGCAATCCACTAGTGTCTTTATCAATCCGGTGGACAATACCAGGCCGTTCCACACCATTAATTCCCGATAAATCTTCACAGTGATATAATAATGCATTTACCAATGTGCCATTTTGGTGACCAGCAGATGGGTGCACTACCATTCCTTTAGGTTTATTTACAACAAGCAAGTCACTATCCTCATAAACAACCTGTAATGGAATATTTTCAGGTTCGATATTTAATGGTTCCGGTTCAGGAATCTGCCAAGAAATTTCATCAGCGGTTTGGCATTTATAGTTAGGTTTAATAACCTCACCGTTAACTAAGACATGTTCATTCGCGATCCATGATTGGACCTGTGAACGGGACTCGCTAACCAAATTTGATAAGAGCTTATCTATTCTGGTTTTGTTTTCAGATTCTATAACTACGTGCTGTTTTAATGTCATTTTTGAGTTTTTCCTTTCTTCTTTTCATCGATGAATGTTGCAATAAGTACAAGGATTACACCGACTACTAAGGCCGAATCTGCTATATTAAAGATCGGATAGTCATATCCAATTAAGTTGAAGTCAAAAAAGTCGACAACTTCTTTTCGAAAAAGGCGATCGATAAAATTTCCAATTGCACCACCTAAAATAAGACTTAAGGATATAGCCAATAACTTACTTTCCTTTGCATATTTTTGCATATAATATACGACGCCAATTATTACAATTACAGTGACGATATAGAAAAACATCATTTGCCCTTGCAATATTCCCCATGCTGCACCACTATTTCGATGTGAAGTAAGGTAGAAAAAATTCTCAATCACAGTTATTTGTTCCCCAACTTCCATTGTTTTTATAATGGCCCACTTTGATAGTTGATCAACGGCTATAATAACAAGCGCAATTATGTAATATAAAAACATTTCATTTCCCCCAATTTCAATTAGAAAACTTGGCTTATCACCAAGCCTTAATGACAAATCTTTAAACGATGCTAAACTACAAACAAACTATTCCTTTTGCATTTTACCATAGATAAAGCAAAAGCGCCTCTTCCTTGAAAAAATTCAAAAGGAACAGGCGCTCTTAAAACTAAATTATGCACTATAATGTTCTTTCACAATATCTGCACATCGTGTACATAATTCTGGGTGTTCTTTATCTTCACCAACAGTTTCAGAAGCAGTCCAGCAGCGTTCGCATTTCTCTCCAGGATGCTTTTCAACTGCTATATCAACGTAACGGTATTCAGAAGCATCAGCTGAATTTTCTGCAACAACAGCTTCGGAAACGATAAACAGTTGATGAACATTAGAGATTTCCTCTAAAACTTCTTTTGTTTCTGCATCTTTTGGAACTAAGGTAATTTTAGCCTCCAGCGACTTACCAATAACCTTTTCGTTCCGGGCTTCTTCTAATGCTTTAAGGACATCATCACGGACTTTCATGAAGTGATCCCATTTATCCTGGGAATTTTCAAAGTTAGTGATCTTTCTTGGTTCTGGAATATCCGTAAGTTGAACACTTTCTTCTTCTACTCCAGGAATATATTCCCATACTTCATCTGTTGTATGTGGAATTATTGGCGTCAGTAATTTAACAAGTGTTGTTAAGATTTCATAGTATCCTGTTTGAATACTTCTTCGACGCTTATTGTCTTGTGCCTCAATATAAAGAACATCTTTTGCGAAATCCAAATAGAACGAGCTTAAATCAACTGCACAGAAATTATGAATTTGTGAAAAAATCGGTGAATACTCAAATTTTTCATAGCTATCACGAACAGTTGACACTAAATTTTGCAAGCGATGAACCATATAGCGATCCACTTCCTCCATTTCACTTTCTGGAACAGTGTCCTTTGATGGATCAAAGTCTGACAAATTAGCCAGCATAAAACGAATCGTATTTCTGATTTTACGATAGGCTTCAGAAATTTGTTTTAAAATTTCCTGTGAAATTCGAACATCTGCTTGATAATCAACTGATGATACCCATAACCGCAAGATATCAGCACCTAATTGTTTTTGAACCTTAGAGGGAACCATAACATTGCCTAATGATTTACTCATCTTTCGTCCATTTCCATCAAGCACAAATCCATGACTGATAATATTTTCGTATGGCGCTTTACCTGTTACCGCGACAGAAGTTGATAGTGACGAGTTGAACCAGCCACGATATTGGTCACTTCCCTCCAGATAAACATCTGCCGGACGACGGTGATCTTCCCGTCCCACAAGAACCGCCTCATGGGATGAACCTGAATCAAACCATACATCCATGATATCGGTTTCCTTGGTGAACTTACCATTAGGACTGTGTTCTGAGGTGTAGCCTTCAGGCAATAGGTCTTTTGCTTCCCACTCAAACCAAACGTTAGATCCATGTTCAGCAAATACGTTTGAAACATGTTCAATCGTTTCATCCGTAATAATTGGTGTGTTATCCTCCCCGTAAAACACCGGAATTGGTACACCCCATGTACGTTGACGTGAAATACACCAGTCTTCACGGTCACGAACCATGTTATGAAGCCGTGTTTCACCCCATGACGGATACCAATTAATTCGATTGATTTCTTCCAAAATATTTTGCCGGAAATCTTTTATAGATGCAAACCATTGTGAAGTAGCACGGAAGATTGTTGGCTTTTTCGTACGCCAGTCATGTGGGTACGAATGCGTAATAAATGTCAGCTTCAATAGTGCGCCAGCTTCCTCAAGCTTTTCTGTGATCGGCTTGTTCGCCTGATCATAGAATAATCCTTCAAACCCTGGAGCTTCACTAGTGAAAACACCTTTATCATCAACTGGAGACAGAGCATCCAATCCATAAGACCTCGATACATAAAAGTCATCTTCACCATGACCTGGAGCTGTGTGGACACAACCAGTTCCTGCATCTGTCGTAACATGGTCACCAAGCATAACAAGTGAATTACGTTCATAAAATGGATGCTTTGTAACAACTTTATCTGCTTTCTCACCTTTAAATGTGTTAACTACATCAGGATTTTCCCATTCCAATTCTTCGGCAACCGTTTCTACTAAATCGGAAGCAACAATATATTTTTCATTATTTACAGCAACAACGGAATACTCAAGATCTGGATGTAAACTAATTCCAAGATTGGCCGGAATAGTCCAGGGTGTAGTAGTCCAAATGATGAATTTATCTCCAGCATCAAGTACGCCTTTTCCATCTGTTACATCAAACGAGACATAAATGGATGGTGAACGTTTATCATGATATTCAATCTCTGCTTCAGCTAATGCTGATTCTGATGATGGTGACCAATACACAGGTTTAAGTCCTTTATAAATATACCCTTTTTTAGCCATATCACCGAAAACTCTAATTTGTGCTGCCTCATAATCTTTGGTAAGCGTGATATACGGGTTATCCCAATCACCCCGTACACCTAATTGTTTGAACTGTGTACGTTGACTATCGAGCTGCCCCATTGCGTATTCCGCACATTTTTGTCTGAAATCAGCAATACTCATTTCCTTACGCTTAATTTTTTTCTTTTTTGTCAGTGCAGTCTCAATAGGAAGTCCATGTGTGTCCCAGCCAGGCACATATGGAGCATGATATCCAGTCATTGATTTATAGCGTGTAATAAAATCCTTTAAAATTTTATTTAATGCGTGACCAATATGCAAATCACCATTTGCGTATGGAGGACCATCATGCAAAATAAATGATGGGCGTCCTTCTGTTCTTTTTTGTACTTTTTCATAAAGTTTCTTATCATCCCACGTTTGTTGGCGCTGTGGTTCTTTATTCGGCAAATTTCCGCGCATTGGGAATTCAGTTTTTGGCATTAGCAATGTATCTTTATACTCCACTTGTTCATCCTCCTATACATTCAGTTTAAATAAAAAAAGCCTTCAAACATCCCAAAAAGGGACGAGAAGACTCGCGGTACCACCCTTATAAATTTAAAATAATTCGTATTTTAAATTCACTCGATATTCGTAACGTGAACAGACGCCCATCTCTACTGTTTTCATTTCAAAATGGGTACTCAAGAGTGATTTTCTGAAGTACTACTGTATCAGGCTTCCACCAGCTCCCGACTCGCTTAACAGTAATTACATTCATACTGTCTCTATCATCGTAATTTTCATTTGCATATAATATTTGTGTATAATGAATTATATGTAAAATTCCGTAAAACGTCAAGGCTTATGATTCGTTATCAGCAGCCGCCTCAAGCTCCCCGCTAAATTCTGCATTAAACAATTCTTCCCAGTCATCTGTACCAATCATTTCTAATTGAGCTTCAACAAGCATCTTCAAACGGGTACGGAATACTTTAGCCTGCTTTTTCAACTCTTCAACATCCATTGAAATACGGCGGGATTTATTTAACGCTTCATTAATTATGCGGTCAGCATTTTTCTCCGCCTCTTTAATGATTAATTTTGATTCTTTAGTCGCGTTCCCTTTAACTTCTTCTGCTGTTTCCTGAGCAACCAGAATAGATTTATTTAATGTTGTCTCAATGTTGGTAAAATGACCCAGTTTTTCATTCAACTGTTCCACTTTCTCTGTTAACTCTTTTTTTTCACGAATTGCCATCTCATAGTCTTTTATTACCTGATCCAGAAATTCATTGACCTCATCTTCATCATATCCACGAAAACTTCTAGTAAACTCTTTATTGTGAATATCTAATGGTGTTAATGACACAAAGGCCACCTCCTCAAAATTTTTAACCCAATTATTAATAATAAATAAATTCCTATATTACGTCTTTATTCGACATAAACTACAATTATCCTTTAAATAATCCGAAATTATTTTAAAATAGCAGTAGTAATTCTGTATCTATCTTTTTTAGTAAGCCCGTTCATGCTAATTAGCTTACTTCTGCCTTTACCTCTTAAAGAAAGCATGTCTCCTTCAGTAAGCAAAAACTTTCCATCATCAACAACTCTGAAATTAACTTTCACATACCTTTTTGCAATATATTCAGATGCATCTTTTCTGGAAATATTGTAAATTGCTTTTAAAACTGCATCTAATCGTAATGATGAAACTGTATGATCTGATTCAATCCAATCTGCTTTCTTTTTTATAATTGACGTTAAAGGTTCTTCTGCAAGTTTGATAGTTGCTTTCTTAATCGCTGTAAGATTCGCAAATACATATGCCGCAATCTCATTTGCCACTACAATTTGAATTGTCCCATTTTCAACGAGTATATCGCCGAGTTTTTTTCGCTTAATGCCTAAAGATAAAAATGCCCCCATGACATCTCCGTGGGTTATGGTGATAAACTTTTCATGATAAGACGCTTGCATTAGCGTGAGCTGGAATGACTCATCGGTGACTTCTTCATAAAATGGAGCAATAATTGCCCGTTTTCTCTCTGCGAATTCACTCCCGCCATTTTGATAAAGCTTCAATTCTTCATGGCTCGTCCCTATTAGCATAGCAACAATCTGTTGTTCCCGCGGATCAAGAAAATCGGTTACCTTGTGCTGAAATGTTTTCTCAACTTGATCTATCCAGGACAATACATTATCAATAAATGGGTGTTCTTCCTTTCTGAAATGCTGATAAATATCCACGTTTATCTACCTTAAAACCAGCCCATCAGCATATTGAATAATACAGGTAACCCATAGGCACGTGCGAAGAACAACACGAAAATCCCAACAATTGGTGATAAGTCAATCATTCCAAGTGGTGGAATAATCTTCCGAAATGGTTCCAGATACGGTTCACAAATCTTTGTCAGAAAACTGCCAAATGCAGATTCCCGTGCTCCCGGAAACCATGACATAAAAATATAAATAATTAAAGCAAAACTATAAATTTCAAGTGCATAATATAATACCGTATAAAGTGATTGCATTAACGCCTACCATCCTTTTTCAAATTCGTCATCCTCTATAAATGATTCTGTAATTGTTCCCGATACATCAACATTCTCAGGGGTACATAAAAATGTTTGTGCCCCTAATTTCTGAATGTCACCACTAACGGCATACACCGTTCCACTTAAAAAGTCAACAATGCGTTTTGCCTGCTCATGATCAACACGCTGCAAATTAATAACTACCGCCCGTCTGTTGACAACATTGTCCGCTATTTCCTGCGCCTCATTATAATTTCGCGGCTCAGACAATACTACTTTGGATGAAGGTTGCTGCATGCTAGCCAGGTTAACTACATTCTGATTCTTTCGTTTATGATTACTGGTAGTGTCTGGTACATTCTCTTCTTGTTCCTCGTAATATTCGTATTCATCATCCATCGTAAAAAAAGTTTTAATCTTATTCATCATACTCATCTTTTCACCCCGCTATTTTATTGATCCAACTAATTTTGAACCAATTCGGATATGTGTTGCACCTTCTTCAATGGCAAGTTGGTAATCATTGCTCATCCCCATTGATAAATAGTTACAAGGGGCATGAACAAGTTGTTCATTCCTGACTTCATCTCTCAATGAAGCAAGTTTTCTAAATATCTCCCGTAAATAATCTTGATTTTCTACATGCGGTGCCATCGTCATTAGGCCTATTATCCTAATATTTTCAAAAGCTTCCAACGATGAAATGAAAGAAAGAACATTCTCAGGACTAAGACCATGTTTTGATTCCTCACCACTAACATTTACCTGAACAAAACAATCCATTAGGGTTGTTGTCCGTTTGTTAATTTCTTTCGCAAGTGACTTGCGATCCAACGAATGAATCACGTCCACTTTATCAATTATTTCTTTTACTTTTCTTGATTGTAATGTACCAATAAAGTGCCATGAGGCCTGATCTTGTATGTAATGATATTTTTCCAGGAAACCTTCAAGCCGATTTTCGCCAAGATTTTTAATTCCAGCATTAATTGTTTCCTCTGTTCGCTCTATTGTAACATATTTCGTTACGCCAATAATGGTTATTTCGCTGGGATTACGATTACTTTTCTCGCATGCTTGTCTTATATTGCTGTTTATTTCATTCAGATTCGTTACTACTTCCATTATTACCATTGCTCCTCCCAAGTATAATCATGTTGTATATCCAATATACCCTAGCATTCTGCCTGTTTTACCATGATCACGCCGATGTGAGAAAAATAAATCATTATCGCTGAATGTGCAATATTCTGTTACCTCTATATTATGACGAACAACCCCATGTTGTAAAAGGATTTCGACATTTAATTGCTTTAAATCCAATAAATAGCGATTATTTTCTTTTGGAATGACCGTTTTTCTTCTGTACTGTTCCGGAATTTGTCCAATAACCTTTTCATCAACCTCATATACATCCTGAGATATACACGGTCCGATTGCAACCAGGAGGCTGCCTGTGTTTACTCCTAGTGATTTAAAGGTATTAACCATTTTTTCACTAATACCGTGGACTGTTCCCTTCCACCCAGCATGAGCTATACCTATATAACCCTTTTCCGGATCGAAAAAATACAATGGAACACAATCAGCAAAAAAAGCGGTGCATAATATACCAGCGTGATTTGTTATAAGGCCATCAACATCATTTAATGAAGAATGGTAAGATGTTGCACCCTTTCCTATATCCTCTTCCTTGATAATGTGTACATTCGTGTGATGTGTTTGTTCCCCGGACACCCACGACTCTAGAGGTATATTTATATCTTTAGCTAATGTCTGTCTGTTCGCTAAAACATCTTCCTGACTATCAGGAACGTGCAACCCGAGGTTTAATGTATTAAATGGTGATTGGCTCTGTCCGCCTTTACGGGTTGTAAAGCCAACTTTTAAATTCTTGTTCAATTTCTGCCATTTATTAATTTGCATATGGGTATCTTCATTACGCTGGAAGGTATCAGCCATATCAGTACCTCCTTGGTATTATATGTTAGCACCATCTTATCATAATTTCTCCATTATTCGATAAGCTTTTGTTCCGGATAGAGAGATGGCGTATTCACATCCCTTATTAAAATAACGTCAGAGCCGATAGTTTCAATGTTGTACCATGGTATTACAAGTTCTCCAGGCTTCCCAAATAATCCTGATTTCTTATCTTTTACAATAATTATTAGTGCTGTAATCCTACCATTATCTCCGTTTATTTCTAAATCTGAAATGTGCCCAAGCCTTCTGCCATCATTAATGACGATAACCTCCTTGATTTGAAGGTCGGTTAATTTTATCATCATGACTCACCTGCCTTAATAATGATATATATGCAAAGAAACAGCAAAAAAAACTTGAATATTAGAGTAAAAATAAATTTCCTCTTTTATTGAGACAATCGATATTCGTTAAGAAAAAGTGACATGAGAATAATAAAAATTATATTTATTTTAGAAAACTTGGTTTACTGCCAATCCCTAATATAGATACGCCTTAGTTGCCCTTATGCAGTAAGAAAAAAATTATACTTTTTTGTGGAAATACCTCTCTAACTTGACTTCAGCGGACACAAGAGCTCTTATTTCACATATATCTTGGTTATTTGACTGTATTTGTGTTGAATAAGATCCCTGGTGTCCGCGAACATCAACAATTTCCTGTATTTCAGACAAATAAGGTCTCTAGTTTCTGCAAAACCTCAAATTTGCAATATGAAAAATAAATTTCATGATAGATGGTGACTACGCTTTTATATCCATGGTGGTTTCTTAACTGCTAAAAAAAAGACACCAAACATAGTTGGTGTCCGATTGTATATATAGGAGGAGCTTGTAACAGGTAACGTCCGTGCCAGATACTGAAATTGTCTCATAACGGAAACGTTTTAACCTGTGAAGACACTTCCGCTTTTCGTTGGCTAGCTCCGCCTTATATCATTCAAACATTTGTTTATTCATTTGAGATATAGCTGCTTTCTCCAGGCGAGATACTTGTGCCTGTGATATTCCAATCTCCTCTGCTACTTCCATTTGTGTTTTACCTTGGAAAAAACGTTTATTTAAGATCATCTTTTCTCGTTCATTTAAGCGATACATTCCTTCTTTTAATGATAACTTATCAACCCACGTTGAGTCCTTATCAGAATCATCGCTGATCTGATCCACTACGTAAATAGGATCACCGCCGTCATTGTAAATAGGCTCAAATAATGAGACTGGGTCCTGTATGGCATCCATTGCAAAGACAATATCTGAATGAGGGATACCCATTTCTTCAGCGATTTCCATTGGTGTGGGTTCTTTTGAAGATTTACTTATTAGCTTCTCCCTCACTTGTAATGCTTTATAGGCGATATCCCTTAATGACCTGGAAACTCTAATCGGGTTATTATCACGCAAATACCGTCTGATTTCACCAATAATCATCGGAACAGCATACGTGGAAAATCTAACATTATGTCCTAAATCAAAATTATCGATTGATTTCATTAGTCCAATACAACCTACTTGAAACAAATCATCAACGTACTCACCGCGATTATTAAATCGCTGAATCACACTTAGTACGAGCCGTAAATTTCCATTAACCAGTTCCTCTCTAGCTGAAATGTCGCCTTCTTGCATTTTTGCGAACAACTTGCGCATTTCATCATTCTTTAGTACAGGTAACTTAGATGTATCAACACCACAAATCTCAACTTTATGTCTAGTCATTCTGTTCTACCCTCCCGGATTGGAGATGCTGTTCATGGACAGTATCTCCCCGTAGAGGATTTTTTATGCAAAGTTCTTCCGTTCAAAAACGGTCTTAATACACCTGATTTCCTGCCGCAGTAAGTCAGACCATTTTATTGAATTCTTTTTGTAGTCGTCTAATAATTTTTTTCTCTAAACGGGAAATATAAGACTGAGATATGCCTAACATATCGGCGACATCTTTTTGAGTTTTTTCTTCTTGCCCTACTAAACCAAAGCGAAGCTCCATAATTTGTTTCTCACGCGCATTCAATTGTGATAGGGCATTTTTTAATAAGGATTTATCCACATTTGTTTCGATATCTCTTGTAATAATGTCTTCGTCTGTGCCTAAAATATCTGATAATCGTAACTCATTACCATCCCAGTCTATGTTAAGTGGTTCATCGAACGAGATTTCAGATTTTAATTTATTATTTCTTCGCAGGTACATTAGTATTTCATTCTCAATACACCTGGATGCATATGTTGCTAGCTTAATTTTCTTCTCTGGATTAAATGTATTTACAGCTTTTATTAAGCCAATTGTTCCTATACTTATCAAGTCCTCAATATTTATACCAGTATTCTCAAATTTACGTGCGATATAGACAACCAAACGCAAATTTCGTTCGATCAGTACTGCTCTTGCAGATTTATCACCTTTTGGCAGTAATTCAAGTAATTCCCGTTCTTCATCTTTTGATAGTGGTGGCGGTAAAGCTTCACTTCCGCCAATATAATAGATTTCATCAGTTTTATATCCAAGCTTAAATAAAAATTTATACCACCATAAACGCATTCGCAGTTTCCATAATTTCAAATTAAGACGCTCCTTTTTAGCATTTATTTCACAATAATTGGCGGAAATAGCCATCTTCTCAGAGTTTTTTACGCAGAATTAACAGTTGCCATTTTTACAATCTGAGGATGTAATAAACAATGGTACGATTGGTCTTTTGTCAGATTACCAAATTGAATTCCTATCAAAATTTTACGAGTAACTATCTTTTTGTCATTATAAAAAATAACGACATTATCAGGCTTAATAGCTATCATAAAGGTCCGGTTACCTTCAACCCCTTGAAAAGGAATAATATTAATCCGTTTTTCCCAATCCTTCGGCAGCTTCTCAAAATCCAACTCATCATGAGCGGCCTTCAACATTTCCCATTCATCTGAACTAAACCAATGTTTTAAAAAGTACTCATCACATATAACAACAGGTTTCTTTGATAATGGGTCTACAAGCTGATTGCCACTATCTATATATCCTGTAGTTGATTTACTTGTATTTTCAATTTGAATAGTTACCGGACAGAGTTGATCATATCGGATTTTCTCAACTGCATGCTTGTCCATACGAGCCTTGGTGAATATCCAAACGAATGGGAATCCTATAACGATAAATAACCAGCTAATTGGATCTCCGTAGCCACTATTGAAAGTCAGAATACCATTTGCAGATATACCAATCGGATTTTGAAGCAAAAAGTGAATACCTATTAATCCACCCCCTATGGCAAATGTCGTAAAGTAAAACAGAAGAAGCAACTTTATCATCCGATAGATTGATCGAAACTGAAAAGCGCATAATATAATAATTATCGAATAGATAAGCTTTCCTATTACACTAGTAAAAAACGAATTCGGATAAAAAATAGATAGCGGAACTAATAGCGAAGCGATAAACGCACCAAAAAAAATCCGAACCTTTTGTGTGCTGTCTTTTGCCAGAGCTTGAGTTAGCATTAAAAGCATCAAGTCCAAGAAGAAATTTAACAACCAGACAGCATCAAGATAAATGGTCACGTCCTTCTTCCTTTCACCTTACTGGAATACCTTATTTAGAAGTATAGTTTGTTTAGCTAGCGAAGTCTGTCACTTCTTGTATGCAAAAATGTGCTAATTTTAACTACTTATCGGAGACTTTGTCGGCTTAAATGAGTGCCATAAAAAACGAGCTGCGACACAGATACAACTTTTCACTTTAAAGAGGAATAATAACAGTATAGGATAGTTTAGAAGTTCATTTTCAATGGTTGGATCTAATACGTAGTTGATATAAAATGCGAACTAACTATGGGAGTCCTATTGGAAGCATTTAGTGAGTCTTCCTAACGACTCAGCTGGAATATACTCGCGCACCTAGGGCTCACCACGAGCCTCCGACGCATAGGACGTGCTAGTGCAGACGTTGCCACAGGACGTGGCGTACTTAGTCTGCCTCAATCGCGAGTATCGCTCCCTGTGGGGTCTCTTAGGATTGCTGTCCCACAGGAGTCTCGCATATTCCAACTGCTGGTTTTAATTGTTTAAAACTTTTCTTATTCATCACATATGCGTTTATAAATTTAGTGAGCAAAACCGAGCGGAGGGAATACATGAAGACTCCTGCGGGAATAGCAACAGCTGAAGATCCCGCAGGAAGCGATTTTTGCTTCCGAGGAAGCTGAAGCGTTGCCCTAGGTGCGCGGAATGTATTTCCGAAGCGGCGTCATAGCACTTAGCTAATTTTTTATGTTACGTCGCAGTTTATATCTATTCATCAACAAAAAATCCGAACTAATTCAAATTCTATTCCAAGAATTTTGAACCATAGTTCGGATTTTTCTTTGACTAGAACACTTTGTTCCAGTCTCTTTCTGAAATATTACTATTATTAATTATCTGTTGCGATTACGATTTCTTAAGAACGTAGGAATATCTAGTTCGTCATCCTGTGTAGTAGGACGGCTTTGCTGATTTTGTCCTCTTTCTCTTTCTCTAGGCATTTCATCATTAGATTTCGATGCAGCGTGCTGATTATGATTAATAACCGGACGTTCTTTAGGCTGTTTACCTGCTTTTTGGCTTTCATCGAAACCAGTAGCAATTACTGTTACGATAATCTCATCTTTCAGATTTTCATTAATAACGGAGCCAAAGATAACATTTACTTCATCATCTGCAGCAGAAGTTACCAAGTCCGCAGCTTCCTGCACTTCATATAAACTTAAATTTGAGCCACCTGTTATATTCATTAGAATACCATGTGCTCCATCAATAGAAGTTTCCAGTAATGGTGAAGAGATTGCTTTTTTCGCTGCTTCAGTAGCACGGTTTTCTCCAGTAGCAACACCAATCCCCATTAACGCAGACCCTTTATCAAACATGATTGTTTTCACATCAGCAAAGTCAACATTAATCAGGCCTGGTTTTGCTATTAGGTCAGAGATACCCTGTACACCTTGACGCAATACATTATCAGCCTCACGGAATGCTTCTAGCATCGGTGTATTCTTATCAACAATCTCCAGCAAACGATCATTCGGTATAACGATTAAAGTATCTACACTGCTTTTAAGAGAATCAATTCCAGTTACAGCCTGAGTAGATCTCCTTTTCCCTTCAAAAGTGAAAGGACGTGTCACAACGCCAACCGTTAATGCGCCAAGTTCTTTAGCAATTTGTGCGATTACAGGTGCAGCACCGGTTCCAGTTCCTCCACCCATACCGGCTGTAACAAATATCATATCCGCACCTTGCAATACTTCTTCCAACTGTTCTTTATTTTCTTCAGCGGCTTTTTTACCAACCTCAGGGTTAGCACCTGCACCAAGCCCACGAGTCAATTTCCCGCCGATTTGTAATTTTGTTTCTGCCATTGATAGATTTAAAGCTTGTGCATCTGTATTAACGGCAATGAACTCAACACCCTCAACACCGTGTTCAATCATACGGTTAACAGCATTGCTTCCACCACCACCGACACCGATTACTTTAATTGTTGCTAGCTGATCCATATTCGTATCAAACTCTAACATATTTCCGTTCCTCCTAATATGCAAAATTACAAGAGTTCTAGAAGCTAATTTATGTTCTAGGGAACTAGATGTATTAATATATTCATAATTGAAAAACATAGCTTAGGGCCAAACTGCCCCGCTTAATGTTTAGTCAAAAAAATACTTAAACAAATTAGCCATTCCAGATTCTTTTTTCTTTGTTTTTGTTGTTGTTTCATCTGAATTTGTTGATTTTTTTGTACGTTTTGGTTTCGGCTCATCCTGATTTACTACTACAGATGGATACAGTTCTTTTCCTTGTATTTTCGCATTCCGATAGGCAAATTGCAAGATTCCTACTCCAGCAGTAAACTGTGGTTCTCTTACACCTATGTAATCAGGGATAGCCATGCGTACATTAGACTGAAAAATATCCTGTGCAAGTTCAAGAACACCCGGCATCTTCATTGTACCACCTGTCAGCACATATCCACCAGGTAATTGTTGGTATCCCATACGTCTGATTTCCCGTTCAGCATAAGCATATATTTCCGCCAGTCTTGCTTCTATTATGTCAGCAATTTGTAATTGGTTATGCGTTTGTGTATTATTACTGCCTATAATAGATGCTTCAAACGTTTCTTCTTCTTTTGCATCATCAAAGAAAGCATGCCCGTAATTTAATTTAATATCTTCTGCTTCTTCCGTTGATGTTCTTAAGCCAATTGATAAATCTTTAGTAATGTTGTCGCCGCCAAGTGGAACTACACTGGTAGATACCAAGTGTTCATTTTCAAATATCGAAACTGTAGAACAACCCCCGCCAACATCAATAAGTGTTACGCCAAGGTTTTTCTCGTCTTTAGATAGAGCTACCGTTCCAGCTGAAAGTGGTTGTAAACAAATATCTGAAACCTGTAAGTTTGCACGTTCCACACATTTCAATATATTATGTAAAACTGTTTTGGAACAAGTAATGATTGTTCCTTCCATTTCTAGTCTTACACCAATCATTCCTCTTGGATCGGTTATCTCATCTAAACCATCAACAACGAATTGTTTGGGAATCACATCGATAATCTCGCGTTCTGGTGGAATTGATATAACTTGAGCACCATCAATTACGCGTGAGATATCCTCATCGCCAATTTCCCGGTTTTCACTTTGAACTGCCACAACTCCATGACATGGCTGTAATTGTATGTGATTCCCGTTAATACCAACTACTACACTATCAATATGCATGCCAACCATTCGTTCCGCTTGTTCTACGGCATTTCGAATGGAAGTTACTGTTTGATCGATATCAACTATCGCACCTTTTTTCATGCCATTCGATTTTGCTGTTCCAACCCCAATAATATTAAGGGAGTCATTTAATACTTCTCCAATTATTACTTTGATTTTTGATGTACCTATGTCAAGACTCACTAGTACTTCACTGTTGTTCAAAGAAAGGCACCTCCTGTTTCAGAAGCATCTGACCATTAATTAATTGTTTTCATCAGATGATTTCTCTTATTCCATTTTCTATTATTTGCAGTTAGCATAGTACAACCACTTTCTTACTGCATTAATGCGATTAAGGCTTTCCATTAGGCTTGCACTGTAAAGTATTAAGGGAATTCATGGAACCAAATTCGCATTCATAAGAAATCCCCTTGACATGATTAAGCCAAACTTTCTAATTATACTATAATCTACTATTTTAAAGGAATATAACTAAAAAGAAAATATATATTAGTTAATTCAACAAAAAAGCTACTAATTCCTTCTATTTTAGCAAGTTTTCTTACTATTTTTTAGCAATTAATCATAAGGGATTCCAGGAAAGCAACATACGCAATCACAAGAAACCCTTAAATGTTACGTACTTACTCTGTTTAAAGGTTTAGGAACCCACTACATAACTTTCGTTAAGTACATTGTAAATGTGACTTTCTTTTACAATAAAAAGTTTATATCACTCATTCGATTATCCTTCTGTTTCATTCTGAATTTCTTCTTCATTGGAAGTTTCTTTTGTTTCCGTATTAAACGATTCAAAATATGCACCAACACCAATATGAATAATTCCCTTACTTTCTGGTTTTAGCTGTGCAACAATTGATGGGTATACATCCATCTTATCTGCAAAATTCCTAATCGTCCCGTCAACCATATAGCCATCATTCATATAAAGTAGGATTTTATTCTTATTATCATCACTTGGTTTCCAGTGAATTTCCGAGATTAGATTCAATATACTCTCTGGAAGCTTTTTTAATTCAGCTGTCATTTTATCCAAGTAAGCCTCATCACTAAAGCCTAGAATCAAAGGAGCATTCCCATTAGCTAATTTCTGCTTCATTTCAGTTAAAACCTTACCATTACCCAAAATCGGAAAAAAACTGTTCTCTCTTTTGATATAACCGACCTGATCATACTCTTTGAGTCGAATTTTAATTGTCCAGGGTAACTGTCGATTTACCTCTACGGATTTAACTACCGGATTTTCACTAATTGCCTGTACTACTTTTGATTCATCGATCATCCATATATTCGTATCGTTGGATATTTTGCTCTGCTGAATTACTTCCTGATCTTTAGCAAATGAATTCCCTGACACTTCAATTGTTTTCACATGGCTTAATGGTGATTGAAGGTATACGATAATAGAGATTAAAAAGAAAAAAATAGAAAGATAAAATATGAGACGGCGATTTGCCTTCTTTTTACGTTCTTGTTTCAACATTGGGATACGATCCTCAATCGAAACTACATTCTTTTTCCCCATTTCTATTTCTTCCTTTATCAGAAAATTTTAGTGTAATAAAAAGAAAAGAACAAAAGCGCAAGCGCCTGTTCAGCGCCGTATGGACTGCGCTCAGCGCTGCGGGTGGGTCGACGTTGCCGCGCAAAGCGGCAGTGTTAGTCCCTATACGTCGGAGCTGGACGTCGCTGATTCTGATGTCCAATTATCCACAGCACTTAAATTTTATAATTTCTTAAACAAGTACAAAACGGCACTATACAATGCCGTTTCTCTTTTGTTACTTGAATTATATCACATAATAGATTTAAATATGTAGTAAACATTACCTAGATTGAAGTATTTTTGACTTCAAATACGCAGTTTATCGTTAAAAAGGTGCTAAGAAAGAGTATTAACCATTCTTAGCACCTCTTCTGTTCTGAGTAAGAGCCTTAGTTTCCCTTATGCAGTAAGTTTGTATTTACGCCTTTTTAACTGCAACGTATATTATAGTTTAGAGTATTTGCTAATATTTAATAAGATCCCGACAGAACAAAGCGTTAACGTTAATGATGATCCACCATAGCTAAGAAATGGCAGCGTTATTCCAGTGACCGGGATTAACCCAATAACAACACTAATGTTGATCATTACCTGTATTGTCAGCATGGAGACAATTCCAAGTGCCAGGAACCTTCCGTAAGAATCCGGGGCTTCTAGAGCAACTTTTATCCCCCGCCAAAATAATAACATAAATAAGGCAATGACGAATGTGCCACCTAAGAAGCCTAGTTCCTCACCTAATATTGCAAAGATAAAATCATTCTGCGGTTCGGGTAAATAGAAATGTTTTTGTAAACTATTGCCAAGCCCAACCCCTGTCAAACCACCTGGACCAATAGCATATAATGATTGGATAATTTGAAAACCTGTATCAGATGGATCTTCCCACGGATTTAAAAAGGCAGTAATTCGGTCTATTCGGTATGGAGCAGATATAATCAACAGCAAGAACCCCGCAATTCCAAGAACAGCTAACCCTAAAAAATGGGACAATTTGGCACCGGCAGTGTAAATCATCACCATAGATGTAAGTACAAGCACAACGCCTGTACCAAGATCCGGCTGCAGCATGATTAATCCAAACGCTGTAAAAACCAACAAAAGCGATGGAAAGAACCCCTTTCTAAACGAGGTAATGTACTTCTGCTGAACGGACAGGTATACCGACAAATATATGATTAAACCTAACTTCATAAACTCAGAAGGTTGAATACTAAATGCGCCAATGCCAATCCAGCTTTGTGCTCCGCCACGCTCCATACCAACTCCTGGAATTAAAACTGCCAGCAATAACAAAAAACATGACAGCAATATGAGATTGCTGTACTTCTTCCAGGTACCATAGGGAACTCCCATAATAAAAAACATGGCAATAACGCCTACACCACAAAAGAGAAGTTGCCTTTTTACGTAAAAAAATGAATCTGCATATTTATATTCAGCCCATACATACGAAGAACTATAAACCATAACGATTCCTATTAAGAGTAACGATAATATAACAGCCAGTAAGGTATAATCTGGTGCATTCTGGTTTTTAAAAATCTTCCGGAACAAAAAAACACCCCGTTTCCAGTTTAATCAGAAGGGGCGTTTTTACTGAACTAAATTATTTTATTGAATAGAAACAAGCCCCTACATTAATGTATGCACAGCTTGTATAAACATGTCTCCTCTTTCTTCAAAAGTACGATATTGGTCCCAGCTCGCACAAGCGGGGGACAATAATATGACATCATCACGTTCAGATATACTATAAGCTCGTTTAACAGCTTGGTCCATATCATCAGCTGTTAAAATAAATTCTATTCCGGCATCAGTGGCAGTTCTTTTAAGTTTTTCTTTTGTTTCACCAAACAGAATTACGCCTTTAACATTATTCAAATATGGCAGTAAATCATCAAATTCATTGCCTCGATCAAGTCCGCCAGCTAACAGGATTGTCGGTTGCTTAAATGAGGAAAGTGCCTTCTGTGAAGCAAGTATATTTGTCGCTTTTGAATCATTATAAAATAACCGGCCATCTATGTTTTCGACGAATTGCAATCGATGCTTGACACTTGAAAAATTAGTTAGAACTTCCTGTATTCCTACATTACTTGCACCACTTAACTTAGCAGCACATATTGCAGCCAGAATATTTTCCAGGTTGTGAGCACCAACCAAAGCAATATTACTTCTATCAATAATTTTTTCATGCTTGAAATAGATACTTGTTGCATCAACCCATGCACCATCATCATGCTGCTTTTTCAATGAGAATGGCACCTTTACTGACTTCGCTTGGACAACTGCTTCAATTACTACTGGATCATCAGCATTATAAATTAAGTAGTCATCATCAGACTGATTCGCGAAAACATTGCATTTTGCTCTTTTATAATTTTCGAACGTTTTGTGATAATCAAGATGTGCCTCAAAGATATTCAATAATACAGCTATCTTCGGCTTGAATGTTTTTACACCCATTAACTGAAACGATGAGAGTTCCAATACCATTTTTTCATCTTTTTCCAACGTTTTGGCTACCTCTGTTGCTACATAGCCGATATTTCCAGCAATTTTAGCTGACTGGTTACTCTTGTTCAGCATTTCTTTTGTTAATGTTGTTGTTGTCGTTTTCCCATTAGAACCGGTTATCCCGATAATTGAACTTTCCACCAGATTACCAGCAATTTCAATTTCGGTAATAATTGGGATGTCTCTATTTACTGCCTCAACTAATACCGGATTATCATATGGTATCCCCGGGTTCTTAATAACAATTTCAATGCCGTCTAAAACAGAAAGAGGATGGGAACCTGTAATCACTTCTGCCCCCATCGATTTTAACTCATACACAGCATTACCGTCATCACTTGCCTTTTTGTCATTTACACGGACACTTTTCCCACTTTGTAATAGAAGTCTGGCTGCGGCAGTTCCGCTCTTTGCCAAACCTAAAACAAGGACATGAGAATAAGGAAAATTATCTAATGTCTTCAAACTATCCACACCTCAATATATATGCCTAGAGCTGCAAAAATAAGTCCTACTAACCAGAATGTTGTTACAACACGCCATTCTGACCATCCAAGTAATTCATAGTGATGGTGCAGTGGACTCATTTTAAATACTCTTTTGCCTGTTGTCTTAAACGATATGACCTGAATGATCACCGAGAGTGTTTCGATTACGAATACGCCACCAATAATCACTAGAATTATTTCAAGTTTAGTTAGAATGGCGATGGCCGCAATGGAACCGCCTAACGCCAGAGATCCGGTATCACCCATAAATACTTTAGCAGGGTGAGCATTAAACACTAAAAACCCTAATAAGGCTCCAACTACAGCCAATGAAAAGATAGTCACTTCGGTTTGAGGGAACCCATACCATGCCAATACTCCAAATGCACCGAACGCTATTGCAGCTGTTCCTGCCAGTAAACCGTCCAGCCCATCAGTCAAATTAACAGCATTAGACGCACCTACGAGCATAAAGATAATGAGTAATGCATATCCCCAGCCAAGTTCCCATTGAATGGCTGTTCCTGGTATATGGATATATGTCGCAAAACCGTTATATTGTATAATAAAATAAAATACAAGTGCGATAATAAGTTGTCCAAGCATCTTTTGTTTGGACGTCAATCCCAGGTTTCGCTTCATTGCTACTTTAATAAAGTCATCCAAAAATCCTAAAAACCCGTAGCCCACTAATACAAAAATAAGTAGCCACAATTCATACCCAATTGATCCTGAGCTGAATTTACTTACCATAATTATTGAAGTAATAGTCACACTAATGACGATCATTATACCGCCCATAGTAGGTGTTCCTGTTTTTTTAATGTGTGACTGCGGACCTTCATCCCTAATACTCTGACCAAACTTCAGACGCCGCAGAAACGGAATAAAAAATGGTGATAGAAGGACGGTTATTAGGAATGCTATTGCTATTGTCATCATTAATATATATATATTCACTGCTTCTCCTCCTCTTGCAACGACCGTCCATGCTAGTTATGATGGATTTGTTAATTTTTCAACGAACTGTTCAAACTGCATACCCCGTGAAGCTTTAAACAAAATAAGTGTATCCTTTGCTAGATAGTCCTCCAAGGCATTCAATAAATCTTCATTCGATGTAAAATGGCTGCAATTTATATCTGAATTTCTTTTATTAACAGTAGATGAAATTTCTTTTGAATCATCACCGAATGTAAATAAAGCACTTATAGAATCATCGATACTTTCTGCAATGGATTGATGGAACAATCTCGATTCGTTACCAAGCTCAAAAATATCCCCCAGCACAAGTACTTTGTGTTTGAACCCTTCCATTTGTTTTACAACGCTTATTGATGCTTTCATGGAAGTAGGCGAAGCATTGTATGCATCGTTTATTACTGAGACACCATTTTTACCTTTAATCAGTTCAAATCGCATAGATGTGCGTTCCAATTCCGTTAATGCCTTAACCACATTGAATTTTGGTATTTGAAGACGATCAGCAACTGTGATAGCAAATGCCGCGTTCAGTGCATGATGTTTCCCCAGTAAAGGGAGCTCATACTCATATCCATCCGAGAGCTGAAATTGTGTGTTGCTCTGGGATAGTTTTACTTTCTCCACTACTACTTCATTGTCAGCATTAAATCCACACGTTATTACATTATCCCGTTTATGCATCTCCCCTAGTAGAGGTTCATCACCATCGATAATAAGAAGACTGTTTTCTTTCATACCACTAATGATCTCAAGCTTGGCTTTGGCAATACCTTCTCTTGATCCCAAGTACTCAATATGTGACTCGCCAATATTTGTGATAATAGCAATATCCGGTTTGGCTATATTCGATAGTGTTTCTATTTCACCATATTGGTTCATACCCATTTCAACGATAAGTACTTCCGTCTCAGGAGACATTGACAGAACAGTTAATGGCAATCCAATATGATTATTCAGATTACCTTTTGTTTGCTGTGTAATGAATGCCGTTTTTACGACGGATGCCACAATATCTTTTGTTGTTGTCTTTCCGTTGGAGCCCGTTATCCCAATTACAATAGGGTTGATTTTTTCTCGGTAGAATCCAGCCAGCTCCTGTAATGCTTCTAATGTATCTTCCACAAAAAACACAGGGAAATCATTCGGTAAAAAGCCAGGAAGCTGTCTCTCTTTTTGCCAAATTGTCGCTACTGCACCTTGATCGAATGCCTGTTTTATATAGTCGTGACCGTCGAAGTTTTCGCCGATTATAGGAATAAATAATGATTTCTGCGTTTTTTTACGACTATCTGTTGCAACCTCACCAATTCCAATTGGGTCGGTTGCAGCACCTTTGTAATCACCAAAAATGGATGTAAGCCATTCTGTCGTAAATAACATTATCATTTCTCCTTTGCTTGAATTGCTTCTCTTGCAACTTCCCGATCATCAAAGTTATATCTTACATTGCCAATTTCCTGATAGGTTTCATGACCTTTTCCGGCGATCAAAATAATATCATCTGCCTTCGCTAGACTAACTGCATGAAAAATAGCATCATGCCTATCCTCTATTACCTTGTAATGATTTTCTTCAAGACCCTCTGTCATATCATCCAAAATAGACTTAGGGTCCTCTGTACGTGGATTATCTGAAGTGATGATTACTTGGTCAGCATATTTCAATGCAATAGCTGCCATCAATGGACGTTTGGTCTTATCACGATCTCCACCACAGCCAACAACAACATATACATTTTGTTTCGCAAAGCCTTTAATTGTTTGCAGCACATTTTCCAGAGAATCTGGTGTATGTGCGTAATCTACTATTGCTGCAAAGTCCTGACCACCATCTACTGGTTCAAAACGTCCGCTGACACCTTTGATTTCAAAAAGCGCATCTTTAATGATCTGAAGTGGAACATTTGCAGAAATTGCGGCTGCACTTGCTGCAAGCATGTTGTAAACATTAAACATACCTATCAATTGACTTTCAATTTGTATAGATCCTACTGGAGTATTCATTGTAAAGGATGTTTTAGTAACTTCAAGGTTTATATCAGCTGCCATTACTTGTGCCTCATTATGACAGCCATATGTAACAACGTGCTGAGCCGTACTTCTTTTTAGCAGATCATTGTTTGGATCATCCTGATTAATTACTGCATACTTCTTCTGTTCATTACTATAGCTATTCCCTAATTGTGCAAACAAAAGACTTTTGGCATGCATGTAGTCATCCATGCTTTTATGATAATCCAGATGATCTTGTGACAGGTTGGTAAATACTGCAATGTCAAAGTCACAGCCATATACACGTCCAAGATCCAGCGCATGTGACGAGACTTCCATTATTGCTTTATCAACATTTTCATCACTCATCTGTCTGAATGTTTTCTGTAAAAATAATGCATCTGGTGTTGTATTGGTTACCGGATAGGAATCTGATCCTATTTTCATCTGGATTGTTCCTATTACACCTGTCTTCATCTTGTATTGATTGAAAATGGATTCAAGTAAATAAGTTACTGTTGTTTTACCATTTGTACCTGTAACACCTATTAACGGTAACTTTTTAGTAGGAAAATCATAAAACTTTTCAGCTATCACTGCTATTGCTCTGGACGAATCTGCAACAAGTATCGTCGGAACAAATACATCTATACTTCTTTCAGCTAAAATAGCAATAGCACCATTATCAATCGCCTGATTTACATAATCATGACCATCAACTGTAAAACCATTAATACATACAAATAGACTACCTTCAGTAACCTTTCGGGAATCTACTTCTATATTACTGATTTCTACATTTTCAGTTGCTGAAGTTGTTTCGTAAAATGGTAAAACGGAAAGAATTTCTGATAATTTCATTTAAATACATCCTCGTTTTAGTAATGTCTCACATATGTATTCTAGATAAGCTCAATTTTTAAGAGGGTACAATGACCCTCTTATTAAAAATTTCACTTTTATTATTTCTTGTTCATTATAGCAAATATTTACCGTATTCACGATGAATTTTTATCAGACAGGTAAATTCTTATTTTTTCACCCTGTTCAACCTTTGTTCCTGGGCTTGGTGCCTGGTCGATAATATAGTCTCCAGATCCACTTGTCTCGATAGATAAATTCGTCATGTACTGATTTAACTTGCCTTTTTTCAGACCTATCAAGTCTGGCACTTCGACTTTCGGCTGATCTGGCCAGAGGTACTCTTTATCAAGTCCTCCATCTCTTGGCTCTACTCCCATTGCACGTAAACTGTCTCCAATAATGGTACCTACAACCGGGGCAGTAACTACTCCCCCAAACTGAACAGTGTCTTTTGGATTATCTACTGCAACATATACTACAATTTCAGGATCATCAGCAGGAGCAAATCCAATAAATGAGAGTATATAATTGTTCTTTAAGTAACTTCCTCCAGGTCCAACTTTTTGGGCAGTACCGGTTTTACCACCAACACGATACCCGTCAACATAAGCTGGACGCCCTGTTCCTTTAGCTACAACACTTTCCAATGCCTGACGAATTTTTTTAGATGTTGACTCTGAAATAATATTTTCTTTCAAATTGGGCTCAATCTTTTCGACGACATTATTAGTTTGAGGATCTATCCATTCTTTTGCAATATGAGGTTCATATAATTCACCCCCATTTACAGCCGCTGCAACCGCCATTACTTGCTGAATAGGAGTTACTGAAACACCTTGTCCAAATGAAGTGGTTGCAAGTTCAACAGGACCTACATTTTCGGGTTTAAATAATATCCCATTCCCTTCACCTTCTAAATCAATCCCGGTTTTCTTTCCAAAGCCGAAATCTTTAATATAATTAAACAATTTTTCTTCCCCTAAATTCATCCCCAGATTAACAAAGCCCGGGTTGCACGAATTTTGGACAACTTCCAGATATGTTTGCTTACCATGGCCACCGCTCTTCCAGCAATGCAGCTTTGTTCCACTTACAGAGATATCACCATCATCATTATAATGGTCTTTTTCAAGATCTACAGCCCCTTCTTCAAGGGCTGCAGCAAGTGTAATAATTTTGAATGTTGAACCAGGCTCATATGTGCTCCAAATTGGTAAATTACGATTGTATATGTCCGGGTCTACTTTCTGATATTTCTCTGGATTGAAATTAGGACGTGAAGACATCCCAAGCACTCCGCCAGTATTCGGATTAACTGCAATCGCCAGAGCACCGTCTGGGTTATATTTGGATACTACCAAATCAAGTTCACGTTCAATGATTGTTTGAACTTTTGAATTAATCGTTGTTTTTAAGCTCAACCCATCTTCAGGTGCCTTATATTCATCGGCAATCTGCTCCATTTTTTTCCCCTTGGCATCCGAGTAAAATGATAAACTGCCTTCTTCACCCTCGAGTTTATCATTATAGTACCTTTCTAAGCCCATTAGTCCCTGATTATCAATACCAGCAAATCCTAATACGTGTGATAAGTAATTACCATACGGATAATGGCGTTTTGAATCCTTAGCAAGGTAGACACCATCCAGGTTAAGCGTACGAAATTTCTTCTCCTGTTCTTCTGAAATTTTTCTTCCCTCAGGATGTACACGTGTATATACGGCTTTTCTGGTCACATATTCATACGCTTTTTTCTCTGATATATTTAATATATCAGCTATCTTGGCTGCAGTTTCCTGAGGATTTTTCACCTGCTGAGGAACGACGATAACAGAGGGTGCCGAGACATTCTCAGCCAGCACGTCACCATTCCTGTCCAATATGTTACCCCGTTCAGGCTCAAAAGTAATATCCCTGCTCCAGGATTCACTCGCAAGTTCCATCAGTTCGTCACCAATTACAAATTGAACATATCCCAAGCGAACATCAATTATAGCAAAAAATAACAGTCCAAAAAGAAAAACAGTAACTATTCTTTTTCTTACAGTCACGGCAGATACACGTTTCATTCTCCATCCCCTTTTCATAGGTAGGCTTGTATCCACTATATGAATGAAAAAAAATGAATAGAACACTGTTTATGGCAGAAAAGCTTATGTTCCTGTTTAGCGAAGTCTGACTTGAATTGATACCGGAAGGGCTATCTATTGCGCTTCACTTGGTTCATCAGTCTGTTCACCTGTTTGCCCTTCATCCGATTCATTATTGTTATTTTTAGTATCAGGTGGCTGTAATTCGACTGCCAAGTAATCATTCTTTTTAAGAGTAGAACCTTTTTTAATACTTTGACTTTTAACATATCCATTACCGAGTATTTCTATATCTAACTGAAGTAAGTCCGCTAATTGCAATACATCTCTTGTCGACCATCCAATAATACTTGGCATCGTTGGCTTATCAGTGACAAGTAGAAGACGGTCATTCGGAAGCAATTCGTCACCTTCTGCAGCACTTGCTTTTGTTATCGTATTACCAGATCCAATTACAGAGACGTTTAAACCCTTCGCTTCCAGGGACTTCTTAACTGTTGTTTTACTCTTACCTTTTAACTCCGGTATTTCAATAGCTTCAACTGGTTTGGAACTGTCTTTGTCAGGATTAATATTCATGTAATGCAAACTGTTTTGCATGACATTTTTAAATATAAATGAAACAGGTGTTGAACCAGGAGTATTACCCTCTAATTCTGGTTTTTCAACCGATACATACATCATTAGCTGCGGGTCATTTTTTGGTGCCATACCTAAAAATGAGAAAATATAGTTACCATGCCCAGTTAGGTAACCACCTTTCTCTGCTTCATACACCTGAGCTGTTCCTGTTTTACCGGCGACTGAATAATCCTCAAGTTTGTATGGCTTTCCTGTTCCATAGTCTGAAGAAACTACAGACTCCATCAAATCTAGGACTTGCTCTGATGTTTCTTCTGAAATTGGTTTACCTACTACTTCAGGTGACTTTTCCTTGATTGTTTGTCCTGTAGTTGAGTCTACTATTTTTGAGATAACATATGGTTTTAGCATCTTGCCATCATTGGCAATGGCGGTTGCGGCTTTCATTTGCTGAATTGGAGTCACAGTACTAGCCTGACCAAAACCCGTAGCCATTTTGTCACGCGGGTAGTTGTAAACAAGGTTACCTGCATTCTCACCGGGCAAATCAATACCAGTCTTCTGATCAAAATCAAATGCATTTAGGTAATCCAAATACTTTTCTGTACCAATTTTCTCCCAGACTAATTTTGCTGCAGCGACGTTCGATGATCGTGCAAATCCTTCATCATAAGTTATTGAATCCCAGTTGTTGCTCCAATCATGAATAGGAGCTATATTTTCACTTATACGATAGCTTCCTGATTCTAACCACTCATTGCCGTTATACACACCTGCGTTTATAGCAGAAGCCCATGTAAAGATCTTCATAGTCGATCCTGGTTCAAACGGTGAAGAAATCACATCATTATACCAGTTTTCAACATCCGGATTATTTGGATTATAACTTGGACGGTTACCCATAGCCAATACTTCACCTGTTTTAGGGTCCATGACAACAGCTGATATTCGTTCTGGTTTATATTCTTTATTGACTTGGGACATAACGTCTTCAAGCAATGTTTGAACTTTTTGATCAATGGTTAAATATACATTTTCGCCATCTTCAGGCTTCTTAATAACTTCATTTGGATCCAATAATTTCTTATTATAATTATCACGTTGGTAGGAAATATGGCCGGCCTTTCCACTCAGTAAATCATTCATTTCATTTTCGATACCGGTTACGCCATTAATCTTCCCATCTTCACCTTTACGAGCAAATCCTATAATGTTTGACGCAAACATACCATTTGGATAAAATCGCACAGCTTCTTTTTCAAAAGTAATACCTGGTAGATCGAGATTCTCTATTTTCTCTTTGGTTTGCTGAGATAATTCCTTACCAGCATTCCCGAACTCTACTTGAAATTGATCATTTTTAATACCTTTTTTCAGTCGTTCCAATAGATACCCTTGATCAGTATTTAATAAAGGAGCCAGCATTTCCGCAGTTTTTTCCGGATCTTTAACATGCAGTGGCTCCTCTGAATCTTGCGTATATGATTCTTCAACAATTGCCTGAAGACGGAATGTGGGACGATCATAAGCTAGCGTCATCCCATTTTTGTCAAAAATTTTACCCCGCTCTGCATCAAGCGTGTAGGATGCAGTCCGTTTCTCTTTTGCCCATTTTTCTAGTGAAACGTTATTAATTTCTGCGGTAGCCTGAATGTATAGAAACCTGCCTGCTATAAGTAAAAATATGCCAACAAAAATAAGAATTAGAATGCTAGACATGAAATGGGTCGTTTTATTTTTTTTCATAGCATATCCACCTTACTTAGTTGTTAAAAGCTGTTGCTTGTTTCACTTCTGCATCCTGAATTTTCAAGCCATTTTCTTTAGCAATCCTTGTAATGCGTTCAGGTCTGCTTAATTGTTTTTTCTCGTATACTAACCCTTCATTTTCTACTTGCTGTTTCTGTACAGTTTGCTCTAAAGATTGTAATTTTCTGTTTAAAGTGTCCGTTGAAGAAGAAAAAGAAACAATATAAACACAAGCTATAATCAAACAAAATCCAATTACTGAATACAAAACTTTTTCGCCTTTTGTTATCCAGCCTTTTTTATGTACTTTAACAGAAATTTGTTTATCTTTTTGTGGTGCATGTGATGTGTAAGTTTGTTCCCAACTGCGCGCATGGCTTGCACTCATGATTTTTTCCACCCTTCTTCAAATGTGAAATCTTCATTCCACTCATTTATTTTCTCAGCAATCCGTAACTTAGCAGATTTTGACCTGCGATTTACGTCCAATTCACCAATACTTGGTAAAATTGGTTTCTTGTTAATCAGCTTAAATGGTGCCTGATGATCTTTAGGTATTATTGGCAGATTCCTCGGCACTTCCTTCGCTGTACTCCATTTCTTAAATGCTTGTTTGCAAAGCCTATCTTCAAGTGAGTGAAATGTAATAACAGCCACTCTTCCGTTAACTTTAACGACTCTTGCGGCTTGGTGTAATGCGTCGTTAAATGCTTCTAACTCATCATTCACTGCTATTCGCAAAGCCTGAAAAATACGTTTCGCCGGATGCCCTCCCTTTCTTCGTGCAGGTGCGGGAATACCGTCTTTAATTATTTCTACCAGCTGATGCGTTGTTTCAATTGATTGTTCTTTTCTGAACGCTTCGATTTTCCTCGCAATTTGTTTGGAAAATTTCTCTTCACCATATTTATAAAAGATCTTTACCAGGTCGTTGTACGGCCATGAATTAACAATTACATGTGCGTCAAGATCCTGGTCCTGGTTCATTCGCATGTCCAGTTTTGCATCGTGCTGATAACTGAAACCTCTGTCACCACGATCTAACTGCGGGGATGAAACACCAAGATCAAAAAGAATTCCATCAATAGTTTCAATATGATGATTGGATAATTCTTCTTCTAGTTTTCTAAAGTTGGCATGAATAAATGTTATGCGATCATGATAGTCGCGCAGTCTTGATTTAGCTGCTTCAAGTGCATCTAAATCCTGATCAAAGGCAACCAATAATCCATTTTCCCCAAGACGGGACGCAATCTGTTCTGAATGACCACCACCACCAACAGTACAGTCAATATATGTACCATCAGGCTTAATAGCTATACCATCCAAGGCTTCTTCTTTTAGTACACTGTAATGATCAAACATTGTCACACCTACTTCGAGAAAGCTTGTCTTAACGCCAAATTTGAAATTTCTTTAAAAATTGCTAAATTAAATATCAAAATCCATAAGATTTTCGGCAATTTCACCGAATGATTCTTCGGAGTCATTAAAATAATCTTCCCAGTTCTCATTTGACCAGAACTCAATTCGATTAGATACACCAATTACAACACACTCTTTATCCAACACAGCATAATTCCGCAGTGGCTGGGGAATATTTATCCTTCCCTGTTTATCCACTTCACATTCAACTGCTCCGGAGAAAAAGAACCTCGTAAAAGCCCGTGCATCTTTTTTAGTTAAAGGGAGCTTCTTCAATTTTTCTTCGAGTAATTTCCATTCGTCCATTGGGTAGGCAAACAGACACTTATCGAGTCCACGAGTAACAACAAAATTGTCGCCAAGCCCTTCACGGAACTTAGCAGGGACAATTATTCGACCTTTTGTATCAATGTTGTGTTGAAATTCACCCATGAACATAAAGCTATCCCCACTTTCATATTTCATATATTACCACATTCCTCCACTTTTCACCACTCGATTTTCAATATTTTTGTTCATATTATTAAAATAGGTCTTTTGCTTTAGATGAAATCTCCTGAAATTATAGGATATCCAAAGAAAGGGGACATACAAAAAAAGTTGATGTATACTGGTACATCAACTTTTTACAGTGGTTTATTCTATAATAATATAGCTATCCCCCACATTTAATAAAAATGTGGGGGATAGTGGTTGAAATTTAGTTATATATGAATTAAGTGGTGATCTTCTTCAAATGAACAGGATTCCTTAGCTAGCTGTTTTATAAAATATGGCCCATTTTCATTCAGTAACGGCAACGGATTCCATGTCCGTTCCTGAAGTCCCTTATTTGGCCGTATAGCGATTTCGATCAAATCAAATTCAGACAGTTCTTTTTTATATTTCTCTTCTAACGCTTTAATAATTCTTCCTTCAAGGTACTCAATATCACACTGTAAATAATAAAGATTTTTATCAGCTAATTCACCAAGGTCTGCACGTGTATCTTTAGCTATTTCTCGAAGAGGGCTGTGAGCTTTATCAACCGCTTGCTTAATTTCTGCAGCAACCTGTTGTACTGGCGGATCACTTTGTGATGCGAGCCAATTTGCCTTCTTATCTGCTACTCCATAATTAACAGCATTTTCTTCATCTATTGCGTATTTACTTAGCAGTTTTTCCACATTGCGATCGAGGAATGTAAACGATAACCGTGGCAGTACTGGTGGCATATTAATCCCTACTGCTTTAAATGCAGGTTTTAATAGTGACCAATAGCCTACTTCACCCGGTCCGCCAATAAATGCCAGTGTCGGAAACAATAACTCCTGCATGACTGGTCTAGTCACGACATTATTGCTTAATAACTCTGGATTGTTGCTGGCAACATTCAAAAGTTCTTGGTTCGTCAGCAAGATTTCGTTCTGTTTCCCTTCCCACTCCCCTTTGTCATTTCGAACAAGCAGAATTCGCTCATTATCCTTATGATAAAAAAGATGTGCATCAGTAAGTTCCACATCCAAAGACACAGAATAGCCTTTTTGCTTAATTTGCTGTAATGCCTCGTGTACACCTGTACTAATTTCAGTCTGATTTTCAATTAATGTTAAGAAATGATCCTTCTCCAGATTACGCATTTTTGGACTGCCAGAGTCAGCCAGCACAATACCTTCATCATCAAATAATTGATAAATGACGCGTGCAAAAAAATCCACATATGTACCAGAATTCTTTAAACACCCTTTAATTGTTTGATGAAGATTTTTTGTGTATTGTGTTTCTTCCATTTGTTCAAATAACCGATTCACCCATTGATTTGCATATGTTTCGTCAATTGGAATGTCGGAAACGGACCTTTTCTCCACAACTCGCTGCAGCAGTTTGTATTTTTTCATGGATGCCGGTTCCGGTAAATAGATATGATTGATTTCATCAAAATCATGATCTTCACCTGCAATCCAAAAGACAGGAATCACTGGTTTTTGAAGCTTTAATTCCTGTTGTCTGGCAAATTGTATAATAGAAATAATTTTATTAATTGTGTACATGGGGCCCGTCAATAATCCCGCTTGCTGGCCCCCAATAACCACAACACTATCATCTTTTTTCAGACGTTCAATGTTTAAGTATGTAGATTCAGGAGCATCCCATTGCCGGTTAATTTCGAATAGTGTATCTGTAAGCTGCTCACGATCAAATTTTCTATTTTGCAACGCTTGAAATCTACTTTGATAGGTAGCGTCTGTATAAGGGTTATATTCAAAATATTGCATAATGCTTTCCCTATTATTCCTATAATCATCTATTAGTGCATTTTGGTTCTGTAGTTTAATTGGATCGATCCGCATAGATCACATGCTCCTTTTAACGTAATGAAATATATCCAATACGTATTGTACATAAAACTGGTGTTAATTTCATTTAATCTGTTTTAACCCAGTCACAAAATTACTAAACTTTCGCATCTATAGGATAAGTTCAAACAGCTATACTGATAATCCTAGAACGTTTTTAATATTGCCTTGACAGTTAAGAAACCACCATGGCTGCTGATTACGCAGCCATCTTCTATCATGAAAATTATTTTCCATATAGCAAATTTGAGGTTTTGCGGACACCAGAGACCTTATTTGACAGAAATCCACGAAAATGGTGGTGTTCGCGGACACCAGGGACCTTATTTCACACAAATACAGTCAAATAACCATGATATATGTGAAATAAGGGCTTCTGTGTTCGGATAACTTCGAGAAGGTTACTTTTGCATTGAAATAGCGTCTCCTGTGTCCGCTAAAATCAAGTAGAACGGTATTTTCATACAAAGTATTAAATCCTTTCTTACTGCATAAGTGCAACTAAGGCTTATCTATATTAAGGCTTGGTGAATGCCAAGTTTTCTAAACAACATTGATAAAAGTTTTTTGTCCACATAAGATATAAACTGCGAAGTAACATGGAAAAACTAGCTGAGTGCTATGACACCGCTATGGAAATACATTACGCGCACCTAGGGCAACGCTTCAGCTTCCTCGGAAGCCAAAACCGCTTCCTGCGGGACCTTCAGCTGTTGCTGTTTCCGCGGGAGTCTCCATGTATTACCTCCGCTGGGTTTGCTCACTTTATCCCAGAAATTAATCAATGCCTATTGTAACAGTGCTTCTTATCCATAGGGAACACATCATTCTCTAAGCAGGTAATCTCCATCAGTGAAGGCAGAATACGTAGACTCCTATGGGAACAGCACGTTCCGAAGACCCCGGAAGAAGCAACTAAATGAAGGCCGACTAAAACCGTCCTTTGCGGACAACGTCGGCATACCCCTTGCCGGGGCAAGGAGGCTGAGGTCGTGCCCATGGCTAATAAGACACTGCAAAAGCGTTAGCTTGAGCAGATGTCGCATTGGTATCCGGAGCGGTGAAAGCGAAGTATTCTGCCGGAACGATTCTAAGCACTCTACCATTTTTAGAACTTAGGAAAGGCTAAAAATTGCTCACTACTTCGTATTTTACATCAAATACATACCGTTGATTTAAATCCAACTCATGTAGTGTATCTTCAGCCTTTCTTATTCCTTCAAGATATAGGCATTCATTTAACGCTGCGAAAGTTGAATAATTAGTAATAGATACGCAGATAAATACCAATTAAAACCAGACAGATATAAAGTATAAAAAACAGTAGAAAACAAATCCGCCAAAACATTTTAAATGCTTTAGTGAAAATAACTTCAGTATAAATTTTCCAATGAGCAACTACGATAATGGTATATATGCTAATTAATATAACCAGAATTATACCAAAGAATGAAATCCCAAAAATTTCTTTTACTAATGTCCCAACGGCAATTATGTAAAGTAAAGTTGTCCAATTCACAGTATTATGTATTGCTTTCCATTTATGCCTGTACATCTTAACGGAGATTAAATAAACAACCCATGTTGCTAGGATAGGTGCTGTCACAATAAGTCCGATAAAGTAAATAATAAAGTCCAACATGCCTATTCTTTAATCCCCTTCTGTTCTTCCAAACCCTTTATACTAGTATAAAGAAATGTCGTATATGGAATGGAATGGTTGCTCTTTTTAATTAAGTAGCCACATATTGCTTCAATTTCAGTTTTTCTGTTTTCTTGTAAATCTTTTAGCATTGAAGATATATTATTTCCTGTTTTTTCGGCGACTTCCTGTACCCGTTCCCATTGTTGCTCATAGTCTAATTCTAAAACTACCGCAGCCTCACGACATAACTCACAAGCTATACTTTGAATATACAGGTTCTTAAATATGTCTCCATTTTTAATATGAAATAGCGCAGTTATTGGATTTATTACAGCATTAATAATCAACTTCTCCTTAAGTAAATCCTTCCAGTCAGAGAAACCTTTAAAAGAGAACTGCTGCTGATCCAAATCATAAGCAACAGATTCAAGTTTATCTTGATTTCCTGAGAAACTTGCAAGCTTAATAACACCTCTTCCTGTATGTTCAACAATATGGTCATTTATTCGCAAAGCCCCGTGTTCAACTACTCCAACCAAGACCGGCTGGGACATTTCCTGTAATAATGGAATATGCCCCATGCCATTTTGCAAAAAGATAACTGTAGCTTCTTTATTTTTCAGGTTAATAAATGGAACAACTTGTGAAACATGGTGTTGTTTTACACAGACAATTAAATAATCCTCTCCTCGCATCTCACTGATAAGAAATGACTTAACTGATATTGATTCATTTAATTCCGGTGTGGAAATCCCATTTTTATTCAAAACTCTCTTTTGTTGTTCTCTTTTAACATAAATAGTTACGTTATGTTCTTTTGCTAAATAACTCCCAAGTAACAGTCCTGTTGAGCCTCCGCCTATTATTCCGATATCCATACTTGCATTCGCCCTTCTATAATTTTCCTTTAACTAATTGTAGCAGAATAAACACAATATGTATTTAAAGTATAAATTCTATATAATATACAGTATAATAAAACCAAGATTAATTGTATCTGTCATTTCAATCTTAATTTTTTTGTATTATAATAAATTATATAGAAAAACACTTCTGATTTTAAGGGGAGATAGCATGAACCAAATTAAAGTTGAAAAACTTTTAATCAATTATAAGACACTCGAAAAGTTCAAGCGTTTTAAGGAGTATGGCAACCAGGAATTATCAATGCTGGAGGACTTGCAAAGTAATATTGTTGAGAACGACAGCGAATCACCATTTTATGGAATTTACATTGGCAATAACTTAATCGCAAGAATGAGTCTTTACAAGGTTACCGCTAAATATGATGCATATTTTGAGCCACCCCAGGATTACTTGGAGCTATGGAAACTTGAGGTATTACCAGACTATAGAGGACAGGAATATGGAAAAGCGCTGGTCGATTTTGCGAAGAGTTATCAGCTGCCTATAAAAACTAACCCGCGAATCAATTCGCATGGTTTCTGGGAGAAGATGGGCTTTCAAAAAGCAAAATATGATATGGAACGGGACCTTGGTGCAAATCCGCTAATTTGGATGCCTGAAGGTGTTCAGGAAAAAGAATAAACAATACAAAGATAAAGACATGAATGTAATATATAATCATTCATGTCTTTTGTTACACTTTGGAAAAGTAGAATTGGCATATTATAATGAATAACTCCTCTTCAGAATAAGCCACGTCCAGTTTAAATAAATCAAACTCTTTCGCATTTTTGGCTGTTACATTTTATTTTCCTTCACCCAACTCCAGAGGTTCCCCATTTCTCTCCATGCCTCTTCATAACGCTTCAGTTGTGCTTTAAGTAATTCATTTTCCTTCTTTAATTTATTTACTGCCTCTTCCTCTTCTTGCTGAAACAATTGATTTTCGCTAGCAAAATTAGTCTTCATTCTTTCTAACAGCAAAATCGCAGTATTGAGTGGATCATCCTCTTGCATGGATCTTGAATCTGTATAATTCCATGATTTCTGCCTTCCGCCTTGTTTGCGTTCTTCCTTGGCAGAATCAATAGCTTCCTGGTACTGCCTCCGAATTGAAGCATTCCAGCGAAAACCGCATGCCGCTGATGTTCGTGATAGTTGTTTCGCAACTTCTTTAAACGCTTCAAGCTGTGTTTTACCTTCTCTAATATAGCGAAGTACAGTTTCTGCTAATATTATATCTTCATCTTGGGTCCATGCATCTTGACGTGTTGCATTCATAACATCCCTCCTTACACATTTGCTATAAATGTATGCAAAAAGTAGGGGTGATAGAATAAATTTCACTATTTTTGTGAATAGTTTGCATTATTTCCGGTACTTGAATTGTTGTACAGCTTCTTTATGTTCCTCTGATTCCCATAATTTAGCGCAATTTCTAACTTCATCATCCATCAACGCAGAAAAACCTAATATGGATAGCTTCTTTCTATATTGCATTTTTAATATAGTCATTTGATCCAATGACTTTGATATATAAGGTTTTAATAGTTTTTGGTGATCATGCCATAATTCTTCTGAAGCAATTTTATGCAGCCAGCCTTGTTTTTGTAAAAAGGATGCGTTATATACTTCACCTTCCATCAGCCATTGATAAGCAAAGCTTGGATGAACTTTTTCATATAAAAGTGCTCCTCCACCCCAGCCAGGGGTTATTCCTAATTTCGTTTGCACAAATCCAAACTGGGTGTTCTCTCTTGCGATTCTGAAATCACAAGCGGTTGCGATTTCACATCCCCCGCCTAACGCGTCTCCATTTAGCATACAAATAGTTGGAACCGGAAACGAGGCAATCTCATAAAGAACTTCTTTCATTGCATACAACATTGAGAAAGCTTCATCTGTACTTAACTCTCCATGCAGATTCTCCAGGTCCCCGCCCGCACAAAACATCCGAGTTCCATCTCCTGTGATTACCAGAAATTTTATCGGCGTTTGCTTCGCAGTTTCCAATACCGTCTTAAGTTCACTAACCATCTCATTTGAAACAGCATTGAGTTTTTCAGGACGATGTAACTGTATTACACCGTAACCATCTTCATATGTATTATATTGAATTGTTTCCATTATGGAATCCCCTTTTATCACTTATTCCTATCCATAGTAGCATAATTTGTTGTTTTACATATAAAAACAGATCACTAAGCAGTGATCTGTTAATTATAGGCTATTAGAACAATTTAATTGTTAACTACTTCTTTTCCATCATAATGTCCACATGATTTACATACATGATGTGACTTGGTTAGTTCACCACAATTTGAACATTCTACCATGCCAGTTACGTGTAACTTTTTATGAGTACGACGTTGATTTTTAACCTTTTTAGATGTTTTTCTTTTTGGTACTGCCATGACTTACACCTCCTTCAAATACGAAAGCAAAATCAGAATTAATATTCCTATTTCTCTTTCTCGTTATCTTCAAGTAATGATTCCAGTTTTTTCAAACGTGGATCAATCTTCTTTTCGGTTTTTTCCTCTGAAATAAATTCCCAATCATTTCCTTTTACAGGAGCATGTCTTTTGGCTACTTCATCATCCGAAAAAACACGATAAGGAACCTCTAGTAAGATATTTTCCTTGATATATGGGGTTAAGTCAAGTACTTCCCCATCTATAGGATGAATTTCATCTTCTGATTCTTCTCCGCTAAAATAGGTTGATTCAGAAAAAATCTCAGTTGCCTTTATTTCAAAGGGATATGGGACATCGACTAATGTACGGGCACATGGTAAAATCATCTTTCCACTAATTGTAAATGAAAAAACAATTTCGTTCCCCTGATCGAATGCTATACCATATACATGAGCTGAATCAATTTCGCGTATATCATTATTCATTGTTTCCAACTCGGAAACATTAACCCAATTATCGAACGCAAAGGGCTCACTATAGGCATTATTTTTAATTTGACCTAATGTAAATTTCATTTCTATCACCTCAAGGCAACAAGAGTTATTTTAAAAGGAAAATGAACTTTTGTCAACATATTTTCTTTACAGATTAATAATTGTTTAGAAAACTTTGCTTTTCGCCAACCTTTAATTTAGATAAGAATTAGTTAAAATTATGCAATAAAAAAGCAGTTATATTTTCTTACCTGCTTATAAAACTTATATATATTTAGTGTTCCCTTTCCTATTTCTGATAATCATATTTATGTATAATGCGTCTGCTTACGTTTTTTGATACAATTAATACCAACTCAACATATAGGGGATGAGCGTATGGAAGCTTGTGGTTTAATCGTCGAATATAACCCGTTTCATAATGGACATGCATATCATATACAAGAAGCGAAAAAAGTCTCTAATGCCGATTGTATAATTGCTGTTATGAGTGGATCATTCTTGCAACGTGGAGAACCGGCTATTATTGATAAATTTCACCGGACAAAAGCTGCGTTGTCAGCTGGAATTGATATTGTATTGGAATTACCCTATCCATACGCTGTCCAAAGCAGTGATATGTTTGCTAAAGGTTCTGTACATACATTAAATGAGATTGGCGTATCAAGTATCTGTTTTGGAAGTGAATCTGGTGATATATCCCATTTCACTAAAGGCTATGTAACCTATGAAGAGCATAAGTCCACTTATAAGGAAACACTTAAAAGCAATCTAAACCAAGGTCTGTCTTTTCCCGAGGCAAGCAGAAAAGCATATGAGATGATAGGCTTAACCACTACGGAAATGGATTTGTCAAAACCAAACAATATACTTGGCTTCAGCTATATTAAGGCAATTTTTGATAATAATTTAACTATTGATCCTTTAACAATAACACGAACACAAAGCGGTTATCACGACCAAGCGATAACAGGAGCAATTGCATCCGCCACAAGTATTCGAAACAAACTATTTATCGACAAGGCTATCTCAACAGAAATTAGGGACACTTTGCCGTCAGAGACCGTAAATCAGCTCCAATTATATAAACATGAAGCAACTACCTGGCATAAATGGGAACATTATTTTCACCTTGTTCATTATCGTGTGCTAACAATGTCACCAAATGAGCTTGCTGGAATTCACGGTGTTGATGAGGGACTGGAATATCGTATTAAAAGGACTGCTAATGATGTCACTTCGTTTAACGAATGGGTTGAGAAGATTAAGACAAAACGATATACATGGACACGATTACAACGAATATTTGCTCATATATTAACAAATACAACAAAAGCAGATATGGAAGTTGCAAAAAATTCATCATCTGTTCCATATGTCCGTATTTTAGGTATGACAGAAACTGGACAAACTTATTTAAATAAGCAAAAAAAGAATATGAAGGTACCCCTTGTAGCAAATTTAAGTCGTAATACAGATTCTATGCTATCAATAGAAGAGAAAGCCTCAAGGGCCTATTATAGTATACTTCCAGCCAAAAAGAAACGAGCCTTTCATAGGCAGGAACTTCAACCGCCAATCTTAAAGTAAATCTCTTTTAGAAAATATATCTCCTTCATACTGCATAAGTGCAGCTATGATATTAAATGGTAAATCTAAGGCTTTTTATCAACATCAACCCTTCACTAAAAAACTCGTAGAAAAAACCTGTTTTATGCTCGGTAAGCACAAGACAGGTTTTTTACTATTTCGATTCTATTTTTTTTAAATACTTCAATGCATCTTCGAATGTATCTACCGGCACAATTTTCATGTCGGTGTCTATTTCTTCAGCTGTTTTCTTTGCAACCTCATAATTAGACCCTTTCGCTCCATCCTCATTAGGGGCAAAAAAGATATTACAGCCTGCCTGATCAGCAGCAATTATTTTTTTGTCAATTCCGCCAATCGGTAAGACATTTCCGTTGTAGTCCACTTCACCAGTTCCAGCTATCTGATAACCACTTGTTAAGTCATTTTTGTTTAATTGATCATAAATTTCCAATGAAAACATTAACCCTGCACTCGGACCGCCGATACTCCCGCTCGAGAAATTAACCTTTGGATTAACTTTCACGCTTCGATCGGTAACAAGTCGGATTCCAATACCAACTTTTTTATCAGCCTCTTTAAATTTCTCAAGTTTCACTTCTTTTGTTAATTGTTTCTCATCACGCACAACTTCTAATGAGATGGAATCTCCTGCCTGTTTATTTTCCACGTAATTAATTAAATCCTTGGATTCCTTTATTTCTTTCCCGTCTATACCAGTGATACGGTCGCCCGATTTTAATTTTCCATCAGCGGGCATACCATCTACGACCGCAACTACATAAACACCATCATAATTAATTGTAATATCCTCACCAGCCGCCTTATATGCAACTACCTTAGATGCCTCCTGCGAGCTTTCCATCATCTGGAGCTGTGCATGGAAGTACTCATCTTCTGACACACCTTCAGGTCTGACTTCGTTAAGAGGATAAATCTCATGATTGGGCAATACTTTTGCCCATAAATATTGAACTGGTGTCGCTTGTCCTCCTCGAACCGTTACAAGATGCATATCTCCTTTACTTTCGTATCCTCCCTCTACATTGACAATTGGATTAAGTGCATCAGCGCTACCTGGTTTATATACATAATATGGGAGTTGATATGTTGAAATGAAAAATGCTATTGCGATTACAATTAGCAAATAAATTATATGCTTTTTTGTGAATTTCACCGTTAATCCCCTTTCGCCTTTCCTATTAACACCATTATTCCAAATATGATAAAAAGTGTATGGCATAAAAACATGATGTATGTGCGTATATTGATATAGACTCGTACAAATTTAATTATTATGTTACTAATAAAATTTATAAATCAAGCTAGAATCATTCTACTACTATCAAAAAAAGAAGTACAGGGCTAGCTATTCACTAGGGGGCTTTATGTTGACACAAAAAGTCAAAACAATCCTATTTTCCAGTATTACTGTCTTTATTGCTTTTTGTCTAATAAAATATCCAGACCAATCATTTGAAGCTAGTATAAGAGGGTTAAAGATGTGGTGGGAAATCGTGTTTCCATCACTATTACCTTTTTTCATAACTGCTGAATTATTAATCGGATTCGGAGTAGTAAAGTTCATAGGAATATTATGTGAACCGATTATGCGACCGTTATTTAATGTTCCTGGTGCGGGGAGCTTCGCATGGGCCATGGGAATGGCTAGTGGGTATCCTACCGGTGCTAAAATATCTACACGACTTCGAGAAGAAGGTCAGCTCACACAAATCGAGGCAGAACGTCTTGTTTCATTCACAAACGCTTCAAGTCCCCTATTTATATTTGGAGCTGTATCAGTTGGATTTTTTTACGACGTAAAACTTGGCATTTTGTTAGCTTCTGCCCATTATATTGGTAATGCGCTAGTAGGTATATGCATGCGGTATTACGGCAGGGAGAAAGAAAAGAATGTCAAGAAACCTAAGCAACAAAAAGTTTCTATCGTCCAGGCATTCAGAGAAATGCACCGCGCTCGAATGAATGACCCACGTCCATTTGGAAAAGTAGTTGGAGATGCAGTTTTAAATTCAATTCAAACATTAGTAATGGTTGGTGGCTTTATTATCTTTTTTTCCGTTTTAACAAAGCTAATGTTTATCATCGGATTTTCACCAGCAATCTCCACCATTTTTGAGTATATTTTACAATTATTCACACTGCCAATTGATTTAGCACTACCGTTGTTTTCAGGGTTATTCGAGATAACACAAGGGGCAAGAGCAATATCGCAAACAGAGACCGGCAGTTTATTGGCAAAAATTATTGTCGTAAGTTTTATATTAGGTTTTAATGGATTTTCTATTCAGGCACAGGTTGCAAGTATTATTGCTCCTACGGATATCCGATTTTCGCCTTATTTTTTCGCTCGCATCCTGCACGGTTTTTTTGCTAGTATTCTAACAATCCTTCTATATAAGCCACTATATTTGAATCGAACATCTTTCGACTTTAAGGGGGTCCCTGTTTCGAATGGGGTTCCACAAGATTCATGGCTGGCAATACTATACAACCTAAAGGAGTTTGGACCAATAATAACCATTACATTTTTACTAATTGCTTTCATTATTCTAAGCAATAGGCTTAGAACATAAACAAAAGCGCAGGCGCCTGTTCAGTGCCGTATGGACTGTGCTAAGACTGCGAATGGGTCTACGTTGCCAAAGGATGTGGTGGTTTTACGCTAACATTATTTATTTCTTATCGTAGACACGAGGAGGGAAGTCCACTAGACTTCGGCCGGTGATGCCACGTCCTGTGACGGCACTAGTACGTCCTGTACGTCGGAGCTGGACGTGGCTAATTCGGGAGTCCAGTTATCCAGAGCACTTAATTTTTAGGTTCTAGACAAAAATAAAATAGATGTTGTATCATCTCACTGAACAACATCTTTTTATGCTAGCTATACTTTTTCTTTAATGCTCTTTCTACTGGCTCAGGTACGAGGTCAGATACATTAGCCTTGTATTTGGCTACTTCTTTTACAATACTTGAACTTAAAAATGAATATTGATTATTTGTCATCATAAATAATGTTTCTACTTTTTCATTAAGCTTTCTGTTCATAGATGTGATTTGCATCTCATATTCAAAGTCACTAACAGCCCTCAACCCGCGTAATACCACTTGTGCCTTTTGCTGCATAGCATAATCGATTAATAATTCATTTGATTCATCAACTGTAACATTAGGTAAATGCTTTGTGGATTCCTCTAAAAGAGCTACCCTTTCCTCTACTGTAAATAAAGGAGCTTTTGATTGGTTATTAAATACGACAACTATGACGTTATCAAAAACACTGGCACCTCGTTCTATTATATCCAGATGCCCATATGTAACCGGATCGAAACTGCCTGGACAAATTGCTAATCTGCTCAAAGAAAAGCTCTCCCTTCTAGTTCTTTTTATAGATTGTAATGCCGATTGTTCCACCATAATGATCTTGTTTTACTACGGAAAAACGTTCACTATCACCTGGCAATTCTTCTGCTGTATCATGTTCGCAATAAATCATGCCATTTTCTTTCAGCAGCTGAAGCTTATCAATTTCATCTAATAACGTTCCATAGTTTATCTTTTTATAGGGTGGATCCAGTAAAATCAAATCAAATTGTAACTCCCTTTTTGATGCTGCATTAATGGCACGAAAAGCTTCTGTTCTATAAACTTCAACCCTATCATCCAAATTTAATGATCTAACATTTTCATGAATAGTATGTATCGCTCTTGGGTGTTTATCAACAAAAATTCCTCTTTCCATCCCTCTGCTTAAAGCTTCAATCCCTAATGATCCGCTGCCAGCAAACAAATCAAGAAACATACCATCTTTAAACAGTGGCCCTAAAACTTGGAATACAGCTTCTTTTACTTTATCTGTAGTTGGCCGTGTGGTTTTACCTGGCACCGCTTTCAATTGTCTGCCCTTATGCATCCCTGCTACTACTCGCATATGACCACCTCAATAAACCATATTAATCCTAACAAAACAAAAGAGCAAGTTTATAAACTAATAAATTTAAAAAATATAAGCAAGCGTGTATATAATTTATTACCATGTACATAATAGCATAGTGAGACAGCTAAGATTAGCTTGGTTGTTTCAAAACACGGAGAAGACTTACACTTCCCCATAAGTTCTTCCTCCGGTTTCTCCTCTCCCTTTGCCTTTTTGTTTTCTAACAAGAAAACAAAGGGACCTGCAGAAAATATCTGCAGGTTTTTCTTTTGATAGATAAGAAAGTATAAATACTATCTTACTGTATAAGTGCAATATAGGCTTGGCGATATGCCCAATTTTCTAACTAACCCCTAAACAGAACAAAAGCACAAGCGCCTGTTCAGCGCCGAATGGACTGCGCTCAGCGCTGCGTGTGGGTCGACGTTGCCGCGCAAAGCGGCGGTGTTAGTCGATCTTCCTTTTCCCGTGTGAGATAAAGGATACACGAAGAGCGTAAGCTGCCCCACAGGACGTGGGGGTAGGTCAACGTTGCCACAGGATCTGGTGGTTTTAGTCGAACATCCTTTATTTCTTATCGTAGACACGGGGAGGGAAGCCCACTAGGCGCTAGGCGCTGGCCGGTGAGAACGCCACGTCCTGTACGTCGGAGCTGGATGTCGCTGATTCTGATGTCCAGTATCCACAGAACTTAATTTTTATAATTTCCTATATACCAAAACAAAACCTTTGCGGTCACCTTATGTATCACCGCAAAGGTTTAAATTCCCATTTTATAGTCATATTGTTTAGCCTTATCAGGTTTAGCATTTTCATAGTTGGTTCGTATAAAAGGTTTATATGACCGATCAATCTTGGATACAAAAGAAAGCTTCAGTAATTTAGTCTCTATCATTTCCAATTCTTCCTGATCCACATAAATTACTGCATACTTTAACTTTCTGGAAGAGTATATTAGGTGTCCATAACGCTTTATCTGTTTTAAGTTTTTCATATGCTGAAACCAAACAATTAACCCTTGACGTTTCGTTATCATCGGATATCCCCGCTAACATTATGTTTGCAAATAAGTGTATCAGATAATAACGTATACATCAATAATTATTAAGAAGCCTTACAACCGCAACCGCCGCTTCCGTGACCGTGACCACAGCCGCCATCACTTAATGCTGCTCCGTCTTTCGGTGCTTTAATATCATCGCTTACACTAAAAGCAATATACTCACTTACTTCATCAAGCAGCTTTTGTAAGTTACGTTCAGCAATCTTAAACGCTGCAACCTTGTCATTCATATCCATTTCACGCTTTGTAGAACGGACTTCTTTCATAATTTGGTTATAGTCAGGATGATACCTTCCAAAACGTTGAACGTCTTCATAATGACCTTTTGTATCTTTAAACGCTTTTATAAGCCGTTGTGCTTCATCATCTTTTCTTACATTATTAAGGGAATCTTCGTAGGCTTCCATAACATCTGACTTTTGAATCATATCACTGACTATATCAGAATGGTCAAGTATATCTACATATTCCATTGTACCAATCATTTTTTCACCTCCTACTTAATTTTACCATGTAATTCCCTTAATGAAAACGTTATTCGGTTAATCTTTCATTGCCCCTGCAAATTGAATAAGCATATTGACCATTTGTACTTGATTACCTATTTTCTCAACTTGTTGAGGAATTGTTTTTCCATAGAATTTCTTTGATTCCTTGTGGAGCTCACTAACCCTATAAGGATCTCTTGAAAGATATCGATACCACACCGGATTATAGCGCACAAAATTAGCTAGTTTGGGATTTTGTTGCAAGTATTGATATGTTGATGTCTGCATTGTTTCACCTCTAATCCCGACCCCAGTTAAACGGATTATCTGGTTTCCTGAATTGCTGCGGAGGGGTTTTTTTTGTCTGAAATTGGCCTAATACATCTTGAATTGTTGTAATGGTACTACTTAATTGGTGTACCTGCTTTTGCACTTTATCTAAATCGACATTTTCCGATAGTTTCATCAACTGACCAAACAATTCAGCTTTTCCTTCTTTTGACTTGCCTCCAACCTCTTCTTTCTGATTATTCCTATAGCTATCCCAAAACGGATCATCTTCACCAAGTAATGCCCACTTCTCGTAATATTCTTGCCAGCTTCTTCCGCTTTTACGGACTTCTTCAATAAGCAATGGATGCTTATTCATAAATACTTTAAACTCCCTAACACTAGGGTGGAGCTTATCATCACTCACTACTTTTCACCTCATCATAGTTATCTGTTACTAATTATTTTATGTAGTTTAATCAAACACTGTGCGTAGAACAAAGAAGCACAATTATATTCTACCTCAGATAACTTGGCTAATTGTAAAAGGGAATTTTTTTCATGCATAAATTCTTAGAGTTAGGACTTAATGGCAAATAGCTTTGATGATCTAATAAAGAGACTTTCTTAACTGTCAAGCACAAAAGCGCAAGCGCCTGTTCAGCGCCGTATGAACTGTGCTCATCGCTGCGGGTGGGTCGACGTTGCAACAGGATGTGGTGGTTTTAGTCGAACATCCTTTATTTCTTTATCGTAGACACGGGGAGGGAAGTCCATACGGCGCTGGCCGTTGAGAACGCCACGTCCTGTACGTCGTAGCTGGACGTGACTGATTCGGCATTCCAGTTATACACAGCACTTGAATTTTATAGTTCCTAAAGAAATAAAAAAACGCATCGTCTTATGCGTTTTTTCAATTCTTACCTATTGTTTTTTTAAGAAGTTTTGTGTGTAATAAAATCGATAAACGCCTACCCCTAAATGTGTATAATCCTCTTTCAGTAATGCCTGCCGGTGTCCTTCACTGTTTAGCCAACCATGCATAGCTGATGGTACGTCCGGATACTGTGCAGCTATGTTCTCACCAGCTGCCTGATAAAACACTTCTTTTGTTGCTAATCGCTCCTTTAAACCATCCCCATCCAGGCCATAGTGGGAAAAGTAATTATTCACAGCCATATCCTTACTGTGAAGATAAGCAACAGTACTAACGGTTTTATCCCATTTTAATGAGGGTTCATCATATTGATTCCGGATAACGTTTGTTATATCAAAAACCTGCTGTTCCATTCCTGTTTCCACTTTTTCCCATTGTTTATCAGTGAGGTTAGGTTTTTCAGGCAAATCACCTCGATACTCCATCTCATAAGGACGATGCTGTAAGAGTAAATCGGCAGATAATATCCGGATGGATGACAACTTTTCTGTAAATGTATCGAAATAGAGCTGCATAAATATATCGTCCGTTAGCTTTACTAATGGTCGTGCCTGTAATTCTTCATCCTTTAAACGAAATGTATAGGAAGCAAGCCCTTTATGATATGAAACTTCATTTGTAATAGAGAACTCCTGTTTTATTGATTCATAGTCCTGCCCTATTTCAATAGGTTCAAGTGATAAATCCTTTCCAACAGCATATATTGTTCTAATTTCATTATCATCTATTCCAAATTGAATGTATTGTTTATGCTGATCTTTGTATACCCACCATTCATATCCATATCCACTTCTGTCTCTTCTCACTGGTTCTCCGAGAGTTTCAGTTAACTCATCCGTTGACTTATCTATCCACTTAAAAATATCCCCCTCCAACGGAATAGTTGATCTCTCCTCAGGTATTTGCTTGGTTTTTTGCATATTTCCCTTAGTTTCCAAAGTACTGCTAAAATCATCTATTGCCTTTTGGGAAGGCAGATGATTTTTTTCATAAAGATAATAACCACCGATTATAATTAAAACTAGCAGTGCAATTACTCGAATAAACCGCATATATGCTTCCCCTTCTATTCAACCTTTTATTATTAACTGTATGTGAGAGTTTCCGAGTACATTCTCTTTTCTCTATTTTTTTAGAAAACTTACTTAGCTTCTCGTTATGTGACTAGTATTAAAACGTATTTAGATTGCTAAGAATCCTCACATTCTGGTGTGAAAAACTAGCTGCTTTTATGGAGTAAGATAGGATTTTTACTTTATAGCTTCCAATTGAAAACAACCGTATAAACTTATACGGCTGTTCTCATTATACTACATTAATGAAGTTCTGGCCGCTCCGAAATTTCTTCAAGGGCATGACCTGCTGCATCATTTGATTTATCCTCAAGTGAAAGATCACCCAGTGAAACAATACCTACTAGTTTACCATTATCGACAATGGGTAAACGTCGGATTTGCTTTTCAGCCATTAAATTACTCGCTTCCTCTACTGAAGTATCTGGTGAAGTGAAATGCAGTTTATCACTCATAACTTCCTGTATCTTTGTTGTATCTGGTTTCTTATCAGCATACCCTCTTAAAACTAAGTCACGGTCGGTTATTACACCTAGAAGTTCCTTTTCATCAGAACAAACAGGTATCACACCAACATTTCTCTCTTTCATCTTCATAGCTGCATCATGTAACGTATCATCTTTTCGACAAACAACTATGTCCGTACTCATTATTTCTTTAGTAGCTTTCATAACGCTTCCTCCTTAGTTGATTTTATCGTATCACCTATTATTCATTCCCAATTTCCTAAATAACTTTCATCCATTCTTTGAATTTTCTTTTCGATTGCAACTTGAGCTATTTCGTATTATTATTGTTATGTGAGGAAAAAGATGTGAGGTGGATAAAATGAGATTAGAAAATACAGGCATTGAAGATTCTATTGTTGATGTGAAACCATTAGATCACCTAATGGCAAAACACGCTTTTATTCGTGGTGGCCAGTGGGATTACGAACGTGTCACTTATGACTATAAAATCGGTTCGAAAGAAAAAAACATTACATATTATATTCGTATTTTTGGCTATGCAGTCGAAGGTGACGTCGACCGTGGAAACGCTGTTATTAAACTTACAACACCATTAATCGGTAAACATTATTACCCACATGGAGTAGAATATGGTGAACAGGAAAATTTCCCTGAAAACCTAGTGGAACGTGCAACTAACCTGGTATCAAAAGTCAAAGAAGAAATTGACAAATACAAAAAATAAACAGGTAACAGACAATACACAAGTACTATTAAACCAAACCAACTGCTAAAAATAATAAGAGCAGTTGGTTTTTTTATCACTTATATCGCTATATTTATCTGTTCAAACCACGTAATTAGTGCTATATTTTTTATATACATAATTATCCTAATTAAAGAAAGGAGACATCAATTCAAATTGTTTCGATCTATATCTAAACGCCAATGGACATTAATTTTTTTAACGATATTTCTAATACTAGTCTTTTACTTTATACTACCAGTCTCTATACCTTTAATTGTCGCATTAGTTACAGCCTTAATTCTTAACCCTTTAGTTAGGATTCTACAACGAAAAGTTAAAATCAGCCGGAAATCATCAGTAATTGTCGTGTTCCTATTGTTTTTAATATTCATGGGGATTTCGGGGTCATTTGTCGTAACAAAAGCCGTTACACAAGTTGTTACATTCGTAGAAGATATCCCTTCACACTTTAATGAACTTAATACTGTTTATGGAGAATGGGAAGCAGGTCTTGAAAGTTACACACAAAGTTTACCACCTGAATTTATAAACCAGATTTCCGGGAGCATAGAATCACACCTCACTAATTTAAGTAATGCAGCAAAAGAAAAAATAACTATTGAGAATATAGCACAAATCTTTGCACAAGTACCGCAGTATCTTATCAGTTTCCTTGTGTACATAATTGCACTGTTTTTATTCATGCTCGAATTACCGCTGCTTAAAGCGAAATTGTATAATTTAATGACAAAAGAAACAGCTGAAAAGGTTTCCTTTATGAATAACAGACTTGCAAGTGTTGTACTCGGATTTCTCAAAGCACAATTTCTTGTCAGCATCATTATTTTTATTGCTACTTTATTAGGCTTATTTTTAATAGCACCTGAAGTAGCTATTATAATGGCACTTATTGTTTGGATAGTTGATTTCATTCCAATTATAGGGTCGATTATAATCGTTGGGCCATGGTCACTATTTATGTTGATTTCAGGTGACACAGTAATGGGCATAAAGTTAGCGATACTGGCAATTATATTATTGGCCATACGAAGAACAGTCGAACCAAAAGTAATGGGGCAGCATATTGGACTATCTCCCCTTGCCACCCTTATTGCCATGTTTCTAGGAATTAAGCTGTTGGGTATACTTGGCTTTATATTAGGGCCATTATTCCTGATTGCCTTTAATTCAGCTAAAGAAGCTAAAATAATAAAATGGAATATAAAAATATAAAGTGTGCGAGCATTTAGCTCGCACACTTTATATTATCCTCCTAATATTGCTTTTAACATACTTGTGGTCTGACCACCGTCATAAATAATATATAAGAGTAAATAAACCATTACCCCTGTAATTGCACTAAAAAACCAAATAATACTGGTTACCGGGCCGATTTTTCGATGAATATTTATTTTACGCTTTAATGCTAAAGTAATTGTCACAACCCCAAAAATAGCACCGGTTGTTGCCAGAAAGATATGAAATATTAAAAAGATTGTATAGTAAATCTTGATGTCATCTGGACCACCAAAGCTCGTATTTCCAATAAAAATAGTTCGTGACACATAAATAATAAAGAATATTAAAGCACTAATAGCAGCTGAAATCATTGTTTTTTTATGTGCATTTGCATTCCCTTTTAAAATAAATCTCCACCCAAATGCCACCAAAATGGCACTTGTTACGATGAAAAACGTGCTTATCGTCGGTAAAAACGGCATAATTACACTTTTCCTTTCTATTTATATAAAGACTCTTTTTGTAAAATTTATTGATTATTAACCGTCACAGTAGATATAAACTACGAATATAAACTCTCGTCCCGCCGTCCGGCATCGCTACGGGCTAGTGATAGTGCTGTCACATATTTATATAGCGATTCCTATTCCAGTCTACAGCGGAGGAAATACACATAGACTCCCGTGGGAGCTAGTGCCCTAGATGAGACTACGCAGCGACGTATGAGCAAGGAGGCTCATCAGCCGCCCTAGGTGCGCGGAGTGAATTTCCGGAGCGGCATTATAGCGCTCAAGCTTATTAAAAAGTAATTCGCAATTATATGAACTACGTCTAAAATTCATCACTTAGAAAAGCAACATTTTTTAGAAAGCAACCTATATGAAAATATATTATAAAACGTTAATATCGTAAATTCTAACTATACTCGTTTTCATTAGCCACCGGCAGCGGGTCTATCCGTAGGCTTTCCCGATTAAACCAGCCAAAGAAAATTTTTGCTAGAATCACACCATACGTGATTTCCTGTGAAATCTTCATAATAATTCCACCAAGCTGCTGATCCTCCAGTGTAGTCATTGGAGAGAACATTTCAGGACCTGATATGGCGTATGTTAATCCCTGTAAAACATCATTAGGTACACACAAAGCTAATGCCTGCATCCAAGCACCATCCTGTGAATAAGTTGCATAAATCGGTACATCCGCAAAGATAATTAATACACATGCCGGTGTAATTAAAACACCATTAGCAAAAATGTAAAGTATTTTCCCAAGTGGAGGCATACGATCAAACTCTTTTATCGGAGTTAAGACCGGCCACCATACAATAAATGCAGCAATTAAAATTGTAACCGATATAGACGAATGTGCAATCTGAGATGACTTGGCAAAGTTAAAAATAGCTGGTAAATGATAAAAAGAAAATAATATATTAAACAACAATATTGAAATCAGCGGTTTTGATAAAAACGATAATGCAGGCTTAATAACAGGTCTAAGAACAATCTTCTCCCATAACCACTTTGGAATCCCCTTGATGATCAGAATAGGAAAAACCAGATAATAAATTGCCATCTGCATCATATGAGTCGTTAACATAATGTGAGTCAGTAAATCTATTGGTGACCCCTTTACTGTATATAACAAAAACAAAGCAACATAGAAAAGACTCTGTTGTTTTTTAGACGGCCTATCTCCACCGCCAAACTTGTGTCGATAAGGTCCAGTTATCAAAAAATAAGCCAAAGCAAGTCCCATTACAAATATTAGAAAATAAGGACTCCACAAGGCGCGAAAGCCAAAAATCTGTAATTCCAACCACATAATATCTCACTCCATAAACGGATTATGTATTTTATTATAACGCATTTATTCCATAATCACACACCATTAATGTGACAATTTGCGAACAAAAGAGGGTCATACGCTTTACCAACCAAGTCTTACTAATCTTGCACACCTCTAAAGCAGTATCAATATTAATAAACTTGGGTTAATCGTAAAAGTGAATTTTGCTTCCTTAGCCCCTTATGTTTTGGAGTGCTTACATGAATATAGATAAGTCTTAGTTACCGTTAAGAAAGTATAAACACTTTCCTAAAACGCCAAAAAGAAGATCGAGACAATTAGTCCCGATCTTTTCTGTATCTTACCACCAAGTTATTACTCCTAATCCTGCTAATGTTAACAGTGCTGCCCAGATACCACCATAAATCATTAAGGCTGGCATTTCATGACCCTTATCTTTCATATGCATGAAATAGTAGAACTGAAATGCCACTTGGATGACAGCTAGAATAAGTAGCACTGGTATGACGAACATTTTCTGCATCACACCCGAGGCAACAATTACAAAAGCAATAATTGTAAATAAAATCATTAATGCAAATGTAATTAACTGCTTTTGCATCTCAAGTTTATTTTTATGCTTTTGATATGGATTAACTTCGTTGGAATTGGTGTTCTCTGCCATTAATTAACCCACCTTTCCCATTAAATATACAACTGTAAATATAAACACCCATACAACATCAATAAAGTGCCAGTATAGACTGAATACATAAAACTTTGGTGCGTTGTATAAGTTTAATCCACGTTTTGCGTTACGAATCATCAATGCCAGAAGCCACAACAGACCAAATGTAACGTGACCTCCGTGGAAGCCTACTAAGGTGTAGAAGGCTGACCCAAATGCAGATGATCGAAATGTAAAGCCATACTCATGTATATAGTGATTAAACTCATACAATTCACAACCTAAAAATGCAAAACCAAGTACAGCTGTAATACCTAACCAAAGCTGCATCTTCTTAAAGTTGTTGTTATGCATATGATACATCGCATATACACTTGTCAATGAACTTGTTAATAACAGAATAGTCATTATGAATACAAGCTCAAGCCCAAAGAGTTCATTTGTTGTAGGGCCGTCAGCCGTTGCATTTTTCAGCGCAATGTATGTTCCGAATAAACACGCAAATAAAACTGTTTCACCACCAAGAAAGAACCAAAATCCAAGGAATTTATTTTTACCCTCAAGAGTGGCCTTTTCTGGTTCGTGTGGCATTGTTTCGGGATTTAAGGAATGATCGTGACTCATATTAGTCAGCCTCCCTTTCAAGTTCTTCTTTTGTAATATGGTAACCATGATCATCTTTAAGTGATCTGATTAGCATACTACCAAGTAATATACCCATACCAACGAATAAAGGAATATAAGCCCAAGTATAATTAACTTGGTAAATGAAACCAAATCCAGCTATAAATAAACCGAATGACATAATAAATGGAAGGATTGATCCGTTTGGCATATGGATATCACCCAATGGTTCTGCAGGTGTCATTTTTCCTTTACCTTCCGTTTTTTCAACCCATAGTGCGTCTAATCCGCGTACTAATGGGGTTTGTTTAAAGTTATAATGAACAGGCGGTGAAGATGTCGCCCATTCAAGAGTACGGCCGTCCCATGGATCATCAGGTGCTTTTTCTCCCTTAACTGCTGTGTAAACTACATTATAGAAGAATATAATAACACCAATTGCCATTAAGAAAGCGCCAATTGTACTAATAAGGTTACCTGTATCCAACCCTTGACCTTCTAAGAACACCCAGTAACGACGAGGCATTCCCATCAAACCTAAGAAATGTTGGATAAAGAATGTTAAATGGAAACCAGTAAAGAATGTCCAAAAAGCAATTTTACCTAGCTTTTCATTGAGAATCCGTCCAAACATTTTAGGCCACCAATAGTGCAGACCTGCTAAGATTCCGAAAACAGTACCACCTACAATTACATAGTGGAAGTGGGCAACAACGAAATACGTATCATGGTATTGATAGTCAGCAACAACTGAAGCTACCATTACCCCTGTCATCCCTCCAATAGTGAATGTAGGAATAAAGCCTAAAGCCCAAAGCATTGCTGAGTTAATGGTTATACTACCGCCCCACAATGTCGCAAGCCAATTAAATATTTTAATTCCGGTTGGAACTGCTATAGCCATTGTCGCAATCGCAAAGATTGAGTTAGCTACAGGACCAAGACCTACAGTAAACATATGGTGAGCCCAAACCATGAAACCTAAGAATGCGATTAAGATAGTTGCAAACACCATTGCTGTATAACCAAACAAGCGTTTTTTAGCGAATGTAGAGAATATATCACTAAACAAACCAAATGCTGGTAATATTAAAATGTATACTTCCGGATGACCAAAAATCCAAAATAAATGCTCCCATATAATGGTGTTTCCTCCGAGCGAAACATCAAAGAATGCCGATCCGAACATCCGGTCAAACATTAATAGGAACAGACCTATTGTTAATGCTGGAAAAGCGAATAATATTAATATACTTGTTATAAACGTTGTCCATGAAAACAATGGCATGCGCATGTATGTCATTCCAGGTGCACGCATGTTAATAATGGTAACCAGAAAGTTAATACCACCAATTAACGTACCAGCACCTGATATTTGTAAACCAAGCACGTAGAAATCAACACCATGTCCTGGTGACGTGGTTGACAAAGGTGCATATGAAGTCCACCCTGCATCAGGTGCTCCACCTAAAAGCCAACTACAGTTTAAAATAAGCCCGCCGAACAAAAACAACCAAAAGCCTAATGAATTTAAAAACGGAAATGCAACGTCCCTTGCCCCTATTTGTAGAGGCATGGCGGCATTCATTAAGCCTAATAATAAGGGCATTGCCGCTAAAAATATCATCGTAGTTCCATGCATCGTAAGAATTTCATTATACAAACCCGCACTGACAAAGTCATTTTCAGGTTTGATCAATTGAATACGTATAATCATGGCTTCTAATCCACCGAGTATGAAGAAAAATCCACCGCCGAACAGATATAAATGAGCAATCTTTTTATGATCTACAGTGGTTAAATAATCCCATAGCACAGCGCCGAAGCCTCTTTTTTGAGTAGCTGCTATACTCACGAGTTAAACCTCCCTTTAACATCTTCCATCCCTTGATTTATATGTGTATGTTTATTAATTTCCTGCACTTTCAGGTGTAATGTCAGATGGTTTTAATTGCAATAAGTATTCAGCAATTTTACCAGCCTCTTCTTTTGAAACCTCAGGGTAATTACCAGTCATTTTATTTCCTGGCTTTATAGATTCAGGGTCCATTATCCAATTAACCAAGTTTTCTTTTGTCGGATCTAAAATACCAGCTATTTTGGAACGGTCACCAAAGTTGGTAAGGTTAGGTCCAACCTGTACTGGAGATGAACCAATCGCATGGCAACCCATACAATTATTCTGCTGGAAGAGCGATTTTCCTTCCTGTGCAACAGCATCCTGCGGTTGATCATCAGGATTTACATTTTTCATATCCTTTGCCCACTGATCAAATTCTTCCTGGCTGACCACAACCACTTTAAAGTCCATAAGTGAGTGTGACGGGCCACAAAGCTCGGCACATTTACCCCAGTAAACGCCCTCTTCATATGCTTCAATATACATTTTATTCTCATTCTCTGGCAATACATCCATTTTCCCTGAAATAGAAGGTACCCAGAATGAATGGTGCACATCTGAAGATTTCATAGATAAATAAATCTTTGTATCAACTGGGACATATAAATCCTGACTTGTTTGAATTTGTTGTCCTTCATAATTAAAATGCCACCAATATTGATTACCAGTAACCTGAACGTTCAATCCATCTTTTGAACCAGAATTATCCGCTAAATCAAATGTTGCTGTTACAGTAGGTACTGCAATAATAATCAACAGGATAATTGGAATAACAGTCCAAATCGTTTCAAGTGTTTTGTTACCTTCAACTTGCTTCGGAATAAAGTCCTCTTGACCTTTTTTCTTACGATAGCGCAGCAGAACTGCCACATATACAAGCATTACAACAGCAAAAACAAACAACATTACAACTGTCGAAATAATTATTAAATCCATAGAGGACTCTGCGCCATACCCTTTAGGTACTAGAGCAGTTAAGTTGTCTTTACCACATGCAGATAACACTAGTGCTAACGAACCTAACAAAAAAAATGCTCTGAATCTTCCCATCCAACCTTTCATGTATTCATACCTCTCTTTCTCTTTGTAACTTCCTTATATATTAATTTGTATAAGTAAGGACGAGTTTAAATAAACGGGAACTCAAATGTTACAACAACCATAAGTAAAAATAAGATGGTTAAGTAATTTAAGGAATATATAAATATCATATTCGCCCATTTCAAATCATTTTTTGTAAAAAAACCACTAATCCCAAGAGCTAACCATCCAACATTCAGTAATGTAGCAATTACCATAAATGTTGTTCCTAATGACGCCAGAAATAATGGCAGTGGCAATAGGCATGCAATGTAGACGACAATTTGTCGTTTTGTAAATTCAAAGCCATGTACAACAGGGAGCATTGGTATGTTTGCAGCCTTATATTCCTTCGATTTTTTCATAGCCAAAGCCAGGAAATGCGGCGTTTGCCAAATAAACATAGTTAGGAATAGTACAAAAGCTACTATATGAAGGCCAGGGTCAATAGCTGCCCATCCGATTAATGGTGGCACCGCTCCGGAAAAGCTGCCAATTGCTGTGTTTAAGGTATATTTGCGTTTTGACCACATGGTATACAGTACAACGTATGTAAACCAGCCAAAAAATCCAATTAATGCTGCTTCTACTGTTGTGAACAGTAAAAGAATAAGTCCCAATGTGGTAGTTGAAATACCTAAGAACAGGACACTTTTCAGCGATATACTTCCAGTTACTGTCGGGCGCGTTTTCGTTCTCGACATAATAGGGTCAATATCTACATCATACCAATTGTTCATGATACAACCACCGGCGATAACCAGGGCACTCCCAGCCATCGTTAGAAGAAAGACGCCCCAATTGGCTGCAAAAGATGTATTTGTGAAATAAAGCGCCAGCCAAAAACCGGTCAATGTCGTAATTAGGTTAGAATTCACAATTCCAACTTTGATTAACGCTTTAAGATCAGTAAGTAATGTAACATCCTTATCCTTTGCTACAGCTGAGTTATCAATTAGAGGTGAAGAAGTAGTCTCCACTTTATTCATTATATATATTCCCCCCTTCTAATCCCAACAAACAGAACAAAATAAATTCCAGGCATACTACTTATCATACCTAAGTATTCCCAAAAGTATCCTAGTTAATTATTCTAATTGTATCATGGAATTGTAATACAATCTATTTACTACATTACGTGATTTCACTTTTTTAAACCTCTAAATGTGACAAATTTGTGAAATAGAGACCTAAAATAAAACAAAAGGCTATTTAAGCCTTTGTACCGTAAAATATAATATGTAGTTTTCCCATAGCTTGAGCATAGTGGATTGAAGCTAAGCAAATATCCCCTATATTATTTCTAGCAAACAAATCTCGACAATGCAAGAGTTTTTTATTTTTTTATAGTGAAAATGGTAATAAGCCATGATAAGATGACAATTGTGTGATTTTTACTATATATTTGGCGTTTTTCATTGCTCTAATAACCTGGAAGTATTAATATTATTCTATTGAGATCTATTTACTTGATATAAAGTGAGGCAATCATATGATTAAAACATTAAAGTGGCTCTCTGTAGTTTCTACATTGGGCATGGTATTTGTGTTATTGGGAGGAGCCCTTGTTACGAAGACTGATTCTGGTTTGGGTTGCGGTGAAACCTGGCCGCTATGTCACGGAGAGTTTGTACCATCTGCAATAACTCCCGAACTTGTAATAGAACTAAGTCATCGAATGGTATCCGGAATTATGGGGATAACAGTTTTGGCGTTATCCGTCCTTTCATGGAAGTATATTGGGCATATTCGTGAAGTGAAATTTCTGGCCTTTTTATCATCATTCTTTTTAGTACTGCAAGCTTTGATTGGTGCAGCTGCAGTTGTTTGGAATCAGTCGGATTTCATATTAGCAACACATTTTGGTATTTCACTAATTTCATTTTCTGCATTGTTTTTACTGATGCTGCTGATATTTGAAATAGATACCAAATTTGATGCTGACTCTCTGGTAATTCAAAAGAAACACCGAATAGAGATTTATGCACTGACGATATATACACTAATTGTTGTTTATACAGGTGCATTGGTTAGACATGCAAATTCGAGTATGGTTTGTGGAGACTGGCCGTTTTGCACAAATAATGCACCATTCACATTCTCTAACTACAGCTTTGACCAATGGATTCAGATGGGACATAGGCTCTTTGCAGGTATATTATTCATTTGGACCATTGTATTATTCTTCAAAATCATGAAGAATTATCGAACAAATCGTGTTATGTTCTGGGGCTGGATTACAACTGTTTCACTTATAGTACTGCAAGTTTTCCTCGGAGCCATGATTATCTTTACTATGCTAAACCTTGGAATCGCATTAATGCATGCATTTGTAATATCCTGCTACTTTGCAATGTTAAGTTACTTTATATTGTTATCATCAAGAAGTGCAAAACATTAAAAAACTTGGCTTAACATTAAATGGGTTTTTAGAAAACTAAGCTTATCGCAAAGTCTTTATATAGATAAGCCTTAGTTGGCACTTATGCAGTAGGAAAGGATCTATACTTTTGTATGAAAATACCTCTCTGACTTGATTTTAACGGACACAGAAGACGCTATTTCTATATAAAAGTAATCTTTTCGATATTATCCGGACACAGAAGCCCTTAATATACTTATATCATGGTTATTTGACTGTATTTATGTGAAATTAGGTCTCTGGTGTCCGCAAACACCACCATTTTCGTGAATTATTGCCAAATAAGGTCCTTGGTGTCCGCTAAACTCAAATTTACTATATTAAATAATTTTCATGATAGATGGTGGCTCGCGGAGCAGAGCCATGGTGGTTTCTTAACTGCTGAAAAAGGGTAATGGCACAAGTCCATTACCCTTTTTCTGTGTTATTATTCAAATTCAATTAAAAGATCATTTACCGCTATCGCTTCTCCGTTTTTCACGTGAATATCTTTAATGACACCGGTATATGGCGCCTGAACAGTAGTTTCCATTTTCATTGCTTCAGTTATTAATAAGTAATCACCCTTTTGGACTTTTTCCCCTTTTTCACAGAGAACTTTAACAACTGTCCCAGGCATTGTTGCTCCAATTTGCTTATCATTTCCTTGATCAATCTTTGGCTTCGTTATTAGTTGTGATTTAACATTTTCATCTTTAACAATAACTTCCCTCGATTGACCGTTCAATTCAAAATAAATGACACGTGTACCATCTGAACGTGCTTCAGAAATGGATACTAATTTTACAAAAAGCGTTTTACCTTGTTCAATTTCAACCTCAATTTCCTCACCCAGCTTCATACCATAGAAGAATGTAAGTGTATCGAGAACTGACATATCACCATACATTTCAGTAAATTTATGGTGATCCATAAATACTTTTGGATATAGTGCATAAGAGATCATGTCAAAACTAGTTACCTGGCGATCAAGCGTTTTAAATAACGTTTCCTTCAATTGGGTAAAATCTATTGGATCTAATAGCTCACCAGGGCGTACCTTAATTGATTCTTTTCCTTTTAAAATAATCCTTTGTAATTCTTGTGGAAACCCTTGATATGGCTGACCAATATAACCTTGAGCAAATTCAATTACGGAATCAGGGAAATCAATTGACTCACCACGTTCATATATTTCATCTTCTGTCAGGTCATTCTGGACCATAAATAATGTCATGTCACCCACTACTTTAGATGAAGGTGTTACCTTAACAATATCTCCGAACATATCATTTACTTGTCTGAACATCATTTTAACTTCATTCCAACGATCTTCAAGTCCTACCGCTTTCGCTTGTTGTTTTAGATTACTATATTGTCCACCAGGCATCTCATGCATATATATTTCTGTATGCGGTGCTTTCATACCACTTTCAAAGTCTTGATAGTAATCTCTAATACCTTCCCAATAGTGAGATATTTTTTCATAGGAATCGATATTTATTTTAGGCTGGCGATCTTTTCCTTCCAATGCGTGATATAATGTTTGTGCACTTGGCTGTGATGTTAACCCAGCCATTGGTCCTGTGGCTACATCAACCGCATCAACACCAGCATCAATGGCTCTGGCATACATGTAAATACCATTACCGCTTGTGTCATGTGTATGCAAATGGATTGGCAGATCAATCGTCTCTTTTAATGCTGAAATCAATTGATAAGCAGCCTCTGGTTTAAGCAATCCAGCCATATCTTTTATTCCCAATATATGTGCACCAGCCTGCTCTAGTTCTTTCGCTAGATTTAGATAATAATTTAAATCATATTTCGTACGTCCTGAATCCAGAATATCCCCTGTATAACACATAGATGCTTCTGCAATTTTATTATTTTCCCGAACTGCCTGAATAGCTGGTTTCATTCCCTCAACCCAATTCAAACTATCAAATATACGGAATACATCAATTCCAGCAGTTGCGCTATTTTCAACAAATTCATTGATTAAATTATCTGGGTAATTTTTATACCCTACAGCATTACTTGCACGTAACAACATTTGAAACAAAACATTTGGCATCTTTTCACGAAGTTTTATAAGTCGCTGCCAAGGATCTTCTTTTAAAAATCGGTATGAAACATCAAATGTAGCCCCTCCCCACATTTCAACAGAAAAAAGTTGAGGCAGTAAACGTGCAGTAGGCTCGGAAATCTTTAACAGGTCCTTTGTCCTGACACGAGTAGCTAATAAAGATTGATGTGCATCGCGGAAAGTAGTGTCTGTCAGCATCACATTATTTTGTGCTTTTAACCACTCCGCTAGATATTCAGGTCCATGCTCATCCAAAATCTGTTTAGTACCCTTTGGAATTTCTTCCAGTTTATCTACTTTTGGCACGATCGGGGTAGCTAACGACGGTTTCTTCTTCCTGGCTATCCCTTCAAACCCATTCACTGTAGTATGTCCAATATAGGATAACATTTTAGTTCCGCGGTCTTTCCGCTTTGGAAATACAAATAACTCTGGTGTCTGATCAATAAATGTTGTGCTGTATTCTCCTGATAAAAATTGGCTATGCGAAATTACATTTTCCAAAAAAGGAATGTTCGTTTTTATTCCTCGAATACGGAATTCTTTTAAATTTCTGACCATTTTTGGTGCAGCCTGTTCAAAAGTTAGTGCCCAGGTTGACACTTTTACTAATAAAGAGTCGTAATGCGGGGAAATAATCGCACCCTGAAATCCGTTTCCTGCATCCAATCGTACACCAAATCCCCCACCAGTTCGGTAAGCCATAATCTTCCCAGTGTCCGGCATAAAATTGTTTAATGGGTCCTCTGTTGTTACGCGAGATTGAATAGCATATCCATTCGTCACAATTTTGTCCTGATCAGGAATACCAATTGACTTGTCATGGATATCTCCTCCTGCTGCTATTTTAAGCTGCGTTTGGACAATATCAATCCCCGTTATCATTTCTGTAATAGTATGTTCAACCTGGACACGTGGATTAACTTCAATAAAATAATATTCATCATCTGTTACTAGAAACTCAACAGTTCCTGCATTTATATAGTTAACATTCTTCATCAAGTCTACTGCAGCTTCACAGATTTCATGGCGTAATTCATCTTTTAAGGAGACACTTGGTGCCATCTCAACTACCTTTTGGTGCCGGCGTTGTATGGAGCAATCCCTTTCAAATAAATGAACTGTATTACCATGCTTATCCCCAATCACCTGTACTTCAATGTGTTTTGGCTTCTCAATTAACTTTTCAACATACACTTCGTCACTGCCAAATGCTGCTCTTGCCTCAGATTTAGCTCGATCGTATGCTTCTGAAAGTCCACTTTCATTGCGTACGATACGCATACCACGACCGCCACCACCTAGTGATGCTTTAATAATGATTGGATAACCATGTTTATTTCCAAATTCTCTTACTTCATCTAATGAAGATACTGGGCCATCAGAACCTGGTATGATTGGAAGTCCAGCATTTATTGCCTGTGCTCTTGCTTTCACCTTATCGCCAAACATATTCAAATGCTCGCTTGTAGGACCGATGAAAATAATCCCCTCTTCTTCACAGCGTTTAGCAAAATGAATGTTTTCAGAAAGAAATCCATAGCCTGGATGTATCGCATCAATACCGACATTCTTTGCAAGTTCAATCATACCTTCAATATCAAGATATGCATCGATTGGCTTCTTCCCTTCACCAATTAGGTATGCCTCATCAGCTTTATAGCGATGGTAAGAACTGGTGTCTTCTTTAGAATAAACCGCTACAGTACGAATATTAAGTTCTGTACAAGCCCGAAAGACCCGTATAGCAATTTCACCACGATTTGCAACTAATACTTTTTCAATACGCTTTACCTCACCCATGTTTTTCCTCCTCTATTTTTAAACACATTTGTTTCAGGTTCTTCCTTGGTATTCACAGGTACTGGCTGTTGTTCTTTTTGTTTATTTGTTTTTGCAATGTTATTCATTATCCCCATTGATACCATCATAACAAGAAGTGATGAGCCGCCATAACTCACAAATGGCAATGGTACCCCTGTGATCGGTAAAATTCCAGTTATTGCCCCGAGATTAATAAATGCTTGAATTCCAATCATCGAGGAAATCCCTATTGCTAATAATGCACCAAAACTATCAGAACATTTTTTGGAAATAAATAATCCTCGCAGTACGATAATAGATAACATCCCCACTACGATAATGACTCCAACAAAGCCAAGTTCTTCAGCTATAACTGCCATTATAAAATCAGTATGAGGTTCTAGCAAGTAGCCGAGTTTTTGAACACTTTGTCCCAATCCTTCACCGGTTAATCCACCAACACCTATTGCTAAATAAGATTGAATCAGATGATATCCATCGTCTTGCGGGTCTTCAAAAGGCTGGTAAGCCCCATCAAATCTAGCAATCCGCTCATCGGTCACCATACTTGGTATGGCAAAAGCAACTAATGCCAGACCTACTAACACCAAAATGGTTAAATGCTTAAAGCGAATTCCGGAACTAAAAATCACAGAGCATGCAATCATAAATATTATTGCCGCAGTTCCTATATCAGGCTGCGCGATAATAAGACCCAATATTACTGCAGTTAATATTAAAGGCGGAAGTACACCTCTATTAAACTCGTTAATGTAGGATTGTTTTTTTGAATATACTGAAGCAAGGTACATAATTAATCCCAGCTTCGCAAACTCTGCAGGCTGCATACTAATGACACCAAAATCGAACCATGATTTAGCCCCATTAGCTTCACTACCAAAAATTCGAACCCCAACTAATAATACAATAATAATTAAAATGATAATTTTCATCAACTTTTGGTAATATTTATACGGAAAAATACTTGTGAAAACAAATCCTATCATAGCTAGGGAAAACCATTGAATCTGCTTCACCAGATAATGTGAGCTTTCATTACCCTCAACAACAGCTATTACCATACTGGCACTGTAGATCATTACTATTCCAAACATTGATAGCAGTATTGGTGTAATCATTAACGTAAAATCATAATTCTTTAACTTCTGTATCATCTTACTTCTCCTCAACATATGTATTCGAAACAATAGTTGAAATAGAAATTTTTAATAGTATAACATAATTATGTACCATATTACATTTCTACTTCTACTGGATTAGAAAACCTGGCCTTTCGTCAAGCCTTAGGTAGATAAGCATTAGTTGCACTTATGCAGTAAGGCAGTATTCATACAGTTGTATAAAAAATACCTCTATAACTTGATTTTAGCGGACACAGAAGCGCTTATTTCTCATATTTCATGGTTATTTGTTCTATTTGTGTGAAATAAGGTATCTGGTGTCCGCAAAAACCTCAGAATTGCTATATTTCATGATAGATGGTGGTTTCTTAACTGCTTAAATAAAAAAACCTTGCCATTATCCAATTAGGCAAAGTTTTTGCTAAGTTGTAACATGACATTACACCGAATTTTGTGCTGCTTCATGTAATATATTAAGCTGCCTTTCTAAATTTTCAAGAAGGGCTTTTCCTTCATTTTCGCTGATCAAGTCCAAATTCACAGCAAAATCGATCTCCCTTGAAAGACCAAACATTTGTGTATCCAAAACCTCTTCATACAAAGGACATTGCGGCATTGTTAAATTCTCAATTTGAACTTCTATTAGCCTCCGAATTTTATCAGCATCAGCCTTTAGAAGGGCATAGGCTTTTTCACGATGAGTTTCAGTCACCTCAGGAATCAAATATATCCCCTCCGTTTAAAAGACTTTCTTCTATATTATATTATCGTTTGAAGGTTGAAAATGCAAATAAAATTAAAGGAAATTTAAAATTAATCGTTTAAAGTGAAAAAATGAAAAATGTCTGCTATTCTTATTAAAGATAAAAATGGAGAGGTGGTTATACATGATAGTCCCTATTACTGGAAATGTTACATATTCAATCACACTAGACCCAACTGTCTGGATCTTTGATGATAGAAAAATACTATTGGAAGAAGCATTTACGAAACAGGAGAATGAACAGAAAGTTGAGGATAATGAACTTGAAGACGCATCGAAACGCTGGAACAGAGCAGTTTATCAACAGAAAATAAATCCACCAGTTAATAAAAGTATTTCCCGGTTCGAACGGGAGAAAATTCTGGAAAACTCATATGTAATGCCAATTAATGAATTTGTAGATCACGCCGAAGTAAATGAAAATGCTACAGACGTCACACTTGTAACTAACAAGGGACATGAACACATCTCACTTAAAGCATTGCAAAACTGTTATTTACTATTTGCTCTTGATGGAAAGCCCCTAAAAGAAGAAGGGCCTGTTCACTTATTTTTTAAGGACGGTTCCAATAAAGATAATCCTATTACAGGAATTGAAAAAATTATTATTAATTAAATGATAGAGCTGTTTACATTTATATGTGAGCAGCTTTTTTAAAACTGTTGACTAAAACTTATTTTGTATTCATGTTTACAGCCAGCATATTTCTCATGCTCTACTTTATACTTCTAATGTATATTTTACAGCATTCGACTCAGAATAATAAGACAGTAATTCCGTTTGTACATTTTAAAGGAGGAGTACACATGTTTTTCCGTTTAGGGATACTGTCTTTAATGAGTTTATTGTTTTTAATTAGTTGTCAGCAAAATGAGGAAGATCAATCCTTATCAACTGAACAAGAAAATAACCGAATTGTACAGGTAGAAGATTCTGATCCCACAAAGAAACAAAATCCCACTAACAGACAAATCTCTACCCATTTAGCAAATATCGCAAGTGACGTACCGAATGTAAATGACGCCACATCCATAGTAGCGGGTCCGTATGCAGTCGTTGGTATAAATGTTGATAAAGATTTAGACCGTTCACGTGTTGGAACGATAAAATATTCCGTATTGGAAGCATTACAGAATGACCCATATGGAAAAACAGCAGTTGTTGTTGCTGATGGAGATGTAGTTGAAAGGCTCCGCAAGATGGGAAACAAAATTAATCAGGGACACCCAGTACAGGGAGTTGTTGATGAACTTTCAGCAATTGTAGGACGATATATGCCAGACTTTCCAATTAATGATGATCAACCACAGGAACCAGACCAGAATAAAGAAATGCTGCCAAAAGAAAATGAGAAAAAATTAGATGAAATTGAGGAAAAACAATCGAATCATAAGAACAATGAGTAATTAGAAAACCTGGCTTATGCAGCTAGTTATTTATACTTTCATAACTGCTCAAAAAAGTGCTTCCCGAATAATAGGAAGCACTTTTATTAATTCATGTTCTTTTCTTCACTTTCATTTTCCTTGACCTCATTATAGTATTCTACGCCAAATTGGGATCCTTCCGATACCATTTTAGCATTTTCCAATTGTGCAGGATCTTTATTATCTGCTTGGTCTGGAATACCAGCATCTTCAAAAGTTGAATTAGTATGATTTGTTCCTTTTACTTTATTTTTTATATGGCTTACTTTTTCCTTTAGCTTATTTCTATTTTCCTCTTTATTAAGGAAAACCCCCATAATTCCTGCTCCAACAGCTCCAGCTGCTGAAGCAATATATCTTTTTCGCATCTAATCACCCTTCCAAATAAAAATATAAGTTGATAATAGTTATGTTCCCCATTATTTCTTTTATAAAACACTCACTTTAATACAAAAGAATGTCATGTTATAGTTAATAGGTAATTAGCCTAAATTTAGAGGTGATGAAATGCAAGTACAATGTGTGCTATGTGACACGATAGAAGATATTCAAGATAGTTCTTTACAAGCGAAACGGTTAAGAAACCGCAGAATCCATATGTATTTATGCCAAGAATGTGATCACCGAATTTATAACAACACAAAAAAGAGACACGAAACTGGTAACTTCCGCTTGTACGAAGCGAAGAAACAAAAAAAGGATTTAATATAACAAAAACTCCCATATCCGGGAGTTTTTGTCTGTTTATGATTTACTTTTAGTTTTTCTCTCTTGATATAGTCTAAATCTGTATATTCCTAAAATCAGTGACATTATAATTAAACTCTCCGTAATCGGATAACCAACTATACTAAAAAACGTTATGATTATCGAACCAAATGCTAACATTAAATAAACCAAAAAAGATTTTAAAATTGGCAATTTGCGAGCAAACCCTAACTTGTATGCAATTGATGCAAAAATAAAGTTTAAGACATAAAAAATCATTAGTTCATGACCATGATAATTATCTACAATAAAATCATATAGCAGACTAAAATTAGTATCCATCCATATCCTCCATTACCAGCAAACATTAAAACTCAATCTCTATCATACTAAATCTTATTGCTATATGCTAGTTATAAATTTGACTGTTTTATTAACATTATTTTTTTGAACAATATCCAAAATTAATATATACTTGTTCCAGTAAAAAGAGGTGTAGTTTATGAAAAATATCAATATTCCCATGCTTTCATTAGCGACATTGGTAATTCTCATGTTTGTTCTCGTTGGAATTTCCATTGCATTTCGCAATATTTGGTTTGTCTTATTATTTATACTGTTGGGTTTTGGATTTATGGGATACGGATTATCACTCAAGCGAAAAAGAAAGTGACTTCACTTATTGTACGGGGGCAGTTTGGGAGATAAAATGATAATAACATTAGTATTAGCATACATTTTGCCCGCTGTTATTTTTAACGGAATGAGGATCCGCTTCGATTGTTTGGCGGATCCACATTCCGCTATTTGCCTTTTTGCCTCAAAATTGACTGATTTTCTATTTAGCGGAATGAGGATTCATTTCGACCGTTTATCAAGGTCATTCCGAGTGACAATATTTCATTCACTTCGGTTGTTATTTATTGAAGTATTAAAAACTATTATGGTATATCGAAAAAAGACAGAATTACGAACAGTTATGTGTTTTATACTCCTAAATACTGTGTTTCTCCCTAAAACTGACTCGTTACACTATTGGAGTCACTTTCTTCCTTTCAGCATATAATCATCTACAATCGCACTTTTTATAGCCGGATTACATGTTAATATTGAATTCTTTTCAAGCATGTTAACTTGTTCGCCATAGATAGTTGATGTCACGCCACCTACTTCATTAACAATAACTAATCCTGCAGCAATGTCCCATGGCGATAAACTCATGGTTAAATATCCATCCATTATCCCTTCCGCAACATAGGCAAACTCAAGTGCTGCAGAACCATATGTTCTAGTGCCTCTAATTGTTCTTACAAAATTCTGCATCACCTGTTCATCCACTAATCTATTTTCACAAAGCCAAAAGTGATTTAAACCAACGATAGACTCCAATATTGACTTTTTATTGGCAAGCTTTGGTAATGCTTCATCATTTTTAAATGCCCCATCATTGTGCTTGGCGCTATAGAGAACATCAGCCATTACATCATATATAAGGCCAATTTCTCCTACTCCATTATGATAAACACCTACTGATATTGCAAAATTTCTTTTTTGATGAACGAAATTCATCGTGCCATCAATTGGGTCTATTATCCAGACGGTCCCGTCAAGTGTTTTCAGTTGATCACCATACCCCTCCTCACTAATTATAAAGTGATCAGGATATGTTTTTTTAATATTAGTTACAAAAAAGTTTTCGGTATTTTGATCCATTGTGGTAACAAGGTCATTTGGATTGGATTTCGTATTTATTTCAAGTTTATCATGTATTTTATCTCTAATCGTATCGCCAGCTTTAAGGACCCATTCTTTTGCTTGGTTGTATATTGCTTCACGCGTTTCCAAATTCATTCATAAGCCTCCATTACATTTCATCTATATCAATGATACCAAATTGGAAGCTTTAAATCATTTTTTTAATCCGATGGTTTTAAACCTATACATACAAAAGACCCCAAATAGTGTTCATCCAATATTCAATGAACATATGTAAACTTTGGGGTCATTTTCCGTTATTAATCATTTTCAATCTCCAGCATTTGCAAACGTAATTGCTCTAAACGTTCTTTTGATTTTATCATTTCAATTTTATCATTGGCTTGCATTGCATCATGTAGCGTTACAAGTTCATAATCAATTTCCATTCGAATAACGGGAAGTTTTTCTTGTGCTTCTTTCTTTCTCAGCGCCTCCATCACATATTTCACTTCACCCACAACCTTTCAGTTGGCTTTTATTATATATATGAAATATTTTCACAAATAGTTCATGGTAAATAGTAACTTTTGATTTTACATTCCCCAATTTTCAATCTTTTTAAACATTGTTCGCGGGGTATAACTTGACTGAATCCTATTTTTACTTAATAATAATCATTATAATCTAAGATGATTCACCATAGAAAGGATGATTTATATGGTATTTAAGGGGTTTACGGAAAAAGATTTTAAAATCTTTACGATTGATGGCCTTGATGAACGAATGGAAGCCATCAGAGAAAACATACAACCAAAGTTTAAAGCGATAGGTGAAGAACTGTCTGGACCTGTTTCAGAGATGACAGGCAGTGAAATGTATATACATATTGCACAGCACTTGAGACGTACAAAAAACCCCCCTAATGATACATGGATGGCTTTTTGTCATAATAATCGGGGTTACAAAAAACACCCGCATTTTCAAATCGGGTTATTTGATGACCATTTATTTGTATGGCTTGCATATATTTATGAACTGCCAGGAAAACAGGATATGGCTAAAACATTTTTAAATCACATGGATGATATGAAACAAACAATTCCAGATGATTATGTTGTTTCCTTGGATCATACAAAAAAAGATGCGACACGTTTTGCTGAGATAGATTTGGAAAAGTCTCTCTCACGCTTCCAAAATGTTAAAAAAGCAGAATTTCTAATTGGCAGGCATTTTAAACCTGGTGATCCGGTTTTGAAAGATGGACAGGCATTTTTAAAAGAAGTTGAAGCTACGTTTAATAAACTGACACCTCTTTATAAGATTTCAATGAATTAAGCCACATATTAAATATGGGTTAAAATTGACAGACAAAAAACGCTCCGATTAATTCGTAGCGTTTTTGTCCGTTCCCAACTTATTTTAGTTTAATTGTTTTTTGTTCAGATTCTCTAGCTTTTTTCACAACAGGATAACTTGCATATCCTGAAGCCTTTTCAAAGTCAGCAAAATAGGTCTTTTCTTCACTTTTAGATGGTACAATATCCTTGAACCTCCGATATGCTGCTAGGAGTTCTTCGCGTTCTACTTGCTGTTCATACGCATTCTCTATCAATGAAAAGAAATTAACCACATCAATTATTTCCTCTTTTGACCATGTTTCGTCCAGTGGATAGTGGTAACTCATATTCGGTAATCACCTCAATCTGTCCATTTTCCCTTAATAAAATCTGCTTCACTAATAATTGAATTTATTAATTCCTTCACAGAGGGGATATCCTGTATTCTTGCTGCACCTTGTCCAGCCCAGCCAAACCCTTCTGCCTCTTCCCCTTTATGGATGTATTGTTTATTAGCTTCCCCACTTATGTATGCTTTAAGTGCTTCATAATTACCATGTTCTTGCTCAATACCTAATATTTTGTCCGTCCATGGATTTTTTAGTGCTCTGGCAGGAGTTCCTAATGACCGTTTAATGACGACTGTTGCATTCTCATCAGCAGCGACAAGTGCCTGTTTATACACTGGATGTGCATCAATACACTCTTTCGTCGCAATAAAACGTGTACCCATTTCGATGCCTTCAGCCCCTAATGAAAGTGCGGCCATCATACTTCTGCCATCCACAATTCCTCCTGATGCAATCACCGGGATAGAAACAGAATCAACAACCTGTGGAGTTAACACAAATGTTCCAACATCACCACGCCCAAGATGGCCTCCCCCTTCTTGTCCAACTACCATGACTGCATCTGCGCCTAGCTCTTCTGCCTTTTCAGCCTGCCTGCGAGCTGCAACAAGTACAAGTTTTTTGATAGGATAATCTTTTACCATGTCAAGCACACCTTTTGGATTACCACCGGTGACTGATATAACTGGAACATTTTCATCAATTGCCACTTGTACCATATGCTCATACGGTCTTCCGTGCTGCCCAATAGCAAAATTCACACCAAAGGGTTTATCTGTCATCGTCTGAACTTTATTAATCTCATTTCGCAATTCATCAGGACCTTCCAGACTCATTGCCGTTATTTGTCCAAGTCCGCCAGCATTTGAAACTGCTGCCGCTAGGTCTGCATACGCCAAATATGCCAGACCTCCCTGAACAATAGGATAGTCAATTTCCAACATTTTTGTTACCTCGGTTTCCCATTTCAATATAAACACCTCTTTTTCTTTTTATTCTATCATTTAATAATCGTTCATAGCCAATAAATTAGAGCGTTATACTTGGCTTACCGACACGCATTAATGTCAAAATCCTAAGTTACGCTTCTGTAGTAAGAAAGTATTTATGTTAACTAAAAATAATAAACTGCATGGAATTCCATGCAGCTTTGTTGTATCAATATTCATGTTTTTATTCTCTATTACAAGTCGGACATGTACCATAAAGAGTAGTAACTTTTTCATCATCATAATGATCAATTACTTTCTGACAATCCTGACAGACAATTGTACCCATCTGGCCCAACTCCTTTTTCATTAATTATAACACTGTATCATCATTATAATGTGTCATAATTAAAGAATCAACCCTTAATTAGTATAACATATTAATGAATATATGTTTTTGTGAATAAAAAAACAGCCAATATTAAAATAACTGACTGTTTTTGTTAACTAAATTGTTTTTGGATTTGAATGAAACGTGCTCATTTTCACAGACCAATCTGCAATCCATAGTTGTACATATGCAATAAGGAAGGTTTTATGCTTTCTTAGCTTGAAATAAAAGCAGTTCAATTAAGAGTACAAATTGTACTTCGAAATTGAACCGCATGTGTTTTATCTACTTTATTGTTTGTATTAATGTAGGGTCTACCATTTCATAACCTTTTTCCCGTAGTCCGATTACTATGTCTTTTAATGCAGCTGCAGTCCATTCACGGTCGTGCATAAGTAAATTGGCACCTGGCTTCAGTAAACTGTACGGAACGTCCACTTCAGGTCCTTTACCTGTAATCATCGCCCTTTTTAGTTTTTCAGCATCCATGTATGGTTTAAAATAGTCATAACCATACGTCCAATTCATGACAACCATGCCTTCTTCTTTCGCTATTTTATTTGAAAAGTCGGTGTTAGCACCATTTGGAGCTCTAAAAAATTTTGGTCTTACTCCAATAATTTCTTCAATCCTGTCATTTAAGCTAATAATTTCCTTTTTCTGCTCTTCTTGAGACGAATCTGGTAAATAAGCATGATTATATGTATGATTTCCGATTTCAAAACCCATATTATGAATTTTCTTTAACGTTTTTTCTTCCTCAGCAGTATCCAGATAATGTCCATTCACAAAGAAGATTGCACTCGCATCCAATTCTTTTAATGTTTTTGCCATTTCCAACGCATATGTATCTGGTGCATCATCAATCGTCAGCAACACTACCTTTTCATTTATACTATCATTCAATGGATTTATTGATGAATTCTCTTCATTAATTTTATACTTTGCTGTTTTAGGCTTGTCATCTTCAGGTTGATTGATCTTCTCCTGTTTTTCTTCTTTCTTCTTCTCACTATCTTGCTCTGGATTTTCTTTTTCATCAACATCATCTGATTTATCCTGATTTTTTTCCTGATCCGGTTTGTTATCATCCGTATGGGATGCCTTACTATCCTCACAAGCTGAAACGAGCACAAGTATCACAAGCATTAGCCATATAAATTTCTTCATTTCTGTCCCCCTGTTGTATGTACATATGACGTTATATTAATTATATATGATATCAGTTGTTAATGACTATACCTAATTTTGGCAAGTGACAAATTACTGGTATAAAGTGAAACTGTATTTTCGACACATAAGCCTATCGAATAATTGTTTCGCAAACAGTCTTTGTTTAATTTTCTATTTTGTGGGAATATGTAAAAGGTCATATAGAGAGAATTATATTAAGACAAAAGGAAACAATAAGCACATCGAACTAATTACATGCGTAATAATTGAACAATTTAATTACGTATGTTTCAATATTTAACTGTGCGTGATAGCTTCCTTTATTATATATGCTAACAATAAATACTACATAGAAAGGAATTTTCAAATGAAAAAAGTAACAAAGGTATTCTACATTTCAGCCATAGTGGCAATATTATTTATAATTTGGGGTATCCTTCCGAATAGTAATATGAATGATGTAACAACAGAAATTCAAGGATATTTGGTAGAAAAATTTGGCTGGTTCTACTTAATGAGTGCAACAGCTTTCTTGGTATTTTCAATTTATTTGATCTTTTCTAAATACGGAAATATTAAACTGGGAAAACCAGGAGACAAGCCTGAATATTCCTATTTAACTTGGTTTGCAATGCTTTTTAGTGCAGGTATGGGAATTGGACTAGTTTTCTGGGGTGCTGCGGAACCATTATCACATTATCATACACCACCATTTGGAGATCCTACTACAAACGATACCGCTAAAACTGCTATGCGTTACAGTTTCTTTCATTGGGGGCTGCATCCTTGGGCTGTTTACGCCACCATTGCTTTGGCCTTAGCATACTTTAAATTCAGAAAGCAATCTGCGGGTGTTGTAAGTGCAATTCTTGAACCTATACTTGGTGATAAGGTTAAAGGGCCATGGGGAACTCTTATTGATTTTATAGTTGTATTTGCAACGATTTTTGGGGTTGCAACTTCACTAGGTTTTGGGGCGATCCAAATTTCTGGAGGTATATCATACGTTTTTGGTTTAGACAAATCCATTTCATTGCAACTGATTATAATTGGGATTGTTACCGTTCTTTATATGACTTCTGCAATGACTGGTCTTAATAAAGGGATTAAATACCTAAGTAATACGAACATAATTTTGGCAATTGCTTTAATGCTGTTTCTCTTATTTGCAGGTCCTACAAACTTCATCATGAATCTATTTACAACCACGTTTGGCAGTTATATTCAAAACCTGCCAGGTATGAGTTTCCGATTAACACCTTTCGATATGGATGACTCATGGATTCAGGATTGGACAATCTTTTATTGGGCTTGGTGGATCGCATGGGCACCGTTTGTAGGTACATTTATTGCTCGTGTTTCCAAAGGCAGAACAATTCGGGAATTCGTGCTAGGCGTTCTGTTAGTGCCTACTATCTTCGGTGCTCTCTGGTTCTCCGTATTCGGTGGATCAGCAATCAATCTGGAACATTTTCAGGGTGCAGAAATTCAGCAAGTTGTTGATAATCTTGGCACTGAGGCGGCATTATTCGCGGTCCTTGAGCAATTTCCATTCGGCATGGTAATGTCAATCATTGCAATTTTATTAATTAGTACGTTTTTTATCACATCTGCAGACTCTGCAACATTTGTATTAGGAATGCAAACAACTGGCGGAAGCTTATATCCACCAAATACTGTTAAGTTTGTATGGGGAATTATTCAATCAAGTGCTGCAGCTGTGTTATTGTGGCAAGGTGGACTGCAAGCCTTGCAGACAGCCTCGATTATTGCAGCCTTTCCATTTGCAATAATCATGATTCTGATTGTATTTTCGTTAATGAAATCATTTAAAGAAGAGGCAAGAGAAGTCGATTTACGACGGAAGAGGCAGTAAATAAAAAATCACAAGCAGTTCAGCTGAAGTACAAAACGAAATTTGTACCATAGCTGAACTGCTTTTTTTTTTGGAAGTTACATGTTTTTTAATCAACATCAAATTTTAGACTGACTTAATCCCCTAACAATGCATCTATAGTTATTCAAGAGAAACAAGATAGCCGCGTCAGATTCTTCATGTTAAAGAAAACAAGTAATTTGAAATGTTTGGGGAACCCAGCGGTCATATATAGCAGAAATTACTTTATATTTGCAGATAAGAAGTTGTTTCCGCTCATTTACCTATAAATACTTTTTTATAAACAGCCGATTGTCCGCAAGCATTAAATAAGCATGTCATTATGACCACGGACATTCCTTTGTTTATTATTGACCTTCTGAAATCGAAGTAATTAACTAAAAAAGAGCTGCACTATGGCAACTCTTTTATAAGTGTAATTTACATTGTGTGTATTGGCATTCCTAACGCTACATCAGCAGCTTCCATCGTAATTTCACCTAGACTCGGATGGTTATGAATTGTCAACGCTATATCCTCTGCTGTCATTCCTGCTTCAATTGCCAATCCTACTTCTGCTATCATTTCACTAGCATTTGGACCTGCAATCTGAGCTCCAATAACCAGACCATCTTCTTCTCTGGTAATTAATTTCATAAATCCATCACTATCGTTTAATGATAATGCACGGCCGTTAGCAGCAAATGGAAATTTAGATGCCTTAGCATTATATCCAGCATCCTTTGCTTCTTGTTGACTATAGCCCACTGTAGCTAATTCAGGATCAGAAAATACAACTGTAGGTATTCCGATATAATCAATCTCTGATTTCTCTCCACCGATTACTTCTGCAGCTACTTTTCCTTCATATGATGCTTTATGAGCTAGTGGAGGACCATCAACAATATCGCCAATTGCATAAATATTATCGATGTTTGTACGGCATTGTTTATCAATCTTAATAAGTCCATTGTCATCTACATCAATACCTACTTGCTCTAAACCAATTTCTGCTGTATTAGGACGGCGGCCAACTGTAACCAATACATAATCAGCGTCCACTGTTTCTTCTTTTCCGTTTACTTCATAAGTTACTGTAACACCATCTTTTGATTCTTCGACACCTTTTGCCATCGCTTCTGTAGTTACAGTTACGCCTTTTTTCTTAAGGCGTTTGCTAACTACTTGCCGCATTTGTTTTTCAAATGCTCCAAGAATCTGCTTTGTACCTTCAAGGATTGTTACATCAGTTCCAAAGTTAGCATATGCTGTGCCTAACTCCGTTCCGATATAACCGCCTCCGATTACAACCATTTTCTTAGGAATTTCTTTTAAAGCTAATGCACCAGTAGAATCAATAACACGATCCGTGAATTTGAAACTTGGAATTTCAATAGGTGTTGAACCCGTTGCAATAATACAGTTGTTAAATGTATAAGTCTGTGAATTCTTTTCATCCATAACTTTCACTGTATTTTTATCAACAAAGTATACTTCGCCTTTAACAATGTCCACTTTGTTGCCTTTCAAAAGACTTTCAACGCCAGATGTTAGTTTGTTAACAACTTTCCCTTTCCATTCCTGAACCTTGGAAAAATCAACAGATACATTCTCCGTTTTAATCCCTAACTCTTCATTACCATGAGCATTTTCAGTTAAATGCCCCGCTTGGATCATTGCTTTAGATGGGATACACCCAACATTTAAGCAAACACCACCTAGTGCTCCTTTATCAACAATTGTTACATTTTGACCAGTTTGAGCAGCGCGGATGGCAGCTACATAGCCACCCGGTCCTGCTCCAACTACTAATGTGTCTAACTCAATTGGAAAATCTCCTACTACCATAATCTACGCCTCCATCATTATTAATTGTGGATCGTTCAATAATCGTTTGATCTGATTTAATGCAAGTTGTGCTGTTGCACCATCAACGATACGATGATCAAAGCTTAATGACACTGCAAGAACAGGAGCAATGACAATTTCACCGTCACGAACGATTGGTTTTTCAGCAATACGACCAATACCTAAGATAATCGCTTCCGGATAGTTAAGGACAGGAGTAAACCATTGTCCTCCAGCAGAACCAATGTTAGTAATTGTGTTTGACGCACCTTTCATCTCATCAGATGCAAGTTTACCACTACGAGCTTTTTCTGCCAATTCATTTATCTCTTGTGAAATGGTGAAAATAGATTTGCGATCGGCATCTTTTACAACCGGAACTAGTAAACCTTTATCTGTATCTGCTGCAATTCCAATGTTGTAGTAATGCTTGTGAATGATTTCATCGGTCTCATCATCAACAGCAGCATTTAAAATTGGATATTTCTTGGATGCTGAAACTAATGCTTTTGCAACATAAGGCAGATACGTTAATTTAATTTCCTGCTCCGCTGCTACTGCTTTAAACTTCTTACGGTGAGCTACAAGCTCTGTTACATCTACTTCATCCATAAGTGTTACATGTGGTGCTTTCGTTTTAGAATTAACCATCGCTTTTGCAATCGACTTGCGAATGCCACTCATTTTCTCACGCGTTTCGGCGTATTCACCTTTTGGAGCTTGCGTTTCTTTAGATGCTGTTGTTTCTTCTTGTTCTTCAGGTGCAACATCTGTATCTGCTTTCTGGTCACCGCTTAAGTATTTGTCTATATCTTCCTTTAGGATACGTCCATTTTTACCGGACCCCTGTACACCCTGAATAGATACTTCATTTTCACGAGCATATTTACGTACAGAAGGCATTGCAATTACGCGTTTATCATCGGAAGAATTATTTTTCGTTACCTCTTTATCATCTGACTCATTATTCTTTTTTTCTGCAGATTCTTTTTTATCAGGTTCCTGATCACTGCTGGATTTTGACTCTTCCTTTGTTTCTTCCTTTTTTTCCGTGTCATCTTCCTGATCCTCATAGCCCTCTGCGTCAAATGTAATGATGGTATCACCTACTGTTGCTACTGTACCCTCTTCAACATGAACCTTTTCAACTGTTCCTTCAACTGGAGAGGGGATTTCAACGACAGCCTTATCATTTTGCACTTCACAAAGCACATCATCTTCTTTAATTTCGTCGCCTTCTTTAACAAACCATTTTACTATTTCGCCCTCATGAATACCTTCACCAATATCAGGCAGCTTAAAATTGTAAGCCATTATTACTACCTCCAATCCTTTAATTAAAAGTTAATTACTTGATTTACTCTTTCTACGATGTCTTCATGATTTGGCAGCCATATTTCCTCAGCTTGTGAGAATGCATAAACAGTATCTGGAGCAGTAACCCTTAAAATAGGTGCTTCCAGATGGAGTATTGCACGTTCCTGAATTTCTGAAATCACATGAGCTCCGACTCCTGCTTGACGCTGCGCTTCCTGAATCATAACCATTCGATTGGTTTTCTTAACAGATTCAACAATAGTATCTACATCAACTGGTGAAACTGTACGTAAGTCAATAACTTCAGCATCTATATTATCCTTTTCAAGTTCATCTGCTGCTTTTAGAGCTGCATGAACCATTGCGCCATAAGCGACAAGTGTAACGTCTTTACCTTCCCGTTTTATATCAGCCTTATCAAGTTCAACTGTATATTCCTCATCTGGAACTTCACCACGGAAGGAACGATATAATTTCATGTGTTCTAAGAATAGTACAGGATCATTATCGCGTATAGCTGAGATTAATAGTCCTTTTGCGTCATATGGTGTTGATGGAATGACAACCCTTATACCAGGTTGCTGTGCAATTAATCCTTCAAGCGAATCGGCATGAAGTTCAGGTGTGTGCACCCCACCACCAAATGGAGAACGTATTGTTATTGGCATTGGTTTCGTACCGCCAGACCGGTAACGCATCCGCGCCATTTGGCCATTGACGGCATCCATTGCTTCATAGATGAAGCCGAAGAACTGAATTTCAGGTACCGCACGAAAACCTTGCAGGGCAAGACCAATCGACAGTCCACCAATTCCTGACTCGGCTAGTGGCGTATCAAATACACGTTCTTCGCCAAATTCATCTTGTAACCCTTCTGTGGCGCGGAACACGCCGCCATTTTGACCGACATCTTCACCATATACAAGCACATTTTCATCATTTTTTAATTCATTGTGCATTGCATCAGTGATTGCTTGAATCATAGTCTTTTGTGCCATGGTCTACTTCGACTCCTTTTCTTTATATTCTTCCAATTGCTCCTGCAAATTTGATGGAAGTTCCTCGTGCATATTTTCAATTAAATCAGTTACAGTTTGTTTTGGATATTCATCTGCTTTTTTGATTGCTTTCTTAATATCTTCTTTTGCCTCATCGATAACTTTGTTCTCTGCCTCTTCCGACCATAAGTTTTTCTCTTCTAAAAATGTGCGGAATCGAACGAGGGGATCTTTTTTCTCCCATTCATCATTTAAATCATCAGAACGATAGCGTGTCGGGTCATCCCCCGCCATAGTATGAGGGCCATAGCGGTATGTTAACGTTTCTATTAATGTAGGACCTTCCCCATTAATTGCACGCTCGCGGGCATCCATTGTAGCGGCATAGACAGCTAATACATCCATTCCATCTACCTGAATCCCTTCAATTCCAGCGGCAACCGCTTTTTGTGCTAAGGTTTTAGCATTTGTTTGCTCTTCAACGGGCACTGAAATTGCAAAGTGGTTATTTTGGATAAAGAAAATTGCTGGTGCACCGTATGAACCTGCAAAGTTAATTCCTTCATAGAAATCACCTTGTGATGTACCACCGTCACCTGTGTATGTTACCGCAACTGATTTCTTTCCACGTTTCTTCATTCCAAGCGCTACACCGGCAGCTTGAGTATACTGAGCACCGATAATTATTTGAGGACTTAATCCTTTTAAATCCTCTGGAAACTGATTTCCATGAAAATGCCCTCTTGAGAATAAGAAAGCTTGATATAATGGTAGACCCTGCCAAATAAGCTGTGGAACATCACGATATGCTGGCAGTAAAAAATCATCTGGTTCTAACGCATACTGACTCCCTAATTGTGATGCTTCCTGTCCTGCAGTAGGCGCATAAAATCCTAAGCGACCTTGACGGTTCAATGCAATGGAACGCTGGTCAAGTATACGAGTATAAACCATCCTGCGCATTAGCTCTTTCAAATCATCATCTGAAAGATCAGGCATTGCGTCTTTATTAACAATCTTTCCATCTTCATTAAGAATCTGGAACATTTCGAACTGGCTTTCAACACTTTCAAGTACGTGTTTCAAAATAGTTCACCTCTTCCTTTCTGAATACCTATTTTGTATTTTCTTTTTTAGCCTTCCCAAAATATGAAAAAATCTGTACCCTTTTGCTCTTATTCTTGTTCCCTATATTAAATTTTAGTAATCACATTTCTAAAGCAAGGACCAAACTGTTACATAAGAATCGCAAAAATTAATGGTACAATTCATAATCTAATTAAAGTTTAGCTTATAAATACCAATTTGGTCAATTACTTTGTTTTATTTATTTATTTTTATCAAAAGGGTTGTACCGCTTACATAAATTTCACTCTTTTATAACACTAATCTGTTATAGTTTTAAATTGAAACTGTATTAATTGACCGCTAAAAGCAGACGTATTGGAAAACTTAACTAAATGCTAATACTGTCGCAAATCTTACCTTTGTACCGTTTTACACGTTTTACATTTTCACTTATGCGTCGTAAACTAGTCAGCCCTTTTAATTGAACATAGATGAAAAGCCTTGAAAACGTTAGTACATCGAGCTTTTTAACATATTTGTTAATCTCGGTATGGTCAATCAATTCTTGTATTACTTTTGAATCTAATGGATGTATGTATACAGTCTTCATGGTATCATTGTCCATGATGTGCTCTTTATAATTAGGGATTTGGACAATCCTACCATACTCTAATTATAAGGTTTTTTTATAGTTTTTAGGTAATAATTCCCAATGTTGGCAAAGTTCACATAAAAAGAACCGAATCAATTTCATTCGGTTCTCCTAATTGTTACCTATTAAGTTAATCATTCTTTACTATTCTTATCACCTGTTTGTTCATTATTTTCATATTCTGCATCTATCCCAGCAGCTGTATAAAACTCTTCTTTTAATGCATTATATTCGGTAGTAAGTTCGTTAAACTTTTTATTTACCTTAATAACCTGCTGATAACTTTTATTAACCTTTTCGATATGCTTTGTTAGTGTTTTCTGCTCCAAATCTTTCTTTTGCAGCATTGTATACAAGTCTTTTTCAAGTTTCAATGTCTTGGAATAGGCTTCATATAACTGATCATAAGCATCATAACGCTTGGTCATCACGTTATACATCTCTTGCGCACTTTCTTTTGCTTTTTCTTCTTCCAGATCTTCAATCATACCATCAATTTTTGTGAACTCTTCTTTGGAAGCACTAATACTTTCCTTTTCAAGCTCTATTTTCTCTTTCCTTTTTTCAATATTTTCAATCGCCTGTTTGGAAAGTTCCTTGATTTTATCAAATTCATCCATGCCTAAATCAATAATTTGGCTATAGATCTCCTGTTCCTTCTTTTCCAATTTTACAATTGGGTCCTGTTGCTTAACAAAGGTGTCTTCTAACTCCACCGCTTTTTCCAAATGATCATAAATCTTTTCTGAGGTTGATGCCCCACTGCAAGCGGTGGCTATTACTGATATGAATAATATTAAAATTAAGAACGACTTTTTAAACACCACGCGTCAATATCCTCCTTCATTCTGAGCTGCAAATTTTATACCCTAGTATAACACATTTTTTGGACAAAATTGGGGTCAATTTCATTAATTTATACTTGTCCTATAGTAAATTTATGATGTAAAAATTCATATTATGTTAAAATATTATCATAATGAACTGTAAGGAGTGTCAATGCATGATAACTATGGATGATATAGTCAGAGAAGGCCATCCATCATTACGCGAGAGAGCAGATGAGGTTCCAGTTCCTGCTTCTGACGAGGATAAATCGTTATTAAATGAAATGCTAACCTTTTTGAAGAATAGCCAGGATGAAACAATAGCAAGCAAATATGACTTAAGGCCAGGTGTAGGATTGGCAGCACCACAATTAGCAATAAATAAGCGAATGGTTGCAATTCACTTTGAAGATTTAAAGGGAAAACTTTATAGCTATGGCTTAATAAATCCCAAAATTATCAGCCACTCTGTTGAAGAGGCATATCTAACTTCCGGTGAAGGCTGTTTATCTGTAGATAGAAATGTGGAAGGGTATGTACCCAGATATGCAAGAATTACCGTAAAAGCAACTGCGCTGGATGGAACAGAACTGAAGTTACGTTTACGGGATTATGCTGCAATAGTCTTCCAGCATGAAATTGATCATCTCAACGGTATTATGTTTTACGATCATATAAATAAAGATAATCCATTTAGAGTGACAGATAACGCCAAAGCCATTGAATAGCTTTTAATAAACAGGGACCTTTGTGTGTCCCTATTATTATCTTTTGGTATAAGAATCATTTAAAAGCTAAAAATATACATAAGGAAAACTCGTAAAAGCAATTATTAATATGGAAAAAATGAGCCTTTTTTTTAACAATTGCAGTGTTTTTATTTCAAATTTCCTCAAACAGTATTATACTGTAACTAAGAGGGTTGGATCGGTAGAACGTTTTTTGGTGCTTTTCTTAATAAACGAAAGGAGATGTAGACCTCATGTTAAAACGCCTAAAAGAAAAGCTTAAAAAGCGCTGGAAGGATTTTTTAGGCAGAGGACGTGTACCTACTACTTGTAAAAAGGACTACCACCAGAGTTAACCATCATGTATGAGAGAATTTAATAAAACAAAAGGTTTACTGCAAATAATTCCATTGTGTATTTTTTAAGCGATTGGATCGGACACACATGTGAATGCTATGAAACAGCTGTTTGCCAAGATGCCATCAGCTTATTAAGTAATGGGCAGTATTATCAAATGGATAGGAATGTATAATTACGGAATGCAATTTTTTAGACAACCTGGCTTATCGCCTAGCCTTAATGGCAAAAGACTGGTTGTACAAACGCAGTAAGAAAGTTTCTATACCTTCTTAACTGCAAAAAAAATAGAGTAAAAAAGAAGTTAGGAGAGATGAAATGATTTATAAAGTTTTTTATCAAGAATTACCAGGAGAAGTCCCTGTACGTGAACGTACACAAAGCCTATACGTTGAGGCTGATTCAGAAAAAGAGGTACGAAATAAGTTATACGATCGCAAGTATAATATAAATATTGAATTTATCCATCCACTGGACGAAGCACATTTAAAATATGAAAAACAATCCGAACATTTTAACCTGGAGACCGTCTAAGTAATGAAATTCGTAAAGAATGACCAAACAGCAGTCTTTGCATTAGGTGGATTAGGAGAAATTGGGAAAAACACATACGGTGTCCAATTTCAGGATGAAATAATTTTAATCGATGCCGGAATTAAATTTCCCGAAGATGAATTACTTGGTATTGATTATGTTATTCCGGACTACACCTACCTGATTCAAAACCAAGATAAAATTAAAGGATTATTCATAACACACGGACATGAGGACCATATCGGAGGAATTCCATACCTCTTGCGTGAAATAAATGTGCCAATTTATGCTGGAAAACTTGCGATCGGATTAATCAGAAACAAATTAGATGAACATGGCTTATTACGTAATGCCAAGTTGCATACAATTCAAGAAGAAGATGTTATTAAATTCCGTAAAACATCCATTTCCTTTTTCCATACAACCCATAGTATCCCTGATTCATATGGTATTGTAGTAAAAACCCCACCTGGAAACATTGTTCATACAGGTGACTTTAAATTTGATTTTACACCGGTTGGCGAACCTGCAAATATTGCGAAAATGGCTGAGATAGGTAAAGAAGGCGTACTTTGCTTACTCTCCGATAGTACTAACAGTGAAATACCAGGATTTACAATGTCTGAAAGCGTTGTAGCCGATAACATTAATGATATTTTCTCCAGAGCCGATGGTCGACTCATCTTTGCAACGTTTGCATCAAATATCTATCGACTTCAACAAGTGGTAGAAGCTGCTGTTAAACAGAACCGTAAAGTAGCCGTATTTGGACGGAGCATGGAAACTTCTATTCGGATCGGACAGGAGCTGGGTTATATACAGGCTCCAAAAGAAACATTTATTGAAGCTAACCAGATCAATCGCCTGCCAGCAAATGAAGTTACTATTCTTTGTACAGGTTCACAAGGTGAACCAATGGCTGCTTTATCTCGAATAGCTAATGGTACACACCGTCAAATTCAAATTATTCCTGGAGATACGGTTATCTTTTCATCATCACCAATCCCTGGAAATACAGTAAGTGTAAGCCGTACAATTAATAAACTTTATCGTGCTGGGGCCGAGGTTATTCATGGTCGACTAAGCAATATTCATACATCTGGACATGGCAGCCAGGAAGAACAGAAATTGATGCTAAGACTTATCCAGCCAAAATACTTTATGCCGATCCATGGTGAATACAGAATGTTAAAAGAACACACAAAGCTTGCTGAAGCATGTGATGTAGAGCCGGCAAACTCATTTATAATGGATACTGGTGATGTACTTGCCTTAGGTAAAGATAATGCAATGGTAGCAGGAAAAATACCATCAGGATCTATTTATGTAGATGGAAGCGGCATCGGTGATATTGGAAATATTGTATTGCGTGACCGCCGTATTCTATCGGAAGAAGGACTTGTTATGGTAGTTGTAAGTATTAATATGAAGGAATTTAAAATTGCATCAGGTCCTGACATTATCTCACGGGGATTTGTCTATATGAGAGAATCGGAAGACCTAATCAACGAGGCTCAGAAACTTGTTTCTAATCATTTAGACAAAGTAATGGAACGACGAACAACACAATGGTCCGAAATTAAGAATGAAATAACAGATACAATCGCACCATTCCTCTACGAAAAAACGAAACGCAGACCTATGGTATTACCAATTATCATGGAGATCTGATGACATTGATTATGAATTCTAACACATTTGTAAGGTATGAATATGCTAATGCACAATGTCATCCCTTTTTAACACCATGCTTCACCAACACAATCGAATCTGAATTAAAAAAAGTGGCATTAAAAGAATTCTTTTAATGCCACTTTTTATTGTTGGGAAACGATTGTAGTAAAAAGAGAGCTTCTTATCCAATTGTAACGGGTTAGTCAATTACGAGTTGCTTCTCAAATCTGGAGATGTCCTTATCTGCACCTATAACGATTAGTATGTCTTCCTCCTCCAGGATCTCATCAGCACTTGGTGAAACGTTGATATCTTTACCATGCTTGATAGCAACAACGTTACACCCATAGTTTGCCCGAATATCAAGATTAACTAACGTTTTGCCGCGCATTTTCTCACCAGCTTTTACTTCAACAATACTATGATCATCTGATAACTCCAGATAATCGAGTATATTATTCGAAATTATATTATGCGCAATTCGCTTTCCCATATCCCGTTCTGGGTGGACAACCTGATCGGCACCAATTTTATTCAATATTTTCTCGTGATAATCATTCTGCGCCTTTACAGTTATTTTCTTAATACCCAGGTCTGTTAAAACAACAGTAGTTAAGATGCTTGCCTGAATATTATCACCTATTGCGACAATAACATGATCAAGGTTTTTAATACCTAGTTCTTTTAACGTAACCTCGTCAGTAGAATCAGCTATTACAGCGTGTGAAGCAATATTTTTAAATTCGTTTACCTTATCTTCATCAACGTCAACTGCGAGTACTTGCATTCCTTCCATACTTAGTTCTCGGCAAATACTCCCACCGAAGCGACCTAAACCAATTACTGCGAATTCTCGTTTCATACTATTTCCTCCATCATTCAACGTACTTTAACTTAGTCTACCACACTACTATAGCAAGTGAAATTGATTAATGATAATTTTAGGTTCATTATTAATTTGATTTAAAAAATGTCATTTAACTGTCATAGGCAAAGGTCTTTTATCATATCAAAATGTTTTATACTATTTACATAGGGAAAACTAAACCGTTGTATTAAATCAGTTTATATATCCTTATCAACACATGCTCAGTATTGAATTTGTTCTATTATTATACTTTTTTATTCAAGGAGGATTCCATAATGGATTTTGATACGGTCTTAATGAGCAGATTGATTACCGCAATGACATTAGGATTTCATATAATATTTGCAACACTAGGCGTTGGCGTTCCCTTGATGATTTCGATTGCGGAGTTTGTCGGAGTCAAAAAGAATGATCTGCATTACAAGATGATGGCAAGACGATGGGCACGAGGGTTTGTTATTACAGTTGCAGTGGGTGTTGTAACCGGAACGGCGATAGGGTTACAATTATCGCTAGTATGGCCAAACTTCATGCAGGTTGCCGGAAATGTCATAAGCCTGCCGCTATTTATGGAAGTCTTTGCCTTTTTCTTTGAGGCTATATTTCTGGGGATGTATTTATACACTTGGGATAGGTTTAAAAAACCATTTACACATTGGTTTTTATCAATCCCCATAGTGATTGGTGGTGGGCTCTCAGCTGTATTTATAACAACCGTAAATGCCTTTATGAATACACCTGAAGGATTTGCCATGGAAGATGGCACATTTGTAGCTGTTAATCCAATTGCAGCTATGCTGAACCCAGCAACCCCATCCAAGGTTCTACATGTATTAAGCTCGGCATACCTGGCATGTGCTGCACTTCTTGCCACTATAGCTGCTTTTATAATTTTAAAGAAAAAAGCCTCAGATTACCATAAAAAGGCGCTAAAGCTGACTGTAACGGTAATGTTTATATTTGCGGCCGCAAATTTACTGACAGGGGACACCTCCGCTAAATTTCTTGCCGAACACCAGCCGGAAAAACTGGCTGCTGCTGAGTGGCATTTTGAAACAGAAAAAGGTGCCGACCTGGTAGTGTTTGGCTGGCTTAACGATGCCCACGAGATAGTGGGTGAAATTCGAATACCCAAATTTTTAAGTTTCCTTGCACATGGTGATTTCAATGCTGAGGTAACAGGGCTGGAAGAAACGCCTAAGCAAGAAAGACCCCCACTCTGGATCCATTATATGTTTGACTTAATGGTAACCATTGGTATGGGATTATTAGGAATTTCTTTTCTTTACCTTGTATTTAGTATGGTGAAAAAATGGAATGAACTGAATAAATGGTTTTTATGGTCCCTTCTGTTTAGTGGTCCTTTAGCCTTTCTAGCGATAGAGTTTGGCTGGATTTATGCGGAAGAAGGACGTCAGCCATGGATCATACGAGGCTATATGACGGTTGAGGAAGCAGCTACTTCTTCTCCCTATATAGACTTAATGTTCTTTTTGTTCCTGGGTTTATATATCGTGCTGGGTACTTTGTGTATAGTCACATTACGAAAGCTTTTTCGTAACAATCCAGCTGAGGAAGAACTCGAAAAAGAGTATCCTACCATAAAAAAGGGTGATAAATGATGAGTTATGAATTAATTGGTATTACCGTATTATGGCTATTCCTTTATGGCTATTTAATTGTCGCATCGATTGACTTTGGTGCAGGGTTCTTTGCTTATTATGCCAAAATCTCAAAAAAAGACCATATCATAAATCAATTAATCTCAAGATATTTATCGCCGGTATGGGAAGTAACCAATGTATTCTTCGTCTTTTTCTTTGTCGGTATAGTTGGATTCTTCCCGGAAACTGCTTATTATTATGGTACAGCTTTGCTAGTTCCTGGCAGTATTGCAATTATACTGCTAGCGATTCGAGGATCATTCTATGCATTTGAAAACTATGGATCAAAACAGAGCAATATTTATATGTTTTTATATGGTGCGACTGGGTTGTTAATACCTGCCTCATTATCTACAGCTTTAACGTTGTCAGAAGGTGGCTTTATTGTTGAGAAAAATGGAGAAGTATCATTGAGGTATTTAGAGCTATTTACAAGTCCATACTCATGGAGTGTGGTATTTCTTGCGATTGTGTCCGTACTTTATATCAGCGCTGCATTCTTATCATTTTATGCTGCACGCGCACATGACTACCCTGCACTAAAGCTAGTAAGAACTTATGCATTATTCTGGAGTGTCCCGACGATAATCGCCAGTTTAACAACCTTTATTGCATTAAGTCAGCATAATGAGAGACATTATGAAAAAATGCTTGATCTATGGTGGATGTTTGGCTTGTCAGTTGGATTCTTCATGCTGGCAATAGGGCTAATTTATCAAGGAAAGCGTTATGGTATTGCGTTTATAAGTGTAATGCTACAGTACCTATTTGCCTTCTTTGGCTATGGAATTGGCCATTTACCTTATATTCTTGACCCTTACATTACAATAGTTGAAGGAGCTACCCACGAATCAATGGGTATTGCCCTGGTCGCAGCATTCATCGCCGGACTCTGTTTACTGATTCCCTCACTCATTCTACTATTGCGACTGTTTTTATTTAATGCTGAATATGTTAAAGGTAAAAAATAACCTGTCTAAATTAGGAGACTTCAGCCGATATGAATACTTTAAAAGATATTGCCTTCACACAGAAAAAAAGTCTAACACTTCTGTTTTTTTCATCGGTAATTACAGGTGCGATGATCATATTACAGGCTTATTTTTTTGTTGCAGTTATCGACGGAGTTTTCCTGAAAGAAATGTCTTTTTCTGAAGTCCTTCCTATGCTGGGAGGACTGCTTCTGGCTCTGTTGGCTAGAACGGTAGTGACTTATATAAGCGGTCGTGAGGGAGTTAAAATGGCAGCAAAAGCGAAGGTAGGTTTTCGAAAGAAACTTTTAAGTAAATTTTCAGGAAATCCTGTACAGAATTCATTACAAGGACAATCAGGACAAAAAGTAAGTGTCATGATGGATGCTGTTGATGAAATAGACAGCTATTTCAGTCACTACCTCCCTCAGGTTATTCAAACAGCTTTTATACCACTACTGATTCTTGTTGTAGCTTTCACACAGCATGTAAACACCGGTATCATATTAATAATTACTGCACCATTCATACCTCTCTTTATGATTATTATTGGGATACAAACAAAAAAGAAATCGGAAGAGCAGTTAGATAAGCTTGCATCCTTTTCCGGAAAGTTCCTGGATACGTTACAAGGGCTTACCACTCTGAAATTATTCAGTCGGGCAATTCAGCAAAGGGAAGCTATCAGGAAAAGCAGTCTGGGGTTCAGGGACGCTACAATGGAAATACTGAAGATTGCTTTCACCTCTTCCTTTATGTTAGAACTGATCTCCATGCTGAGTATTGGCATTATAGCACTGGAACTAGCGATTCAACTCATAATTTATAAAAGCATTTCTTTCTTTACTGCATTTTTTATATTAGTGCTGGTTCCAGAGTTCTATACATCACTTAAGGAGTTAGGCAGCAGCTTTCATAACAGCCGCAGCAGTATGGGGGCAGCTAATAAAGTAGCAGTTGAATTAGAGGATACAGAACAGACTATTCCATGGGGAAATAAAACGTTATCAGAGGATTCTCCCCCATCCATTTCGCTTCAAAAAGCGAGTTACAGTTATGGAGAAAATCAGTTTTCTTTAATTACTATAGATACAATAATTCAACCTTATAATCAAATAGCGATTGTTGGTCAGACTGGTTCTGGAAAATCAACCCTTTTACATTTAGTTGCAGGACTAATTACTCCTTCAAAAGGAAAAGTAGTCATAAATGATACTAATTTGATGACTGATTACAAGGAACAGGAATGGTTTAATCATTTAAGTTATATTTCCCAGCATCCCTATATTTTTTCAGGTTCTATTGCAGACAACATTGCTATTGGTGGGAATACTGATGCATCACGTAAAACTATCGAACAAGCTGCTGAAAAAGCTGGGATCGCCGAAATGATACATTCACTTGAAAATGGTTATGACACACAGGTCGGTGAAGCAGGCAGAGGTCTGTCGGGTGGAGAAAAACAAAGAGTTGCCATTGCACGGGCATTTTTGAAAAATCCATCAATCATCCTATTTGATGAACCCACAACAGGGTTAGATTTATACACAGAAAAAATTCTGCAAAAATCTATTAATGAGTTATCGCAAAATTCAACAGTTATAACGGTTGCACACCGCCTTCATACTATCAAGGAAGCTGACAAGATTCTTTTCTTGGAAAACGGAAGGTTAATTGCCCAGGGAACTCATAAGGAACTTATTGAAACTGTCACAGCCTATCGTAATATGGTATCTATCCAGCAGGGAGGGACTCCAGAATGAGAGATTTAACACTTGTTGTTAGGTTAATGATGATTGAAAAAAAAGACATTCTCTATTCAATTATTTTTGGCTTTATAGCTGGTATTGCGGCTGTTGGTCTCTTTGCTGCCAGCGGATATCTAATTTCCAAGGCAGCCCTGGCACCTCCTTTATATGCCCTAATTATTCTCACATCTACGGTCAAGCTGCTTGGATTTACGAAAGCAATAAGCCGCTATGCTGAAAGATATTTTTCTCATCGGGCAACATTTACGATCTTAAGTAACCTCCGTGTCTCTTTTTTCGAGAAACTCGAGCCCCTAGCTCCAGGAATTTTTCAAAAATATCGCAGCGGTGATCTCCTTTCTAGAATTGTTGGAGACGTCGAAAGTCTGCAGAATTTCTTTTTAAGGGTTTTTTACCCACCGATTGTTTTAGTTATCGTCTTTCTATGTACAATCTTATTCACGTCATTCGTTTCCATTTATGTAGCACTTGTATTACTGATAGGTCTCCTATTAACAGCTTTTGTCATCCCTGCATTGTTTGCTGTGCGGCAAGCTAAGATTGACAGTCGTGTGCGGGAAGGAAGAGGAAACTTAACAACAGATGTTACGGAATTTCTTCATGGTTTTCGTGATTTAAAGATATACCAGAAGCTTCATGAAAAAGAAGAGAATCTATTGCAATCGTCTGATGCTTATATAAAAGAGCAAGAACGTGAAAACATCAACACGCTATATAGTCAATCCATAAACACATTTGTAGCGCTGTTTATATCCTGGCTGGTACTAGCATTAGGTGCCTTTTTAGTCGTAGACGGCCAATTGGATGGTATCTACCTGGCAATGCTTATTATGATTTCCCTTACCGTTTTTGAAGATGCTTCACCGATGGCGGTTTTCCCTATCCATATACAAGACAGTAAACAGGCAGCAACACGCCTATTTTCTGTCGTTGACTGGGATAGCAACAGCGAAGTAAAACAAGATAATGCAGAACAATTACAGGAAAGCACGTCACATTCCATCAAAATGAATGATGTTTCCTTTTCATTTCCGGAAGAAACCAGACCAGCCCTGGAAGAAATTTATTTAAAGCTGCCAGAATGCTCAAAGACTGCTATTGTTGGACCAAGTGGTTCCGGTAAATCAACATTACTGCAGCTGCTGCTGAAAATAAGTCCAGTTAATCAAGGAGATATTTATTTAGATGGTGTCTCGATCAATCAAATAAATCAACAGGCAATTTGGAAAAATACTAAAGTTGTTCTACAGGAAAATCATTTTTTCTATGGTACAATACGATCTAACTTGCAGCTTGCTAAAGATGGATTGACTGACACAGAAATGAAAACTGCTTTAGAATCTGTAGTGCTTGATCACTTCTCCTTAGAAGATCAAGTATATGAAAAAGGTGAAAATCTCTCTGGCGGAGAAAAGCAGAGACTTGCAATCGCCAGGGCAATGCTGAAAGATGGGCATTTATGGTTACTGGATGAACCAACATCGTCTATAGACGCAATAACAGAACAATCCATTTATGAAAATATTTTCAAACAAGCTAAAAATGACACGCTTGTTCTTATCAGTCATCGCTTAACAAACTTGGAAAATATGGATCAAGTTATTGTAATGGAACACGGGACTATAATAGAATCCGGCACATTTAATGAATTAATGCAGCAAAAAGGATACTTGTATAAAATGAAAGAGATCGAGAAAGAATTGCTTTAAATCATGCGATTATCGTGAGTTTTTTGATTTTTAAGCTTAGTAGCTGATATAAACACATTTGGATATCTAAGTAGTAACATTGGTAACGAAGAAATCACTATTGACTACATGTTAAATGATAGAAAGTAAAACCAACAACTGCTAATGTAAGAATCAAAGCTATAGAGTATTTTTACGTACTGGTAGAAAGGGATTGGATTTAACATTACTATTGTATTGAAGTGAGGTGTAGAGTATAGATGGAGCTAACTGATCGAATGATAGACGTTCTTGAAGATTTGTATTCCAATGAAAAACAATTAGATAAGATTGTAGCATTATTAACAAAAATTGACAAAAATGGTGGACCACGTTTTATTGAAACACCAGTTGTAGAATTAGAGAAGACAATAATTCAATCAATGGGAGGCACTGATCATCAACGGTTTTACTTTTTAGAAACAGGTACTGAATTAGATCCATTTTTTGATTTCCGTAATGGGAAAATAGATAAAGATGAATTTCGCAGACAACTTAAAATGGGGGTTGACTTTGATCTTAAACTTGAATGAGTTGTTTTGAAAGTTCATTTTCAATGGTTGGATCTAATGCGTAGATGATATATACTGCGAACTAACATGGAAAAATGGTTGAGTGCTATGACACCGCTTCGGAAATACACTTCGCGCACCTAGGGCGGCTGATGAGCCTCCTTGCTCCTACGTCGCTGCGTAGTCTCATCTAGGCCTCAGCTCCCACAGGAGTCTCCGTGTATTTCCTGCGCTGTTGACTCGAGTAGGAATCGCTATAGAATAATTATGTGACAGCACTACCCTAGTCCGGGTGAGCGGAGGGGGGTGACTCCTGCGGGAAAAGCAACAGCTGAAGATCCCGCAGGAAGCGGTTTTGGCTTCCGAGGAAGCTGAAGCGTTGCCCGCGGAAAGCATCCGCCCGGAGCGACCCCGGATGGCGCCGTGAGAGTTTATAGAGATTATTCTGGCAGTTAGTTCGCAGTTTATATCTAATCTGCAACATTAGAAAACTAGGCATTCACCAAACCTTTTGGTGAATGCCTTAGTTGCACTTATCCAGTAAGAAGGTAGTTATACTTTCTTACTGCAAAAATCCGAACTAATTCGAATTCTATCTTAAGAATTTGAATCATAGTTCGGATTTTACTTTGACTTAATACTTTTGTCACAGTTGCATTTGTTTAAATTGCATCGAGCATTTGAAATTGTGATTTCACAAGATCAAAATATTCCCCTTCCTGCTTCATTAACTCATCATGACTGCCATTCTCAAGTACTTTTCCATTTTCCAAAACAAAAATGTTATCAGATTCTCTGATTGTCGATAAACGATGGGCAATAATGATTGCAGTCCTTCCCTTCAGTAATCGCTTGAGAGCTTCCTGAATTTTCATTTCTGTTTCCGTATCAATACTTGCTGTTGCCTCATCCAAAATTAATATTCTCGGATCAGCAAGAAGTGCCCTTGCAAAGGACAGCAATTGCCGCTCACCTGCTGATAATACATTTCCTCGTTCCTCTACTTCTGTTTCGTACCCGTATGCAAGTCGCTGAATAAATTCATCAGCACCAACGACCTTTGCAGCTTCGATTACTGCTTCATCCGATGCATCAGGTTGACCAAACCGAATATTTTCCATAATCGTACCTGAGAAGATAAATGTATCCTGTAAGACAACACTGATTTGCTGGCGCAAGCTGTCTAGCTTTACGTCTCGTAAATCGTGTCCATCGATTTTAACAGTTCCTTGCGTTGGGTCATAAAAACGGCTGATTAAATTAGATATGGTAGACTTACCGCTTCCAGTATGCCCCACTAGAGCAATATTTTGACCCTGTTTGATATCTAATGAAATCTCATGTAGTGCGATACGGTCGTTATCGTAAGAAAATTGGACCCGGTCAAATTCAATTCGGCCTTTCATATTCGTCAATTCAATACTATCTTCTTTTTCTTTAACATTTGGCTTTTCATCCAGAAATTCAAAAATACGTTCTGACGAAGACATAGCCATTAAAAGCTGATTATACATTTGACCTAATCTCGAGATTGGTTCCCAGAACATTCCTAAATAAAAGGCAAACGTTACAAATGTACCAATTTCTATTCCACCATTCGCCTCACCTAATAAAATCAGATGGGAGCCATAAGCAATCAGGATAATTGTTCCAATCGCATTGCTCATTTCAACAAACGGGCGAAACATGGCACTTCTTTTCGTTGCAACACGCCAGCTCTCGAAACTATCTGTATTGATACCCTCAAAGAATGCTGCGTTTTCTTTTTCCTGTGAAAAAGATTGCGTAATACGAACACCTTGAATGCTTTCATTTAAATGAGAATTTAATCGTGATTGCTGTATACGTACATCCTGCCATGAACGACGAATACTTCTCCTAAGTTTTGTCGAAATATAAAACATAATCGGCAAAATTATCATTACCGCTAGTGCCAGCTTGGGACTGAACGTAAACAGAATTACAATCATCCCCGTTAGAGTAACAACATCCATTAATAGATTTATAATTCCATTTGTAAATAACTCTTGCAGCGAATTGATATCATTCATAATTCGAACTAAAATAGATCCTGCTGAACGTGAATCGAAAAAACGGTGTGACAGACGCTGAACATGAGAAAACAAATGCTGTCGTATGTCATATATAACATTCTGCCCTAATATATTAACCCACTTAATCCGGTAAACATTTCCAACATAACTTATTAAATACAATACTCCAATCCCTATTACAAGATAGGTAAGCATTGTTGAATCCTTATTGGCTATTGCTACATCGATTGCAACTTTACCGATTAAAATTGGTACTATTAAGCGTACAGCGGTAGAAACCAGCATCGCTATCATAGCACCCGGTAAATATGTTTTTGAATATGGTTTTAAATAAGCAAGTAAACGCCACATTTGCTGCCAGTTAAACGGCTTTTCAACTGCCTGATCGACTGTATAATAAAAACGCTTCAGGTGACGATTTTCTTTTGGTACCTTTCTTTCTTTTGCCATTTTATGTCCCCCCTTTTATGTTGCAGTATTCATTATTGCTTCACGATCCTGGTACTGAATATCGTAAACTCGCTGGTACGGTCCATTATTTTTCACTAAGGTTTCATGGGTACCACGTTCGACTATTTCACCATGTTCAAGCACCAGAATTTCATCAGCGTGTTTCAGAGATGAAATGCGATGTGCAATGATAAAGGTGGTTCTGCCCTTCATTACTTCTTTTAGTGCTTTCTGGATTTTGAATTCAGTTTCCATATCTACAGCAGATGTTGCATCATCGAGCACCAATATACTAGGGTTGATGCAAATTGCCCGAGCAATAGCTATACGCTGTTTCTGACCACCCGACAAGCCCATTCCTCGTTCACCAAGCATCGTTCCATATCCCTCTGGCATCTCCATGATAAAATCATGCGCTTGTGCCCTTTTGGCTGCGTCAATTACTTGTTCATCCGATACATCAGGTGAACCGTAGGCGATATTCTCTCTAATTGAAGTTGAGAATAAGAAGGACTCCTGTAAAACAAAACCTATATGTTTTCGCAACGTCTTAATCTTATAATTGTCGACAGGACGGTTATCAATCAGCACGTCACCTTTTTCCGGTTCATAAAAACGTGTGATTAACTGTGTGATACTCGTTTTACCAGAACCTGTAGAACCAACAAGACCAACTACTTTTCCTGGAGGTGCATCAAATGTGATATTTTCGAGTGCTGTATCATCGTCTTTTGTATACGTTAATGTGACGTCATTAAATGTTACATGACCGTTGATTGGTGTATCTATCGCATTATCCTTCTCGACAATGTCTTCTTCTGCCTCCAGAATTTCCAACAGACGTTCACCAGAAGCCTTAGCTTGGGAAAACTGGTTAATGACAAATCCCAAGTTCATAAGTGGCCCTAGAATATACCAGACTAGACTGAAAAATGCTACTAATTCTCCAAGTTCCAGCTGATTATTGATAACTAGATAACCACCAAATGCTAATAATGCAACCGCACAGACATTTCCAATGAACTCCATAAGCGGCATAAACTTTGCCCATATTTTTGCAGTAGTTAAAAAGTTCTGCTTATAGTTGTCATTACTGCTGGAAAACCTTCCTATTTCAAAGTTCTCCCTCGATAAAGATTTAACTGTATTCATGCCGCTAATATTTTCCTGGACACGCGTATTCAATCGACCGAACGATTTTCTGATCCCCCTAAATGCCGGATGTACACGTTTATCAAATCGGAATACTACTATTGCCAATAACGGCATAGCAGCCATCGTTACCAAGGCAAGTGGAATAGAATAGTAGAACATAACACTTAAACTGAACAGGATGAGTAATGTAATTCGAATTAATTCTGAAAATCCAAACGAAAGAAAAAAACGAAACATCTCAACATCTGCGGTTAACCGTGACATTAAGTCACCAGTTTTTGCATTATCATAATATTTAAATGATAGTACTTGAAGCTTTTCATATAATGCTTCCCTGATTTCATAAACGGACCTGATGCCAAAAAATTCTCCAAGGTATTGATGATAATAAGTTGAAAATCCTTTAAATACCATAATTAGGAAAAATGCAACTGTAATATAAGGTATTAATGAATACCTGCCCGCTCTCATTACTTCATCAATCGTTATCTGCAACATTATTGGGTATACAACAGTAATAGCTGCCACAAATAATAAGAAAACTAATGAAGTAAAGAAAAACCTTTTGTATGGCCAATAAAAATGCTTTAACTTTTTAAAAGTATCCAATGTTTTCCCTCCCCCTGATGTTTATACGCATTATCTAATATAACGGGTTCCGAAATAAATTTCCACTCCTTTTGCTTAATTTTTTTAACTTTTTTATTTATTAGAAAAGGTAAAATCAGCAGGTATAAATTATATAACGCTCAGATGGATTCTGAACGGGAGCACTTCAAGGTGCACAACAGTAATTCATAAATTAAATCTCATCTATTATCACATAATTTACACCGTTAAATTCACAGGAACAAAAGCGCAAGCGCCTGTTCAACGCCGTATGGACTGTGCCAAGCGCTGCGGGTAGTTCGACTTTGCCACAGGATGTGGTGATTTTAGTCGAACATCCTTTATTTCTTATCGTAGACACGGGGAAGGAAGTCCACTAGGCGCTAGGCGCTGGTCGGTGAGAACGCCACGTCCTGTAGTGTCATCGGCACTAGTACGTCCTGTACGTCGGAGCTGGACGTCGCTGATTCTGATGTCCAATTATCCACAGCGTAAAAAAATGGATTGGAATTTCTCCAAGCCATTTTTTTAATTCTCTTATTAATCTACAGCACCAAATCGTTTACTTGAATTTATTCACTAGATGAGCGGTTGTCCATGGATTTGACGGATCCTCATTCACTAGCCTTGCAAATGTATTAACAAGTGATAAGTAGGTTGTGGATATTTAAGAGGATTTTCTAATTTTATGGGGTGTGTAAAAATTTTCCAGTTGGATTTTATCTCTGAAAACAAAAAACTCAATAGGGTCAGTAAATCCGCCCGTGTTATCCAAAAAATGGTAAATTTATTTAAAGTATTTCGCTGTTTTAGAACGTTTTTCTCCTATTGGCTTTACGACTGCAACTCCAGCATCGTTCTGCTTTACCGGACTTCGTGGGAGATGGCTTTTTTGCCTTCCCTTCGATTTTCTTTTTGGCTTTCGGTGTATAGCTTTCCAGAATGCTTTCCAAGATCGTTCGGCATAAATGCGGAGAAGCTCCAATGTTTGCCAAGCACTTTTTTTGGTTTCCTCTGTGATTTGGACATATAAAGCCAGACAATACGCTGTCATGGCAAAAAATATTTGATTCCAAATAC
>NZ_JBHFQH010000005.1:0-258838 GCF_041949995.1 Virgibacillus sp. JSM 102003
GGAGAAACTCGCTCGAAATCGGGAGAAACTCGCTCGAAATCGGGAGAAACTCGCTCGAAATCGGGAGAAACTCGCTCGAAATCGGGAGAAAGGCGCCCGAAATCGGGAGAAACTCGCTCGAAATCGGGAGAAACTCGCTCGAAATCGGGAGAAAGGCGCTCTAAATCGGGAGAAACTCGCTCGAAATCGGGAGAAACTCGCTCGAAATCGGGAGGAAGTCGCTCTAAATCGGGAGAAACTCGCTCGAAATCGGGAGAAACTCGCTCGAAATCGGGAGAAAGGCGCTCGAAATCGGGAGAAACTCGCTCGAAATCGGGAGAAACTCGCTCGAAATCGGTTAGCCATGAAGCTAAGTCTAATAAGGGGGGATAGAATGGCTGGAAAACCTGTTGTACTGCGTGATGTCTGGAGAGCGAAGAAGCGGATTTCTTCCGTTGTTAAGAAATCCCCGCTGATTTATTCCCCTGCATTATCGGATTTTGCAGGGACGTCTGTTCATTTAAAATTGGAAAACTTAAATGTAAGCGATTCATTTAAAATAAGGGGAGCAACAAATAAGATTTTGAGTCTGACGCCTGAGGAACGGGAACGTGGTGTCACAACGTTCTCGACAGGGAATTTTGGGATGAGTGTAGCGTATATTGCAAAAGAACTGGGAATTAATGCTACGATTTGTATCTCAAAACGAGTTCCAAAAGGGAAGGTCGATGCTTTGAAGCGTTCTGGAGCTGCGATAGAAATATTTGGTGAGTCACAGGATGATGCGGAAAAGCGCAGTTACCAGCTGGAACGTGAACAAGGTCTGACTGTCATTCATCCATTTGATGACCCTTATGTAATTGCTGGCCAAGGTACGATTGGCTTGGAAATACTAGAGGATTTGCCTGAGGTAGATACAGTAATTGGAGGGCTGTCTGGTGGTGGTTTGCACTCCGGATTAGGAGTAGCTTTGAAGTCCACTGATCCGGCTATTCAGGTGGTAGGGGCATCAACTGAGCGCGGTGCGACAATGTATGAGAGTATTCAAACTGGAAATCCTGTCATCGTGGAAGAACAGAACACATTAGCAGATAGTTTATTAGGTGGAATTGGTCTCAATAATCGTTATACCTTTCATATGGTTCAGCAGTATGTGGATGATATTATTTTGCTGAATGAAGATGAAATTGCTGAAGGAATGGGATTTATGCTGGATAAACACCGAATGATTATCGAAGGTGCAGCTGCTTCAGGGATTGGTGCAATTTTGAATAACAGAATAAAGCTTGGAAAATATGTTGTGGTTGTTATTAGTGGCTGCAGTGTGGATACGTCCGTAATTGTGGATATCGCAGACAAATATAAATCGACAATTTTGGAATGAAAGGTAAAGGAGGTTTTTGTGTTGAATAAAATGTTATTTAATGACCGGATTATGGATAGGGAAAATGTGGTCGATATAGAGGATCGCGGCTATCAATTCGGTGATGGAATCTATGAAGTTATCGGGGTGTATGATGGTAAACCACTGATGCTAGATGAACATTTGGAACGGCTAGAAAGAAGTGCAAAAGAAATTAAGTTGAACATGCCTGGTTCACTTGATGACTTGAAAAACAAGCTCGAGGAATTAGTATCAGCAAATAATTTGGAGGAAGGCATCATTTATATGCAAGTCTCAAGAGGGGCTGCTGCCAGATGGCATGAATTTCCAAATGCTGACACGTCAACAGTAACTGTGGCATACACCAGGGCTGAAGATCGAGCAAGTAATGTGGAAGATCAGGGTGCAACAGCTGTATTGACGGAAGACATTCGTTGGTTAAGATGTGATATTAAGACGCTTAATTTACTTCCGAATGTGATGGCCAAACAAGAGGCTGTTGAGCATGGTGCAATTGAAGCTATTCTTCATCGTGGTAAGATTGTTACAGAGGCTAGTGCTTCGAATGTGTTTATCGTAAAGGATGGAGCATTGTATACACATCCAGCTGACAACTATATATTAAACGGAATTACCAGAAGAAAAATAATTCAATTGTGTGAGGCGTTAAATATAAAAGTAAACGAACAGACGTACACAGTAGATGAATTACTGGATGCGGATGAAGTGTTTATTTCGGCTACCAAGTTGGATGTAGTGCCAATCTTGAAAGTTGATAATCACACAATAGGTATGGGTGAACCTGGGGAAATTACAAAACAAATAGTGCAGGAATTTCGTTCGCTTTACTAGAATAATTTAGGGAGGGACTGAACTGTGTCGAATTCATTAACAATGACGTCTGGAAGTCCAACGATAGCAGAAGTGAATTTGGGTGCTTTTAACGAAAATGTAAGGACCCTAAAAAAAGCAGTTGGAAACAGCTTGCTAATGGCCGTGATAAAAACAAATGGATATGGGCATGGTTCTGTCCCAATCGGACGTGAAGCTGTTAAAGCAGGGGCAGACCGGCTTGGTGTCACAACTGTTGAAGAAGGCGCATTGCTCCGGGAAAGCGGTATATCTGTACCTATTCACCTGCTAGGTTCCATCATGCCTGAACAAGCAGCGGATGCTGTGTATTACGGATTAACAGCCTCTGTTTCTTCAATGAAACTGGCGCAGGCAATTAGTGATGAGGCAACAAGGGAAAGAAAGACAATACCAGTACATTTAAAAATAGATACTGGACTTCACAGGTTTGGAATTTCCCCTGGTGAAGCTAACAATTTCTGCAAGTCGTGTTATAATCTCCCGGGATTACAGTGGGAAGGTATATACACCCATTTTTCCAGTGCTGATGAAGGGGATTGGAAAACAACTGAGCAACAGTATGATTTATTTATCGACACTGTAGCTAATTTGCGCAATCAGGGCTTTGAATTTCCAATTCGCCATGTCGGTGCTTCAACGGTTGCCATTGAGAGAAAGGATATGCATCTGGATATGGTGAGGTCCGGGATTGCTTTGTTTGGATATCCCCCTGAACTGCACCAATGTGATTTAATTTCACTAAAACCAGTCATGCAGTTAAAATCCAAAATTTTGCATGTGCGGGAGCTGCCGCCAAATACTCCGATTGGCTATGGTGGCTGCTATGTAACCACCACTGCTGAAAAGATTGCTATCGTACCTGTTGGGCATGGTGATGGCTATCAGCGAGCATTATCTAATAATGGGGTAATGCTTGTGAGGGGACAGCGAGCTGGAATTGTTGGAACGATTTCATTGGATCAAACAGTCATTGACGTCACGAATATACCGAATGCAACCGAAGAAGATGAGGTTGTAATGATGGGAACCCAGGGAGATGAGGAAATTCTGGCGCGCGAAATAGCTGGATGGATGGGTAGCATTGTCGATGAAGTGCTGGCAAGTTTAATGGAAAGAATTCGGCGAGTGTACGTTAAAGCTTAATTTTCTTCTAAAAAAATAGAAAGGGGAAACATTATGGACTTTTTATCTGTTGTCCCACCGATTGTTGCGGTGGTATTAGCAATTTTGACGAAGCGCGTGTTGTTTTCATTGTTTATCAGTATTTTGGTAGGTGGGCTAATTGCAGCGGGAGGTAATCCGTTTGGTGCAGTAGGGGAAACCTTTACATGGATGAAGGATGTTATGATTGACCCCTGGAACGCACGATTTCTCGTAATGACGGCGTTGCTTGGGACAGGCGCTGCCTTTATGTTTAAAACAGGCGGATCTGATGGTCTAATACGTCTGTTAGAAAAGAAACTAACTACTAAAAAAAGAGTACAATTTTTACCTTACATTCTAGGAATGCTCATCTTTTTTAACGATTACGTGAACTCTGTAATTGTTGGGAATGCTTCAAAAGATATTACCGCTAAACACAAGGTATCAAGAGAAAAGTTATCCTACATACTAGATTCGACAGCTGCACCGATAGCGACTATAGGACCTGTTTCTGACTGGATTGGCTTTCAGGTATCCTTAATTGCCGCAGCCTTTGCAAGCCTTAGTATTGTAGGTGCAGAACCTTACTTCGCATTTTTACAATCAATTCCGTGGAACTTTTATGCAATACTCTGTCTGTTAGCCGTTCCGATGATTATTGCCGGTAAGGATTTTGGTCCAATGGCAAAAGCGGAACATCGCGCACAGACAACTGGAAAATTAATACCAGATGGATCAACACCTTTATCATCTGTTGATCAGGATTTAGGTGAACCACATAAGAAAGAAGGCAGTGTCTGGAATTTCATACTTCCTCTTGTAACACTCATTTCAGTAAGTATTTGGGGATTATGGTACTCAGGTGGTGGAGCTACAGGGATATCGATTATGGATGCTCTAGCTGCTACTGATGTTTCCGTTGCCTTAACATGGGGCGCATTTGCCATGACGACGGTCGGTATAATTTTAGCTCTTATTCAAGGAATGGGTCTGAAAAAGTGTGAGGAAACATTGCTTGGCGGTATTCGAACAATGCTTCCTGCACTTGTCATTATTATTTTGGCCTGGTCTATTGGAACGGTTACGTCAGTCCTTGGCACAGCGGAATTCGTCGTTAGTGCAACAGAAGGGTGGATGACAGCAGCCCTAGTGCCATTTCTTGTATTTGCAATCGGTATGTTTATCTCATTTGCAACCGGTACATCATGGGGCACAATGTCAATACTGACGCCAATCGCAATTCCAATGGCGTATACCTTTGGTGGCATGGATTTAGTTCATATTGTAATTGGAGCAGTTTTTGCCGGAGCAATTTTTGGTGATCACGTTTCACCTATTTCTGATACAACTGTTATGGCATCAATTTTTGCAGAATCTGATCACATCGCCCATGTGAACACGCAGATTCCATATGCTATGGTACCAGCGGGAATTGCGGGTGTACTATATTTATCGTATACCTTGATTGGGAGCAGTATTGTGCTTTTAATTGTGGGTATCATTGCTCAATTCTTCCTGCTTCGCTATTTGGGTAATCGGAATGAGAAGAAATTTATTGAAGAGGAGAAGAGAATTGGAGCGTAATATTTTTTAAAAGAAAGGGGCAGCTATGAAAAATTTTAATATTGCACTAATCCCAGGCGATGGTATTGGACCGGAAGTTGTGGCAGAGGGTGTAAAAGTTCTAAAAGCAATTGAAGAGATGGATACCACCCTTTCTTTTTCCTTCACCGAGTTTCCGTGGGGCTGTGAACACTATCTGGAAAACGGAAAGATGATGGATGACGATGGCATTGATAAACTAAAATATTTTGATGCAATCTATTTAGGTGCAGTTGGGTACCCTGGCGTACCTGATCATATTTCATTATGGGATCTTCTTTTACGTATCCGAAAAGAATTTGATCAGTATGTTAATTTGCGTCCAGTCACACTCTTGAATCAGTCGCTGACACCGTTAAAAACAAAAACGGAAGCGGATATTGATTTTCTTGTTATCCGCGAAAATAGTGAGGGTGAGTATGCTGGTGCAGGGGACTGGCTGTTCAAAGGACAACCTGAAGAGGTAGTATTGCAAACGGGTGTATTTTCCCGTAAAGGTACAGAAAGAATCATCCGATATGCGTATGAGGAAGCCCGCACTTCAAACAAAACACTAACAAGCATAAGTAAAGGAAACGCACTTAATTATTCGATGGTATTCTGGGATGAAGTATTTGAAGAAGTAGGAAAAGAATATCCAGATGTAAAGACATATTCTTATCTTGTTGATGCTGCAAGCCTGTATTTAGTTTCAGACCCTGAACGATTTGAGGTTGTTGTAACATCCAATCTCTTTGGTGATATCATAACAGATCTTGGTGCTGGAATAACGGGAGGACTTGGTCTTGCAACAGGTGCTAATATTAATCCTGAAAAGGAATATCCTTCTATGTTCGAGCCTGTACATGGTTCTGCTCCAGATATAGCTGGAGAAGGAATAGCTAACCCGATTGCAGCTATTTGGTCTGTTAGTCAGATGTTGGATTTTTTTGGAGAAGAACGGTGGGGTAAAGCTGTACTGGCTACAATACAGGATATGGTTAAGGAAACAGAGATGCTGACTCCGGATCTAGGTGGAAGTGCTTCTACAGGAGAAGTAGGCGATTTATTCATTAAAAAATTGAAATTAACTGCTGACACTATTAAAGTTAAATGATTTTAAAAGGTTTGCTAGTTTCCTATTTTACTGGCGGATTCAGTTTTGAGAGAGAAGAATACAAATAACATTGGAAATCACATAATAGTTAATATACATCCCCCCTATTGTTAAAGAGCCTATTTTTTAACGGAATGAGGATCCGGTTGACTTATTCGGCGGATCCTCATTCCGTTATTTCCTTAAAAACCCTCGTTTTAAGCATGGGTTCGGATCCTCATTCCGCTATTTGTAATTTTTACCCCAAATTCGGCTGATTTTTAGCTATTAGCGGAACGAGGATTCATCAGACCCTTGTGAGAGCACCTTTTTTGCAATTTAGCGGAATGAGGATTCACTTCGATTGGTTGGCCGGTCGAGTGGCAATACTTCATCCCCCTTATTGTATAGTCCTGCCAATTTAAGTACATACCATTTTCTTTTTTTTTTTGTCTCAACAACAAAAAATAGAAAGGGCTAAAGATAACCAAAATATTTCGACAAAATTCAACACTTATTACGGTATTTCGACACACAGAATAAATATCTTTAACATTCCATAAAATAATAGCAAATGCTTGGACACCCTTTGCAATCTGCTATTATACATCGTTTTATTACTAATATATAATAATTATTAGTACAAATATGGAGGTTAAACATGAGTTGGTATTTATTTTACTTTATTATTTATTTTGGATTTTTATTTGGAATGGGTTTTTGGTACTTTTTCCGTGTCAAAGGCTCGGATGATTACTTAATAGCGGGCTGGAATATGGGCTTTTGGTCAATTGTAGGAACAATTATTAGTACGTTTTGTGGTGCAGCGGTGTTTATTGGCTGGGTAGGAATGGGTTTCACAGTTGGTATGTCAGGCTTTTTTAAATTTGCTTTGCCAGCATACATATTTACACTACTATTAATTGTATTTTTTGCCAAGCCGCTACGTCGCCAGCGATTATATACATTAGCTGATTTATTTAGTGAACGATTTGGCAGTAAGACTGGGATCTTCCCATCGATATTATCTGCATTTATTTATTCGGTACCGACATTAGCACTGCAAATAGTTGGGATGTCAACGGTCTTTACGTTGGCATTTGATATGTCATTTAATGCAGGCGTTATTGTGTCATTTGCATTAATTTTAGGATTTACTATTTTGGGTGGTTTACCTGCAACGATAATTACTGATGCAATTCAGTCTGTTATTTTAGTGGTTGGTATTATCATGTTGTTTATTGCAAGTGTCATGTATGGTGGAGGTTTGAAAGAGATTCTTGCCTCAACTCCTGCAGATTATTTAACACCATTTGGAAAAGAAGGGGTTACAGCTGTATTAATTTATGCACTATCAGTAGGTCCATTTTATTTAATTTGGCAATCTACTTGGCAGCGAATTTTCGCTTCGAAATCTGAAGAGATAGCGCGCAAGGCTGGGATAACAGCTGTAATTATAGGTGCATTGATTTCTATTTTGCCATACGGAATTGGAGTTATTGCCCGAGGATTTGTACCTTCAGATATTAATCCTGATTTGATCTTCTCCTATGTAACGGTTGAATTGCTGCCGCCAGCTCTTGGTGGAATTATCCTAGTTGGTCTGCTTTCAGCTTTAATGACAGGAGCAGATTCATTCATTCTTCAGGGGAGCTCGAATTTGACAAAGGATTTATATGCTCGATTGATTAAACCAGATGCGGATGAACGTCAGATGATGCGGGTATCACGCTGGAGTGTAGTAATTATTGCAGTGTTGGGCTTAATCGTTGCATATAACATTACTGATATTATTACGATTTATCAGTGGGCACTGCGACTGTCTGCGGTAACACTTGTTTTTCCATTTCTGGCAGTTATGTTCTGGAAACGTGTAACAGCTATGGGTGGTTTATCATCCATGATTTTTTCAGCAACAATCACAATTCTTTGGCCATTTTTAGATATGCCGATAGATGTAACGATAGTAGGATTTGCTGTTTCTTTACTAACATTAATAGTTGTTAGTCTTCTAACACAGCATTCAAAAAGAGAAAAAGTTCATGCTGTTTATTTTGAGGATTTTATACAATCAGACGAAGATGTTCACGAAAGGAGCTAAACTTAATTGATTTACGATAAAATCATATTCAATGGAAATATTCTTACATTAGAAGATAGTCGAGCAGCTAATGCGGTAGGAGTCTCCAATGGAAAAATCGCAAAAGTATGGTTTGGTAACCTGGAAACTGAAACAAAAGCGAATCAGTGGATTGATTTAGACGGGCGTACACTTATTCCAGGTTTCATCGATACCCATAACCACTTATTTATGTATTCACAGCAAAAGCAACAATTGAATTGCTCGACTCCTCCAAATAAATCAGTGAATGATATTTTGACTCTTGTCAAAACCGAGATTAAGGGGACACAGGAAGGGAAATGGATTGTAGGGGCTGGGTATGATAACACAAAACTTGCAGAGAATCGTCATATAACCCGTAAAGACTTAGATAAAGTTGCTCCAGATCATCCTGTATTTATTCGCCATATTTCCGGACATCTCGCTGTAGTAAATTCAAAGGCATTTGAGTACTGTGACGTATCAGAAAGTATTGACAATCCATCCGGAGGACACTTCGGACGTGATGCGGATGGTAAACTTGATGGCGTAATCTATGAGTTGCCGGCGTTGGAACGTGTCATGCAAAGGATGCCTAAGCCGACAACAGAAGAATTAATCAATCGGCTGGAAGCAGCAGCACATGATTACTTGAAGGTAGGCATAACTACTAGTACGGATGCAGCTGTAGGTCTTGATTTAGGGTATGAAGAATACAAGGCACATATGGAAGCCGTGCGTACTATGAAAAATCCATTGTATATGCGCTATATGATCATGCATCACTTATTTGATGATGGTGAGTTTTCGGGGCTGGACGCAGAGGAAATGGCACAGCGAATTGAAAACGATACGAATGGTCGTGGAAAATTGGACAGTGTAAAGCTCTTTCAGGATGGATCGATTCAGGGACGAACGGCTGCTTTGCGTGATGGCTATTATGGAGACGAATATTTTAATGGTGAGCTTATATATTCTCAAGAGACGTTAAATAAATTATACCAGCGATTCCACAATGAAGGATTTCGGATTACAACACATGGGAATGGAGACCTGGCGATCGCTTCAATAATTGAAGGATATTCGAAAGCATTGGACCAGCGACCTAAAGAAAATCACCTTCATCGAATTGAGCATTTACAAACCGCAAGAGAACAGGATTTACAAAGAATGGCTAAGTATGATATTGCGACATCTGTTTTCATTAATCATGTCTATTATTGGGGTGATGATCACCGCGATATTTTTCTTGGACCAGATCGGGGAGCAAAAATAGATCCACTTGCAAGTGTTTCCGATCACGGAATACTATACACACTGCATTCTGATTGTCCGATTACACCCATTTCTCCGCTATTTTCTATATGGGCTGCTGCAAATCGTCTAACACGGGATGGCTATGTGCTTGGTGAGGATGAAAGGATATCCGTAATGGAAGGCTTGAAGTCCATGACCATTTACGGTGCGAAACTCAATGGTACAGAAGATGTTAATGGTTCTATAAAAGAAGGTAAGCGTGCTGATTTTGCAATATTGGATAAAAACCTACTTGAAATAGATCCGGTGGAAATTAAGGATGTTGTTATTGAGTCAACAATGATTGACGGAGAAGTAGTATTTCAACTTGAGCAGGAAAATAAGTTATATTAAAAAAGCACCCCCTAGTTAATAAAGCTAGGGGGTTACATTTTTCAGCAGTTAAGAAAGCATAAATGCGTTTTTACTGCATAAATGTAACTAATGCTTTCGCCAAGCTTTCTAATTAGTTAACTTTACTTACTGCTTTCACTTTCTCAATCCAGCCAAATGGGTCTTCTTGTTTTCCATATTGAATACCTGTTAGTGTGTCATAAAGTTTTTTGGAAACAGAGCCTGTTTCCGCGTTATTAATTACAATATGATCGCCATTCCATGTTAACTGGCCAATTGGTGATATAACTGCAGCTGTACCAGCTCCGAATGCTTCCTCCAGTGATCCATTCGCATGCGCCTCATATAATTCCTGCATGGAAATTTTTCGTTCAACAACGGGAATATCCCAGTGTTTTAATAATTCGATCACAGAGTCCCTCGTTACACCTTTTAAAATACTTCCATTTAATGCTGGGGTCACGATTTCTCCATTTATTTTAAAGAACACGTTCATACTGCCGACTTCTTCAATATACTCTCTCTCAACTCCATCAAGCCATAATACCTGTGCATATCCACTGTTTGCAACTAGTTCCTGTGCTTTTAAACTGGCTGCATAGTTTCCGCCAGTTTTTGCCTCACCGGTTCCACCTGCTACTGTGCGTACATATTTGTTCTCAACAGCAATTTTGACAGGATTAATTCCCTCTTTATAATAAGCACCAACCGGTGATAGGATAACAATAAATTTATAATGTCGAGATGGTGCAACACCAAGGTATGCCTCGGTGGAAATAATAAATGGGCGAATATAAAGAGATGTTCCATCTGATTTTGGAATCCAATCCTTTTCAATACCGACTAGCTGTCTAATTGCTTGTAGCGCAAATTCCTCGTCAATCCGCGGGATACAAAGCCGGTCGTTCGATCGGTTTATCCGCTCAAGGTTTTTTTTAGGTCGGAACAGTTGAGCTTCTCCTTCAGGATTAAGGTATGCTTTCAACCCTTCAAAAACGGATTGACCGTAATGGAATACCATTGCAGAGGGGTCAATCGAAAGTGGTTGATACGGTATAATACGTGCATCATGCCACCCCAAAGAATCTGAATAATCCATGATAAACATATGGTCGGTGAAGATTCTTCCAAATTCCAATTCATCCGACTTAGGCTTTACTTTTCCTGTTGAACAATAATTAACTTTAATTGAGTGATTATCCATGTCGCCAGCCCCCTATGGTGTAAAAATTTGATATCAATGTTACGGCATATTTTATGTTAATGCAATACTAAATTGTGATAATTATTAAACTTTTTAGTTAAATGCCTGTTGCTCCCACTTGTACAGCAATTTTTACATTTTATAATACGTCAAGACTAACGGAACCAACTCTATCAAAGGAAACTTGATATTTTCCTTTTTCAAGAGGTTTAGGCAGAATGAATGTGCCAGAAGAGATGATCATTCCTTTTTGAATTGTTCTTCCGCTTTTAGCCAGTTCCTTTATAAGCCATTGAATGGCATGAACAGGATTACCAAGCACTTCAGTCGACGGGCCTTGCGCAATAATTTCGCCATTTAATGTAAGATCTGCATTTATACTTGCTAATTGATCAAAAGATATTCCCTCGACTTGTTCTCCAACAATTACTTTGCCAGCAACTGCACTATCTGCTATAACTTGACCTAAACTAAGTTTTGGAAACCAATCAGTGAAACGTGAATCGGGAATCTCCAGTCCTGGTGCAATGCTCGTTTTTTGTAAAATAGACTGCACGTCATCTGCTGCAGATAGGTCTTCATGTGCAATAAACATTAGCTCAATTTCGATCAGAGGGGAGAGCATTTTATTCAATTTAATTGCACCGTCAGAAAGATTTGATTGTGTTAGTGCACCATACAGAGGTGTTGTGGAATTGAATAATTGCTGTGTTTCCTCACTCGTTAAGCTTATTTTATAGCCTATCAGGTTATCGTTGCTGGTAACTGACTTCTGCTCAGTAAGCTGATGCTGGACACGGTATGCATCTTCTTTACGAATAGTTTTTGGGATCTCTTCATTGGAAATTGCTTGTCCAAGACTGTATGCACGATATAACGAATTTACGAGATTGGTAGTCATGGTCATTGCGTATGGCCCCTTTTTGATATAGTTGATAAATATATTAACAGAAAATTATCTATTGTGTAATGCATTTCAACATGTTATGTGTATATTTTCCAATTCTTAGTGAATGTTACTTAAAAGAGAACTTACAAAGAAAGTAGTGATGTTATTGCGAAGATATACTATTATGACTGGATTGGTTTTTCTGATTCTTGCGCCCATGAAAATAGTAAACGCGGAGGACTTAGAAGTTGAACAACAGCACAATTGGGAAGAATTAAGCACTAACCATGAAGTTATACAAACAGAAACGCACAATTATTATTACTGGAAAAATTTTATCAGGCAAACAGGAACTTGTGAGATTTCACTTAAATTAAAAACAGTTGTGTATTACTGTGACCTGCATAATCATACAAAGACAAATTCAATTTTAGAGGAAAGACTACACAGTGAAAGGCATTAGTACTTACAGTGTGGCTGGCAACCACTTCTTATTACTACTATCGATTCCAAGCGATGAAAAGTGTCATTAACTAAAGATAATATTTTTTATACTAATGCCACTTTTATCCTTAGAGAATCGAATATTGTAGTAGAGAAGATTGTTTTATCCTATAATGTGATTAATCCCAGTTGACTGAAGGAATATTAGAAGTATTCATCGAATAAGTACAGTAATAGTGTGAAACGGAGGGGTAATATGGGGGAATCAATTGAACTTATGGAAAATGCCGAGGAATTTTATTTTCCGGGAAGCAAAACAGGGGTGCTAGTTATCCACGGCTTTACTGGCACAACACAGAGTATGCGGTTCTTGGGTGAAAAATTAGCAGGTGAAGGCTTTACTGTTTATGGACCAAGTCTTAAAGGGCATGGAACTGATCCAGAAGATATGGAAACTACTGCCTACCGCGATTGGATTCGATCAGTAGGAGATGCGTTAGAAATATTAAATAAGACATGTGATGAAATTTTCGTAACAGGGTTATCCATGGGGGGAACATTAACGCTTTATGTGGCAGAAAATTCTTCCTCAATCAAAGGAATTATGCCCATTAACGCTGCAGTGCATATGCCTGATCTAATTAAAACTTATGATTCACTTCGGGATACAAAGACACGATTTGTTGATGGTATAGGCTCGGATATAAAACAGAAAGGCGTGGAAGAACTCGCATATCCTAAAACACCGGTAAAGTCAATGAAGGAATTAATCGCACTGTCGATGATTGTCAGAGGGAATCTATCAAAGATAGAAACACCAGCAATGATATTTTCGTCAACGGTTGATCATGTGGTTCCACCAGAAAACTCACAGGAAATATACGATTCAATCTCATCAAATTATCGTGAACTGGTAAAACTTGAGAATAGTTATCATGTTGCAACACTGGATAACGATAAAGAATTAATTGTTGAAAAGTGTGTGGAATTTATAAAGGGAATCACTAAAAACTAGAATCAGTTAAAAAACATGGCTTACCCTTCAAGTTTAGTGGTGACTGCCTTAACGTTAAATAAGGAATTGCTCCTTGGCAATTCCTTAATCTCTGTTTTGCATTTCTTCATATGCCTTTAAATAATTTTGGTATACCTCAACATCAGTACCGTCTTTTTCCTCACCAAATATCCGCTCCAGCGTTATTTTGCTTGACTCTTCAAGTGAGCAATTTCTGGTGTTCATAATTAATTTCATATATGACTTGAAATAAGCTTTGCTTAGCTTTCCTCCATGTTTAATGCGCATATAACAACACTCCTGACTTTTATCTTAATTGGAATGGACTTTGATAGCAACTTTGGATAGCTGCCGCTTTTTTTGAAAATATTTACATTCTTCCATTGCTTGGATACAATTGAACCAGAGGTGATATAGTAATGGCGGTTGTAACAGTAGATTTCGATGGCACTCTATTTCAAGGGAATTCATTTAAAGTTATGTTTCAGGCGGCGCAAAAGGATTTTAATCTGAAACAGTGGGCAGTCGTTGGTACTGGGGTTATCAAAGCGGCTGTTAATGGGATTTTTAAAGGAAAGCAGGAATTTCGGATCAGTTTTTTTAAAGCTTTTGCCAAGTCCTTTAAAGGAAAATCTGAAACAGAAATGGATGAATTTTTCCGCAAGCTGGTGGACATCGGCAGGGAAGATATTCATCATGGGCTCGTTCAAAAAATTCACGAACACCAGGAGCAGGGTGATGAAATAATTGTCTTATCTGGTGCACTCCATCCCTTTTTAACGGCGTTTACAAGGGAAGTGAACCTGCACGTACATATCATCAGTACGGAATTACAGTATGATAAAAGTGGTATTTGCACTGGTGAGATTGGGACTGTGATTAATGGAGATGAAAAAGTAAATAAGGTACAGAACTGGATTAATGATGAAAGTAATCTAGCTGGAACAGTGGAAGTATGGGCATATGCGGATAGTTTGAGCGATTATCCATTATTTCAATTTGCTAACCATCCAATTGTTGTAAATCCGGATGATGCAATGAAAAAGCTAGCCGAAAAGCATAATTGGCCGATATTTAAGTCTGCTTAAACTGTTCAAGTCAGGTTGGAATGACTTATTGACATCAGCTTATTCCAACTATATAATTAGTCGAGTGAAATGGATATAATTCAGATCCGTTTAAAATGACGGGAGAGGTTCTTAGCTTTTAACCCTCTATAAAAAACTAAGGACAGATGATGCGATTATGATGCCATGTGCCCTAGAGGCCATGGCTTTTTTACTTAAATTAAGTGAGGAGGTTATCAAATGGCTGGTAGACGTGATGAGGAATTAACAGATATATCTCTTTTAGGGAGCCAAGGAACAACTTACAACTTTGAGTATTCACCAGAAGTGTTAGAGGCATTTGATAATAAACATCCCTACAGAGATTATTTCGTGAAATTTAATTGTCCTGAGTTTACGACACTGTGTCCAAAAACAGGACAGCCGGACTTTGGGACAGTGTATATTAGTTATGTACCTGACGAAAAGATGGTGGAGAGTAAGTCACTGAAGCTTTATTTATTCAGTTTCAGAAATCATGGCGATTTTCATGAGGACAGTATGAATATTATAATGAACGATCTCATCGAACTAATGGATCCTCGCTATATTGAAGTGTGGGGGAAATTCACGCCACGTGGAGGTATTTCCATTGATCCGTATTGCAATTATGGAAAGCCCGGTACCAAGTTTGAACAGGTGGCTGATCATCGCTTGATGAACCATGATATGTATCCAGAAAAGATAGATAATCGCTAGTAACGTTTAAGTTTTGAGGGTTAGCTTAGTTCTTTTTCCAAGATAGGAAGAGGATTATTATGTTTGTTTATTTAAATGCTTTATTTGTAGGACTTTTATTAGTAGCTAATATTTTAGGAGTCAAATTGTTCAGCATTGGGGAATTTGTATTACCTGCTGCGGTTATTGTGTACGTGGTAACTTACTTGATAACTGACGTAATCGGTGAGGTTTATGGAAAAGATGCGGCCAGAAAAACAGTTCAAGCAGGGTTTGCAACGCAAGTAATTGCATTAATTTTTATATATATCGCAATCCAATTACCTGCTGCGCCAGTTTTTGGTTCTCAAGCTGAATTCGAGCTGATTTTGGGAGGAAGCTTCCGGGTAATTTTGGCAAGCTTAATTTCATATATTGCCAGCCAAAACCTGGATGTATCAATTTTTCATCGGTTAAAAGCAAAGCATGGCGAGAATAAATTATGGTTGCGTAATAATGTATCTACCATGACAAGTCAATTAATCGATACAAGCCTATTTATTACTATAGCGTTTTGGGGGAATGTGCCGACTAAGGTATTATTAGGTATGATTCTGACCCAATATGTATTTAAATTGTGTGTGGCATTGATTGACACGCCTATCGCATATTTGTTGGTGAGATTAGGTAGAAGATATGAGGGCAAAGTTGTATAGATAAGAAAAACGTCATTCCGAGTGGGATGACGTTTTTTTAAAAGGAGAAAGTGGGATTCGAACCCACGCGACGGTTACCCGCCCTAATGCATTTCGAGTGCATCCCCTTCAGCCAGACTTGGGTATTTCTCCATATAATGTGCAGTGCTTACAAATTGTCTGAGGGCGACTGTGCAAAGCCAGCAGATTAATTCCAATGAAATAATACTCCATTTTTTCGTTTTCTTCAAGTATGCAATTCATCCAAAATTTTACTGATACATAGTACGCAGAATTTGAGTTTTAGCTTTAAAGTAAGCTAGAATTTAAGTATAGACTTTATATGGAGGTAATCGTAATGATAAATAGTCTTCAGGATACAGTAACATTAAATAACGGTGTCAAGATGCCCGGATTTGGCCTGGGGGTTTATAAAGTTGACGATGGAGAGGTGGCAACTACAGCGGTGAAGGCGGCTCTTACCCATGGCTACAGAAGTATAGATACCGCATCTTTCTATGATAATGAAACAGGAGTAGGAGAAGGAATTAGGCAATCTGGAATACCGAGAGAGGAAATATTTGTTACGTCAAAAGTATGGAATGATGAGCAAGGTTATGAAAATACAATGAAAGCTTTTGAATCAAGTCTTGAAAAACTTGGATTGGATTATCTTGACCTTTACTTAATTCATTGGCCTGTAAGTGGAAAGTTTAAAGACACCTGGAGAGCAATGGAAAAATTGTATGCAGACGGAAAGGTCAGGGCAATTGGTGTGAGTAATTTCCATGTACAGCACTTAGAAAGTCTTTTGGCTGATTGTGATGTTAGACCAGCAATAAATCAGGTGGAACATCATCCTCATCTTACTCAGCCTGAGCTAAAATCCTTTTGTGAAGATAAAAGCATCCAACTAGAAGCTTGGTCTCCGCTAAAAAGAGGCGGTCTCTTAGATGAACCGACTATAGTAAAGATTGCCGATAAATATAATAAATCTGCAGCACAAGTAATTTTACGGTGGGATATACAAACGAATGTTATTACGATTCCTAAGTCGGTAAAAGAACACCGGATTATTGAGAATGCGAATATATTTGATTTTGCGTTGACTAAAGAAGAAGTTGAACAGATCAGCGGTTTAAATATTAATGATCGCAGTGGTGGGAATCCTGACAACATGGATAATTAAATAGTTCATATAAAAGTCCTATAATTGACGTATGAAGGCTATTCTGTAATTTTAAGAATAGCTTTTTTTACTTCAACACTCCCCTAAAACTCCTTATGGATTTAGGTGGACAAATCAGTCGAAAAATTTATGTTGTGTGTGTGCCTTGTTCGACAGAGGAGGTGACTCGTGCGACAGGGAGGTTAACTCGCGCGACAGAGCAATCACCCGCAACAGACTCACCAACCACTCCCAGATCAGACTCCTTTTTGGTCGAAAACTGAATCATGGCGTGTGAAGACTGAATAGGGCTCTACTAAGACTGAATCCGCAACTACCAAGACTGAATAAACACTTTTATTATCCCATACAAACTGAATAAATCACGCGAAGACTGAATCACACACCAGCACACCGTCAAAAGATCCTATAAAAATGATACATCGAATTTCTTCGTTGGCTTGTTTTTCCGCTGCTCGAAACTACGCTGCCTAGAACTTCTCGGTCCTTCCTTTTAAAATTAAAAAATTTAACAATAAGCCATGTTTCCTAAACAAAATGGTACTTTATGCCGATATTAGTAGAACAGATATATATAGAAGAGATAGAGGGGAAGTCGGGAATGTTTAAAGACAAATTTAAATTCAACTTCAAAAAGTTCAACTTTAAGAATGTATCGATTGGTAAGAAGTATGGTCTTATTTTAATTTTAATTTTTACTTTATTTGGAGCTTCAACTGGGGTAGCAGCAATACTAATTTCAAATATTGGGAATAATGTGGATGCATTGGAACGTAGAGGTGACAGGTCCATCAATCTTACTGAAATGGGTTCACTGACAAGATCAAAAGGTATTCGTATTGTCGAATATCTTGATAGTCAGGATCAGGAAATTGTTGATGAATATACTGCTCGAAGTGAACGCTTTGATTCTTTGGAAGCTCAATTGAGTGACAAAATGGATACGAAAGAACAGCAAGAATTATTTGATGAAATCGTTGAGAATGACCGATTAATAAATAAATTGTTTGAACAACGAATTGTTGATGCAATTGAAAATGGTGATGAACGAACTGCGGATCATTATGTAACGCAGGCGAACAAACTTAGAGCTAAAACAGTTGATTTATTAGAAAGCTTGCGAACGATTGTTAATGAAGAACGTGAAGCAGCAATAACACAGACAAAGGAAAGTCAGAATTTAACACTTATTATCCAGGTAGCATCAGTAGTTGCAGCGATCTTGATTGGCGGAATACTTGCTTACATAGTTAGTCGTAAAGTTTCCCAAAACCTAAATAGAGTAGTTGAGGTAAGTAATAAAATTGCCGATGGAGACCTGTCAGTTCAAACAATTGATTACAGTGGAAAAGATGAAATAGGCAAACTAGCTGGAGCGGTGAACACCATGAGTGCAAACCTGCGAAATGTAATTCAGCAGGTGGCAAATGTCTCGGAAACGGTAAACAGCCAAAGTGAGGAACTTACCCAGTCGGCCAATGAGGTAAAGTCAGGATCTGAACAAATTGCTACAACGATGCAGGAGTTATCCTCTGGTTCAGAAACACAGGCTAACAGTGCAAGTGAACTATCCACGGTCATGGGGACATTTTCTACCAAGGTGATGGAAGCTAATGACAATGGGGAGCTTATTCAGCGAGCATCAGGCGATGTGCTTGGTATGACTGATAAAGGTAGTAAGCTGATGGAATCATCTACAGAACAAATGATCAGAATTGACCAAATTGTTAAAGATGCTGTTGAAAAAGTCGAAGGTTTGGATTCCAAATCCAAGGAAATATCTAAATTGGTTTCGGTAATTAAAGATATTGCCGAACAGACAAACCTTCTTGCGTTGAATGCAGCAATTGAAGCTGCCCGGGCTGGTGAACATGGAAAAGGTTTTGCTGTAGTAGCTGATGAGGTACGCAAGCTTGCCGAACAGGTTTCCGTATCAGTTAAGGATATTACAGAGATTGTGGCGAGTATCCAAAATGAATCAACTACAGTATCCGAATCATTACAAGGCGGATATCGTGAGGTTGAACAAGGTACTGGCCAAATCAAAACAACAAGTGAGACATTTAATGGAATAAACATAGCCGTTAAAGAAATGGTAGAAAACATTAACACGGTATCAGAAAATTTATCCGAAATCTCAGCAGGGAGCCAGGAAATGAATGGGTCTATTGAGGAAATTGCATCCATTTCTGAAGAATCTGCTGCTGGCGTTGAACAAACTTCTGCATCGGCGCAGCAAACAAGCAGTTCAATGGAGGAAGTGGCAGCTAGCTCAGAGGACCTTGCGAAGCTAGCAGAAAAATTAAATGGTTTAGTAAGGCAATTTAAACTATAAGGATTGATTAAAAAAGGATCGTTCGCTATTTTTGCGGACGATCCTTTTACTATTTTAGCTGTTTTGTGCTATGGATTTATCCCCAAGTTGCATGATTGTCATATCATCCATAGGCGGGTTATGAATTCCTGCTCTTACGTCACGATAATGGAGCTGTATTGATTTGATAAATAAATCTATTGCCGAAGTAATCCTCGTTGTAATGAAAGTGATGTGTCTATCGTCTTTTAATATTGATTCAATTAAACAATTATTCAGTTACAGGTGTGAGATTACTTATAAAACATAGATTGGGTTCAAAACGATTGGATACTACTTGGCAAATTAAAACCGATTTAGTATTGGCAGATATACTGATCTCCCCTGAGCTGCAACAGTAGTATTAATTCTAGAACTGCTTGACAAGTTTTTTATTCAGGCAGTTCTATTTAATTGAAATGAGGAATAGATTTTTTAATAATAAGATATATTTTCAGATTTATTGAAAGCGCTTTTATAGACTGGCGTTTTAATTGAAGACATGTATCTTGGTTCAAAAGGTACCTACCTTTAGGAATTCATTATTACAAATATAAGAGGAGGTTATTAGTTCATGAAAAAGTGGCTAGCCGGTTTTATGTTTTTAGGGATGCTATTTACAGCAGCTTGTGCAGATAGCACAAGTCAGGATGAGCAGGATAGTGATGATTCGTCATCGGCGTCTGAAGCAACTGAGCTTAGTTTTATTCATTGGAGGGGTGAAGATAAGGAGGTATTTGAAGATATAATTGCACAGTTTGAAGAAGAAAACCCAAACATCGATATTAAGATGAATATTTATCCGTCCGAACAGTATCAGTCAAATGCACAGCAATTGCTTCGTGATGGATCTACCGGTGATGTATTCACATCGTTCCCGGGGTCACAATTTGAGGCAATGAAGGGAGCGGGCTTGTTTACCGATTTAACGAATGAAGACTTTGTGGGTAACTTTTCGGAAGGACCTATTAGCGTTGGTCAGGCTGAAGGAAAACAACTGGCCATCCCATATCAGCTTGTATTTAATATGCCTGTTTATAACAAGGGTATGTTTGAGGAATTAGGACTTGATGTTCCAAAAAGCTGGTCACAGTACCAGGAAATGGTGGATACATTGATCGAAAATGACATCGTTCCTATTGCATTTCCAGGTGCTGATATTGGACCGAATCAAACGATGAATAGCATGATGATGAACAATGCGAAAGATGAAGAAGTGTTTCAGAAACTTGAAAGTGGTGAAGAATCATTGAAAAATGATTGGTGGACAAACACGTTAGAAGACTTTCAATATTTCAATGAAAATGGCTACTTCCAAGAAAACGCTTTAGGGACAAATCAGGACTCTGCCATGCAAATGGTTGCAAATGAAGAAGCAGCAATGCTGGCTACCGGCTCCTATCATATGGCTGCGTTAAAGGAGTTGAATCCGGATCTTAAATTGGGACTTTTACCGCCAATTACGGTACCGGAAAATGAAGTGGAGTACGAAGGTATCCATACGGCTACTTTTATGCTCGCAATTAACAAAAATTCAAAAAAGAAAGAAGAAGCGAAGCAGTTTATCAACTTTCTAAGCCAACCTGAAATTGCTTCTCAGTATGCTAATGGAACGGGACAGCACTTAACTGTAAAAGATGTGGAATATGAATCAGAAGAACTTCAGAATACGGCGCATTGGATCACTGATAAAAAGACACGTTTCCAGCCAAGGTATTTAATCACAGAGGCTGCTGTGGAGGATGCTGTACTTGGCTCAATTGAAAATGTTATAGGTGGTGCCTCGCCGGAAGATGCTGCTGCAGAAGCACAGCAGATTGTTGAGGAAAATATCGAGTAAATGACATGTAAGGCTCGCTTATAAGTAATTTTGAGAAGGATTGATTTCATGAAAATTTCGAAGGCGATTTATCTGTTTTTTATTCCAGGTTTGATACTGTATTCGATATTCTTTTTGTTTCCGACAGTTAGCGCATTATATTATTCGTTTACTGATTGGGATGGAATAAGTGCTGATTTTAATTTTGTCGGATTTGCGAATTATGAACGAGCGGTTACAGGCGATAGTATCTTTATGAAGTCTGTGGGCAATAACTTGGAGTTTATGATTTTCGTCGCCATTTTTCAAACCTTGGTAGCTTTGATATTTGCTATTATTCTGGTTAAAAATACGAAAGTGAATTACTACTTGCGAGCCTTGTTTTTCTTCCCAACTATTTTATCATCTGTTTCGGTAGCTTTTATATGGGCGTTTGTTTATGACCCGAATTTGGGGATTTTAAATCAATTATTGAATCTTTTAGGGCTTGGATTTTTGACACAAAATTGGCTTGGTAACGGTGATATTGCGATTTATTCGTTGGCTTTTACACAAGTTTGGTTCCATGCAGGACAGATGCTAATCATTTTTGTAGCTGGACTCCATGCCATTCCAAATGATTTATATGAGGCGGCCAAAATGGAAGGAGCTTCCAAATGGCAGCTATTCCGAAAAATCACGTGGCCATTGCTGGCACCGTCAGCGACAATTGTAATCGCCTATACAACAATACAGTCGTTTCAGGCTTTTGATTTAATCTTCGCTTTGACTGGTGGAGGGCCAAATTATTCGACAGAAATTATATCGACTTACATTTATACTGTTGCTTTCAGAAATTATGATTTTGGATATGCGTCGTCTATTTCGGTCATCTTTATGTGTATTATTGCGTTGATTACGTATATTCAGTTTAAGGTGCTGCGATCCAACCGGGTATCTTACTAGGGAAAGGGGCAATGCGCTTGTTTATCAAAAAGTCTGCGGTACTTGTATATGCCGTTTTGATACTTGTACCGCTTTTAATGGTCGTTTTGACATCGATGAAAACATTGGAGCAGACGTTTGATAATCCGTTGGGAATACCGGTAGATGGTCTCATCATCGATAACTTTATCAACATCTTTCAGGAACAGACGATGGCAGGCTATTTTGTGAATAGTTCGGTCGTGACCCTTTCCTCGGTATCGCTAACCTTGTTTTTCGCTGCCATGATAGCTTTTGGCATAACACGGCTGAATAACTGGAAGGGGAATGTACTTTTCGCATTGTTTACTGTCGGCATGATGGTTCCACCCCAGGTGAATATGGTTCCATTATATTCACTTGTTTTAGATTTAGGATTAACAAACAGTTTGTTAGGGCTGATATTAGTTAATATAGCTTCCACATTACCTGTTGGTGTTTTTATTCTGACTGGTTTTATGAAGACATTGCCAAAAGAACTATTTGAAGCGTCTACGATTGATGGTGCCGGCAACTGGCGGATTTTTTCAAAAGTCGTTATTCCATTATCATTGCCTTCACTTTCAGCCACTTCCATCTTTTTGTTTGTGATGCACTGGAATGATTTGCTGTTTCCATTACTGTTTATTACAGATAATGCATATAAAACACTGCCGCTTGCACTACTGGACTTTCAAGGGCAGTATTCCACGAATTACCCAATGTTGTTTACAGGAGTACTGATTGCATCCATTCCAATGGTCATCATGTATATCTTTTTACAACGTTATTTTGTTGCAGGCATGACATCTGGTGCGGTCAAGGGCTAATTTTTTAGGCTATTTCTAAAAGACTTGTTGTTTTTGAAGAAATGTTTAAGCATATATAATTCAAAATCGTATACACGAAGACTCCTGGGGAGCTAAGGCATCGGTAAGGCCTCGTAGTGAGGTAGCAATGTGCAATATCATAGCACCAACTTGTTACACGGTGAGCAAGAGAAGGACTCTATAGTCGCTTCCCGAAAATTAAAGTGTATACGGCTGCGGATACAGACAGTAACAAAAGATAGGAAAAGAATCATTTTTTATCACGAAATACTAGGGAGGAAGTGATTGCAATAGGAAAAATATTATACCTGCCAATTGGAAGAAAAACGTTTGATATGGAAACCGGCGAGAAGGAGCGGCAAAAAAGTTCAGCCCTTTTGCATGACTTGACCGATGAGCTGATTGAACCGGAAAGAATCATTACAGCTCCCAGTGCATTGCAAAAATTTCTTCTGGATATAAACACTGATGAGGTTGCAGTTACAATTTATCAAAGCGTCACATTTGCTGATGGTCAATTTATCAGGTTGTTGTTGGAACATGTCTCTGCGCCTGTAATTGTATGGTCCATACGAGAACCCAGTGTTGGTGAGCGGTTACGGCTTAATTCACTGACAGGTGGAAATAGCACATGTCATGTCTTGAAAAGTAATCATCATCCTTATACATTTGTGTTTGGTAATTCGGAGGAAGCACAGGTTCAACGGAACATAAAACAACAACTTAACATACGTAAGTTGATTGACCGGATCAAGAATTTTAACATTGGTGTTCTGGGTGATCACCAGCCAGGGTTTTATTTTTCAGGAACAGACGAGAAACAACTAAAAGATCAATTTGGAATCGATGTGATTCGGATGGATTTACAGGAAGCGTTCGATAAAAGTAAACAGATGCCTGAGGAAAAGTGGGAAAAAGAGATTAGCCGTGCTAAGGAGCAAGTTATTGGTTTGAACGCAACTGATGAAACAGTTAAACGATTTGCAAAGTTCTCAGCTTTTGTACGGGAAGAAATACATCGACGTAATATTTCTGCACTTTCCATCCGCTGCTGGCCGGAATTTTTTAATGAACTTGGAGCTGCTGCATGTTCGACTTTATCCCAATTTACTGAGGATGGGGTTGTTTCCTCTTGTGAGTCGGATATTCATGGAGCCCTCACCATGTTTATTTTGCAAGAACTGTCAGGGGGAGAAGCTCCATACCTAGGTGATATGGTGCATATAAATGAAGCTAGTAATTCCGTTGTATTATGGCACTGTGGGGCAGGAGCTTACTCATTGGCGCATCCTGAGAAGGGTGCTCAGCCTGGGGTGCATCCAAATCGCGGGCTTGGATTTACGATGGAATTCGGACTTAAGCCAGGAATAGTTACTATCTTCCGTGTCGGTTATACCACTGAAGGATACAGGCTGCTTGTTATGAGGGGGAACGCACTTGATACCCCACAACGTTTTAATGGAACATCGGTCGAGGTTGAACTGGAAACGAATGTGATGGAGACACTTTACGGTCTAATGGAAGAAGGGTTCGAACCTCATTACGGATTGGTTTATGCAGATGTTGTTAGTGATTTAATGGAATTAGGTAAACAGCTGCAATTACCAGTATCTGTATACACGGTGGATTGAAGGGAGCTAACGAATCAATGAAACATATTGCCATAGGGCAAGCTGGAGGACCGACAGCAGTTATTAACGCCACGTTAGCAGCTTTTGTCCGTGCGTTATATAAGGATCACTCCCTTACATTCATTAGGAACGGTTTTGAAGGGTTAGCAAAAGAAAAGTTTCTGCAAGCTAATGACAACGTGATTGACAATATATTGGCACATGAAAAAGTGCCTGGTGCATTACTGGGTGCCGGCCGTTATACATTAAGTGAGGAACAAATAAGCCAATCTGTCCAGGTACTCCGAGATTGCCAAATTGAGACGCTTGTCTTCATTGGTGGAAACGGAACCATGGAGGCAATGGACAAAATTAAAGATGAAGCTATTCGTCAGCATTATCAGTTGCAACTATTAGGTCTTCCCAAAACTGTGGATAATGACTTGGCAGGAACCGATCATTCTCCGGGTTTTGGGAGTGCTGCCAGATATGTGGCACAAGTGACAAGGGATATGGGACGTGATCTCATGGCTATGAATAATTTTGAACAAGTACGGATTATTGAAACAATGGGCAGGAACGCCGGCTGGTTGGCGAGAGCTTCTGGTTTTCTCAAGGAATATGAACAAGATGGCCCCCATTATATAGCATTGCCTGAAAAGCCGTTAAGACCTGAGATTTTATTTCATCATATTGAAAAGGCAACTCGGGATTATGGTGTTGCGCTGGTTGTTGTAAGCGAAGGGGTATGCTGGGATAAAGGAATCCAGATAGAGAGAGAGCGTGTAAATGGTTATTCCGTTTTGGGAGGGATTTCGAAGGAGATTGAAAATAAGGTTAATGAACACATGAATATCATGGTGCGTGCTGAATTGTTAGGAATGAATCAAAGAAGCTGCTCGGCTTCCGTTTCATCAACTGATTATACCGAAGCCATTCAAGTCGGCAGTGTGGGAGCTCGCTGGCTTAGAGAAGGAGCGACAGATGTGATGGTATCCCTCCAGCGTTCCGAAAATACTGCTTATGAATTAGTGTTTACACCAGTTTCCCTAAAAACGATTGTTCAAAGCGGGGAAAGAAAACTTCCAGCAAAATTTTTGAAAGACCAGGAAGCGTATAATGAATGGCTGAGCCCGCTGATTGGTTACGATTTATCCTCTTATCCGCCGCCATTGCAAAGGAGATAAGTTAATGCCTGCACATAAGTTAGATCATAACGCTAATAAGGCTTTATACCTTCAAATAAAGGATGTATTAGTTAAACGCATTCAGGATGGTGTGTGGGGAGCACAATCACTGATCCCAACCGAACGGGAATTAATGAAAGAATTTGATGTAAGCCGAACGACTATCAGGCAAGCGATTTCTGTTCTTGTACAAATCGGATTACTGGAAAAAACACAAGGCAGAGGTACGTTAGTTAAACCTCAGAAATTAGTAGGGAGTTTAGGTCGCCTTAAAGGATTTGCTGAAGAGGTAGTTGAAAAAGGTCATATTCCTCAATCAAAACTGTTACGAACGGAATTTAGTGATTTGCTATTTACCGAAAAATCAATGTTAAATGTTAAGGAAGATGAATCTATTCTATTAATAGAAAGAATTCGCTTTGCTGATGATATGCCAATTGCTTTTGAGCGAACGTGCTGGCCGTATAATATTGGAAGTATTTTAATGCAATATGACCTGAATGCAGCAAGGTATTATGAAATTTTAGAGAACCACAACATTTATCTTCATAAGGCAAGTGAGAAAATTTATGCGATTAATGCAACGCAGGACGAGGCAGATTTACTGGGGATTAGGCCTGGTGAGGCGATGCTTGAGATGAATCGTTTAAGTTTTGGTATGAACAACCACCCAATTGAATATACGAAAACAAAATATCGCAGTGATCAGTATCATTATGATATTGAGTTAAAAAGATAAAGGAGGTAAGCTCAAAATGCCTTTTCTGAATGGCAAGTTATTATTAGATCATGCATATAGAAATGGTTATGGAATAGGTGCTTTTAGTGCACACAATGCCGAAACTGTTCAAGCTATCATTGAAGCGGCAGAAGAGGAACAGTCACCTGTTATGATTCAAGTAGGACAGAAAGTTATTCAAACCTTAGGGATGGAACCAATGAAATTGCTTATAGATTGTTATGGGAAGAATTCAACCGTTCCAATCACTGTTCATCTTGACCATAGCAGGGATTTTAAACAAACAATGAAAGCAATCCAACTAGGGTTTCAATCAGTTATGTTTGACGGCTCATCCTTATCATTTGATGAAAATACAGTGTTAACTAAAAAAGTTGTGACTATAGCCAGGGCGCTTAACATTGGCTCAGAAGGTGAAATTGGAAAAATTGGAGGAACAGAAGATAATATAACTGTTCACGAAAAAGACGCACTAATTACTACAACAAAAGAAGCTGTTTCATTTGTACAAGAAACGGATGTGGATTATTTAGCAGTATCTATTGGCACTGCTCATGGTCTTTACAAGGCAGAACCAAAAATACGTTTTGAAAGATTACAAGAAATAACAGAAGCTGTACGACGGCCAATTGTTTTGCATGGTGGTTCTGGTGTACCTGATGTGCAAGTAGAAAAGGCTATTTCATTAGGTGTTGCTAAAATTAACGTGGATACCGAATTGAGGCAGTCTTTCACTTACGGTATTCAAAAAGTGTTCGAGGAGAACCAGCAGGAATTTGTACTTGCTAATTCACTTGGGAGAGGTAAAACCTATATGAAAGAAAAAGTAAAAGAAAAAATAGATCTATTTGGTAGCCAGAATAAGGCTGCGGATGTCCTTCAAAATTATTCGACTCCGGCGTGTCAACTATAGGGAGGTGTATCAAGTGGTAAGTGAAATAAATAATAATAATTTTTATACTGGTTTTTTTAAGTCAGACCATTTAACAGAGAAAGATAAGTATTTATTCTCAAAAACTCCCCCTAAGTATAAATTTAATGTAATTGGTGCGGGTATAATTGGCCAGGAGCACATAAAGGTTACAATGTTGGAGGGACGGGCAAAAATCAATGGTATCTTTGATCTTAATGAAAACAGTATAGAGAATACCTGTCATTTTTTTCGGCAGGAGTATCCGAGTAATGAATTGAAAGTTTATGATACGTTAGAAAGTGCTTGTCAGGATTCGGAAGTTGACGGGCTAATTATTTGCACCCCTAATTATACACATGTTGACATTGTTAAAGAGGCAGTTAAGTCAGGAAAACATATTTTATTAGAAAAACCGATGGCAACAACATTAAAGGACACCTGGGAGATAAAAGAGATAGCACAAAACTACAATTCTATTTTTCAAATTGGTCTTCAATACAGACATAAACCTATTTATACGGAAGCCATTCACGAAATGCTGGAAAGAAAATCAGCAGGAAATATCAAAAATATAAGTATTGTAGAGCATCGTGTGCCATTTTTGGATAAAGTTAATCAGTGGAATAAATTTTCGGAATACTCTGGGGGAACTCTGGTTGAAAAATGCTGTCACTACTTTGATCTATTAAACTTATTTGCACAATCGAGGCCGGAAAAAGTTTACGCTACAGGCGGCATGGATGTCAATTTTACGGATTTTTCTTATAAAGGTACCAAGTCGAATATTATAGACAATGCCATGGTTACGGTAAATTACGAGAATGGCATCAAAGCCCAATTTCAGCTTTGTATGTTTGTACCTATGTTTTATGAAGAAATAACAATATGCGGTGACAGAGGCAGACTGAAAGCCTACGAAAAAGAGGATTTTTTGCCTATAAACGGTGACAGAACGTATCTGGAAGTATTAAGCGGAGAAAACGGAACAGCAAAAACAGCAGTCCCCTGCTACCCAACAGTCATTCAGGGAAGTGGTCATAGTGGCGCCACATATTATGAGCACAAGTACTTTATTGATAACATAGAGGGGAATTATAAAGCAACAGCCACAGTGGAAGAGGGTTTTTGGTCCATTGTTGTCGGGGAGGCTGCTGAACGTTCCATAAAAAACGGTGAGGTAATCAATGTAAGTGATATGTTGGAACAAGATATTTATTCGAAACTATTGGAATGATATATAACCATGTATTTAGATAGGAGGGCATATGTTGAAATACAGTTATATTTCACATCTTTATTGTCCAAAATGTGGAAATACATTTGGGACCATCGAGCAGCATCAAGTATGCACTTGTGGTTCACCTTTATTAGTAAAGTATGACTTGGAAGAAGTTAAGAAGAATGTAGTACCCGGTGAATGGGGTACAAGGGAACTTACATTATGGCGGTATCACGAATTACTCCCGGTTGAGGAAGAACTTAATGTCGTTTCACTAGGAGAAGGTATGACTCCGTTACTCCCGTTGCGGAAACTTGGAAATGATATGTCCATTGGTAATCTTTACATGAAGGATGAGGCACTGATCCCGACAGGTACGTTTAAGGCAAGAGGTGCAGCTGTTGGGGTATCGAAGGCAAAAGAAATCGGCGTTAAGGAACTAGTAATGCCGACAAATGGAAACGCTGGTGCAGCATGGGGGTTATATGCTGCCAGGGCTGGTATAATAGCTACCATTGTGATGCCGACAGATGCTCCCAAAATCGCCCGAAATGAAGTCGCTCTATCAGGAGCCAATCTTTATTTAGTGAATGGACTCATTAGTGATGCTGGAAAAATAGTAGAAAAAGCGGTCAAGGACTATAACCTTTATGATGCCTCTACATTGAAAGAGCCCTATCGGATTGAAGGAAAGAAAACAATGGGGCTGGAAATCACTGAACAGCTTAATTGGAAAATGCCTGATGTGATTTTATATCCAACAGGTGGCGGTGTAGGTCTGATTGGAATTTATAAAGCTCTAAACGAATTAAAGGAATTAGGCTGGATCAAAGGAAAGCTTCCCCGGTTAGTAGCTGTTCAATCAACGGGGTGTGCGCCTATTGTCGATGCATGGAAAGAAGGAAAACACGAATCTGTGTTTTGGAAGAATTCCGAAACCGTTGCATTCGGTATCAATGTCCCGAAAGCATTAGGAGATTTTCTAGTGTTAGATGCTATTTATAATACCGATGGCTGCGCGGTTGCTATCGATGACGGATCGATGCTCAAGGAACAGGAGAAAGTGGCTAACATGGAAGGAAGTTTTGTTTGTCCAGAAGGTGCTGCTACATTTGCAGCGATTCGCAGGTTAAGAGAAAGTGGGTGGATTGGACAGGATGAAACTGTAGTTGCTCTGAATACAGGAGCTGGTATTAAGTATCCCGGTAATGTTGAGATAATTCAAAGGATGCTGGGGAAGGAGGATTCGATTAATAAGTTGGAGCGTGTCTATAAATGAGATTGAAGCTGCTAATTTAAAAGACTAGTGGCTTTTTTATGGTTTTACAAAATCTTTTTGTGAAACGTATTTATCAAGTGATTATACCTGGAAATTTTACAAGGGTATTCACCAAGATAGTAGACAAATATTTTTATTATTGAGTGAACTTCATAATTACCAGTCCTTGTGGGTTAAGGGATTTAAAACATTTAAAGGAAGAACCTCACTGGAGAATGAGTATATTACTCGTGCTGAAGAGGGTGTTGATGGTTAACCTGTCACATAGATTTAGATTGGCTATGCTATATTCTATAATATTTGTCCTATCTTCGAATAAAATGGTATTAACGGCATTCCAAAAGGAAGAATCTAATGGACAATTTAGGGGTGAACCTGCCAATTTCATCAAAAGTACTTTTACGCATTTTTGAAAAAAGACTGGCCCGGCAAAATTCTGTACAGGACTTCTCGATATCCATGCAAACTGATTTAATAAGATTCAGCGGTGTTGCAAAAAAACTGTTCTTTAACATGTACTTTGAAATAGATTTAAGACCAATACATGCGGACAAGCGAGTGCTGTATTTGCATATTGATAGGATAACACCGTTAAATTTAGGATGGCTGAAAAGTAAGATTTTCAACAGACCACCTTTTTTAAAATATAAAAAAGATATAATAATGATTGATTTAAATTGTATTAACAGAATCAGAGACATACCGGTTGGTAATGTAAAGGAGTTCAAGGTTAACGAGAATAAGTTATGGGTTAAATTAGGATTGTAACTGCCCAGTCAGTTAGGAGGGATACGATGAGGATAGTACTGCTGTTAGTGGTTACCCTTGGTATTGGTTTTACCATATATTTACTCATTGATAAATCTCCTGAAGATTATGCTGTTGAGGCAGTTGACATGTTTTATGCATATGAACAGGATGGGGCCTTTTCAGACTCCTGGGCGATGTTCCATCCTTTAATGAAAGAGAAGTTTGATAAAGGACACTATCTGCAGGACCGTGCGCATGTGTTTATGAATCACTTTGGTGTTACTACGTTTACTTACACCTTGGATGAGGCAGTGGAAATGAAGAACTGGAAAATTGAAAAAGGAGCGGAACCAATTGATCTAGTTTATAAGGTGACAGTCACACAAGAGTATAAAGGTAAATATGGGCTGTTTCGTATTGTACAGGATGTTTATGCAACGATGGTTGAAGAGGAGTGGAAAGTACTCTGGGACTATAATAAGTAAACCTGTATTCTTTTATTACTATATACTATAATATAAATAAAAAATTAGAATTTAGCATGTGGGAGTAGAAAGATATTTAAATTATTGCTAGGTAAAAATTCGTTTTTTAACGCATGGTGAATAAGCTAAAAGGAATTTAATGTTTTTGCTCTTCTAATCCAATTAAGGTACTTTATCATTAAGGAGGTTTTGGAGATGGATGAGATTATAAAAAAGTTAGAGAATATGGACAAGTTATTGAACAGAATAAATGATCGCCAGCAAAGTATGGAGGTTAATCTGAAGCAAGCAGATGATCGGCAGCAAAGTATGGAAGCCAATCTGAAGCAAGCAGATGATCGGCAACAAAGTATGGAAGCCAATCTGAAACAGGTAGATGATCGCCAGCAGAGTATGGAAGCTAATCTGAAGCAGGTAGATGATCGGCAACAAAGTATGGAAACCAATCTGAAGCAGGTAGATGATCGCCAGCAGAGTATGGAAGCCAATCTGAAGCAGGTAGATGACCGCCAGCAGAGTATGGAAATCAATCTGAAGCAGGTAGATGATCGTCAGCAGAGTATGGAAACCAATCTGAAGCAAATTGATGACCGTCAGCAGAATATGGAAATCAACATGAACAATCGCTTTCAGGTAATCGATGGTAAAATTGACCGGATTGAGGCAGCGGTAACTAAATTAGAAGAAAGTGAACCCCAGAATATTCGAGTGCTACTTAAACAAATAGATGGCAAAATAGATAAACGGGATTCTGATATACAAGTACTAAATAAGCGGGTTTTTAGAACAGAATCCGAAATTGAACAGCTGAAACAGTAGTTTCTTGCCCAAGTGAAAGATTTATGCAAAGTCGAGCGACGAAGCCCAAAAGTCAAGCGACAAAGCCCCAAAGTCGAGCGACAAAGCCCCAAAGTCGAGCGACGACGCCTCAAAGTCGAGCGACAAAGCCCCAAAGTCGAGCGACAACATCCCAAAGTCGAGCGACGAAACCCCCTAAAGTCAAGCGACAACCTTATATAAATATATCTTCCACGGGGATTTGGCGTTTTCAAAACTTCGCTCAAATTTAAGCCCATTCTCTTCGTTATTCAAAATAGGTAGTGCAGACAATACATAGTCACCGCCTAAATTAGACAGCGCTTCACTATTTATATTGAGATTTTCTAATTCTTCGTCACTATTTTTGGTAAACATATAATGCTTGCCAAGCTCACTGACATACATATAGAGTCTGCCGCCCCATGTATCGAAATAATTTTCGAGAGTAGCATTCTTTTCAAGTTCGGGTGCAATGATTTTCCGGAATTTATGCTTATATTTTAATGGAAAACTGTTGTTATACGTATCGAGCGTATAGAATCCATTGTATTGAGCTATTGTTGGATGCATTGCAATACTGACAACCCGGTATTCGGATTGATCTTTCCCAATATATTTTTTAATGGAATCAAATAAATTCTCTGAGTAAAATTCTGCAAATGTTGGAGTGCCAATCCTACTGTATTTATTCTCTTCATTTAAATTAAACACCAAAACACATTGGGTAATAATTAGCGCAACTACTAACATTTTTCCAAAACGTAAATGCTTCCATAAAACCCACAATGCCAGGGCGAAGCAGATATACCAGACCACTGGGTCGAGAAAATGTATACGGCTGAAGTTAAACGTGTTCAGAATCATAATTTGATCCTTTAATACACGCCATCCTTCCCAATACCAAAATGCATACCAGAGTGAAATCAAGGCGTTGAATATAAATAAGCCAAGTAATAATTTCGGTCTCAGATTACGATATGCTGCAACAAGGATTGCAACACCAATAACTGGGATGATGATTTTAGTGTGGACTGCCATGTCGTGCGTATGCCCGTTAATGAAGTTATGTAAAAATAACTCCAATGTTTCGGCTAAATCATTATGCCCCAGGTCATTTTCCGTACGATGGGATGTGAATCCTTTATTAAAAAACATAGAATAAATTAATAAATAATTTTTTGCCAAATAAAGAACGGTCATAGACGTTATGGCAATAAAAAACGCCCAATTGGACTTTTTTAATCGTATCCAATCAATTAACCAAAATACGCCCATCAGACCTAAGAAAAATATAAATGTAAGAATAAAATTTGAGAAAAACGGCAGTAAAATTAATACTAGCCAATTATATTTCTTGGTTTTCTTTCCATGTTCACGGATGTTTAAAAATACATGCAAAGCGAGTGGCAGACCTGCAATTGATAAGAGACCGGACGGCCAAAAAGGCAACAGTGCAAAACCTAACGCTGCACCAACTGAAATAAATGGTGTTCCGATACGATTCCGAAGTAACATATACATACCAATAAAGGCAACGAGCCGCATAATTGTTTGCCCAATTGTGTAAGCTGTCATCGGTTCGAAAAGTACATAAAACCATACCATTGCATCAAATGGTGTGGCAAGCGTACTTCGTGGCAGTCCATTAATTACATTTGGCAGTGTAGCGGGTGAAAATAGCTGCCCACTCTCAACGAGCAATTTATACCAGACAATGTTGGAATCCAAATTGTCATGCACGCGGATGTGTGTATCTTCGCCAAGAATATAATATGGCAAAAGATAGGCGACGATCACCAGACATGCGAACGTTATTAATTTAGGTGTTGAAAAAAGCTTGTATATGGGTGACCACATCATCGACGGCCTCTTTTCCTATTCCAAAGTATAATGGCAAGCGAACAATTTTTTCACTTTCGGTTGTCGTAAACTGGTCCTCACCAATAAACTTTCCAAATTTCATTCCTGCATGCGATGAATGTAATGGCACGTAATGTGTTACGGCCATTATGTCATGTTTCTTAAGGTATTCAATCAGCTCCTGTTGCTGATTGGTTTTTATATAAAACATATGGGCATTGTGGTGGCAATCCGATGGAACGTGTGGCACTTCAACTTCAGGTAAATCAAGTAATCCATAATAATATTGATTCCATGCACGTAATCGGCTCTTATTAATCAAGTCAGCATGCTGTAATTGAACAGATAGATATGCTGCATTTAGGTCGCTTAATAAATAGGATGAACCAACATCGCGCCATGTATATTTATCTACCATTCCTTTAAAAAATTGCTCCCGGTTTGTTCCCTTTTCCTGTAAAATTTCTGCTCGTTCAACGGCTTCAGGACGATTTACGATCAAGGCACCGCCTTCACCACAAGTAAAGTTTTTTGTTTCATGAAAGCTTATCGCGCCAAAGTGTCCAATGGTACCAAGGGGTCTTCCTTTGTACGAACTGAACAATGCCTGGGCTGCGTCTTCTATAACCCATAGCCCATAACGATTTGCAATGTCCATTATCGCATCCATATCACAGGAAATACCGGCATAGTGCACAATAACAATTGCTTTTGTCTTGTCGGTTATTGCCGCTTCGATTTCACTTGGCGATATATTCATCGTATTAGGTTCGATGTCAACAAAACGAATCGCAGTTCCTCTGAGTGCAAATGCATTAGCCGTCGAAACAAAAGTGTACGATGGCATGATGACCTCATCTTCTTCCCCAACTTCTGTTAACAATGTGGTCATTTCTAGGGCTGCTGTACATGATGGCGTTAGGATTACTTTCTCACATTGTAATCGAGCTTCAAGCCAGTCGGTGCATTTTTTTCCAAACGGACCATTGCCGGATAGCTTTGTATGTTCAATTGCTTCCTGCACTGCTGTTGCTTCTTCTCCTATTACACATGGCTTATTAAATGGAATCAAAACGATCACCTCACAATGATTGACTTGTAACGATAATGCCTGCAACTATCAGGCTTAACCCGATTACTTTTTGTACCGTAACGGGATCGCCGAAAATAACTACGGAAAGCAGAAATACCAGGACAAATGACAAACTCATAAAAGGATAGGCATAGCTGATATTAAACTTTGTCATTGCTGCCATCCAAAAAAGAGATGCGACAAATGCTGATAGAAATCCTGATAGAATCCATGGATTAAGTAATAATTGCAGGAGAAAATAGATTTTATCTGTTAATGCTTCTGGGAGTTGGCCAGCTTTATCAATTTTCCATTTTAAAACAATTTGGCCATAAACGGTGAAAAATATTGTGCCAAATATATAAAGGTATCCCATCATTACACACCTGGGCCGGTTACTTTGTGGTAGACATCAACAGTATTCATGAGCCTGAAGCCAAGGGAATAAAACAGATTTAATGAAGCTACATTAGCAGCAGAGATAGATGTCCGTAACTCGTTGTACCCGTGCTTAAATTGCTCTGCACAGCCTTGGCTCGTAAATGCTTTTGCCAGACCTCTGCTTCGGTATTCCTCTTTAATTCCAAGCAGAAGAACTTTGTCACTATCGTAAGCAAAAAACCCAGCTGTATCATCTTCATACATGAGGGCGAAAATCTGATCCTTCTCCTGAAGATCATTCACCCAATTCATGTAGCGAGTGTCAGCCATCGAATTAGGAATATTAAAATCACGATGAAACCGACCATGCTTGAACGACTCTTCTGCTATTTGATTAATCTCTGATGGTTCATAATCCTTTGAAATTGATGTAGCATCATTATCGAAAAGATGTAAGTTTTCTTTTTTACATACGGGCTCGATTAATGTGTCCATATAATAAAAACCATATTTTAGAAGGAGCTCTGGACTTTCCAAGGGGCCAATCTTAAGCGTGTAGTGTCCATCATACTTATCTGTTTCCTGAAGTGCTTCTTCAAATGTTCCAGTTACTTCAAATGTGTCCATATTAAAATTTCTCTTGTCCCAAGGGGTTTCCCGTAGATGTTTCATATTATCAGCTCCGTTCGTCGTTTTCATCTGTCGTCTCACGAATTAAATAAAGCGGTCGTGCCTTTGTTTCATTAAATACCTTGCCTAAATAAAGCCCGAGAACGCCAAAGTTGAAGAAAATTAATCCACCAATAAAGTAAATGGAGACCATGACACTGGTCCAGCCTTGAACTGGTTCTGCTAAAAAGAAGTATCTTGCAAATAGATACATTCCGTAAAGAAATGAGCCCAACGAAATTAAGAAGCCGAATTGAATTGATAAACGAAGCGGCTTATTTGATTGGGATATAATGGCATCTGTTGCCAGAGTAACGAGTTTTTTAATGTTATAGGATGTTTTTCCTGCCTTCCTTGAGTTGTGCTCGACTTGTACGGTACTTGCTTTATACCCCATCCATTGAATGAAAAGCGGGAAGAAGCGGTTTTGTTCGCGCATTTGCTTAAATCCATCTACCACGTTTTTGGAACTGATACTAAAGTTGGCAGCGGTATGGTCTGATGTCCCGCCGGTAAAATAGTCATAGACTTTGTAAAAAAGCTGTGATGATTTTCGCTTAAACCAATTGTCCTGGCGCTGTATACGATTCCCAAACACGACTTCATATCCTTCGTGAGTTTTATCGTACAATGTTTGGATTTCTTCTGGACGATCCTGTAAGTCACAATCCATCACCACAACCCAGTCGCCAACGGTGTAGTCAAGACCGGCTGTAATTGCATGGTGCTGCCCGAAATTTCTGGCAAGGTCAATTCCTCTTATGCGACTGTCGGTTGTGCTTAGTTGTTTAATAGTGTTCCAGGCATTATCAGGACTGGCATCGTTTACTAGAATAATTTCGAAGTGGGCTGGGATTTTTTCGATGGTGGTTTTAATACGGTCATAAAGTTGGTGTAAGCAAGGTTCGCACCCATAAACAGGAACGACTACAGAGATTGTTGGGTGATTTGTTCCCATTGCCCTACATACCATTCAACCGTATTTTTTAATCCCGTATCTAAATCCACAGTAGGAACCCAGCCCAGGTTTTTCCTTAGTTTTGTATCGTCAACTGCATATCGTCTGTCGTGTCCCGGACGATCTTGAGTGAATGCAATCAACTCTTTACAGCTGTGATTTTGAGGATATAGGTAGTCCAGAATATCACATATTTTCATCGCCAGCTCAATATTGGTAACTTCATTCCCACCACCAATGTTGTAGGTTTCTGCTGGACTTGCTTGATGAAAAATAAGGTCTAATGCCTGGCAATGATCCTGAACATGAAGCCAGTCTCGTACGTTTTTTCCATCACCATAGACAGGGATGAGCTCCTTTTTCAGGGACTTTGAAATAATTGTTGGAATCAGTTTTTCCTCGTGTTGCATTGGTCCGTAATTGTTGGAACTGCTTGATATAACTATATTCATCCCATAGGTATTACCGAAGCTCTTCACAATCATATTAGCACTTGCTTTGGATGCACTGTAAGGGTTACGGGGATCATAGGGTGTCTCCTCATTAAATTTCCCATCCGTACCAAGTGACCCATATACTTCATCGGTTGAAATATGATGAAAGCGTCTTGTTGCAAGCTCGCCTTTCATTTCCCACGATTCGCGAGCAGCCTGGAGCAACGTGGTTGTTCCGAGAACATTTGATTCAATGAATGATGTGGCGTTTTCAATTGACCGATCAACGTGTGATTCTGCTGCGAAGTGGATAACGCCAGAAATATCGTAAATTGAAAATATACTTTTCATTAGAGATTCATCAGCAATATCTCCTTGAATGAAATGGTAATTTTTAAAATTCTCCACATCACGAAGATTGGCTCTTGAACCTGCATAGGTTAATTTATCAACGTTTATTAGTTGGTAATCGGGATATTTATTCAGTAAATAATGAATGAAATTTGAGCCAATAAAACCATTTCCGCCTGTTATGAGTAGTGTTTTATTCATTTTCTACCAGTCCTAACATTGGATTGCGATCAATAGATTCCCAGTATTGTTCTGTGTGTTTACGGTCAGCAATTTCGAGCAGGTATTTTCCATAATCGGTCTTTTCCATTGCCTTACCCTTTTCCTGAAGTGCTTTTTGGCTTATATAGCCCATGTAATAAGCGATTTCTTCTAGACATGCAATTTTAAATCCTTGACGCTGCTGCGTAATTTTAACAAATTCAGATGCATCGAAAAGCGATTCATGTGTTCCAGCATCCATCCAAGCAAACCCTCTGCCCAGTAATTGCACGTCAAGCTGACTGCCTTTTAGGTATTCTTTATTTAAGTCGGTAATTTCCAGTTCGCCTCGCGCTGAGTAAGGCAATTGTTTAGCAATCTGGACAGCGCGGTAGTCGTAAATATATAGCCCGGTTACGGCAAAATCTGATTTTGGCTGTTCCGGTTTTTCCTCAAGGGAGATTACTTTCTGATTATGATCAAATTCTGCTACCCCGAATCTACCGGCATCTTTTACACGATATCCGAATATCGTCGCGGTCCGATGATTTTCAAGTGCTTTCCTAAACAGTGTCGTAAAACCTTGGCCGTAAAAGATATTATCACCTAGAATAAGTGTCACATCATCCTTTCCGATGAAATCCTCAGCTAGAATAAATGCCTCCGGAATCCCATTCGGATCTGACTGTTCGATGTAGTTAAGGTTGATGCCAAGTGACGAGCCGTCGCCCAATAGGTCTTGAAAGCGAGGTTTATCTTCAGGCGTGCTAATAATCATAATATCGGTAATTCCACCCAGCATTAAGACTGATAATGGATAGTAAATCATAGGCTTATCATAGACAGCCAGTAAATGTTTGCTAATACTGTCAGTACTCGGAGAAAGTCTCGAACCGCTGCCTCCAGCAAGAATAATACCCTTCATCGAAATCACTCCTTTTTTTGGTGCCTGTCACTTCCCGATTTTTGTCGGTTTATGTTAAAAATATTTCGCTTACAAAAAAGAATCTGTTAAAAGGCATATAACCTTTTTAAAGGGGTAATAATCTTACAATTTCGTTGCATTTCTATTACGAGTAAGAGATTGTTTTTCCAGGGAAGATGGGATATATTGTTTGTAATTAAAGTCTGTCGTGTTTAGTAGATTACTAGGTAATTATAGGAGGGGACGTATGACCCAAAAAATTGCTGTACTAATTTTGCATGGGGCGGGAACACCGGATAAACAGTTTGCAGAAAAAATAATTGAACGTATTTCGAGCAGATTTGAGAAAAGATTGGGGATAGGGAGTACAGAGTTGGAGTTTGAGCCTGTATTCTGGTCTGCTATTTTTGCAGGTGAGCAAGAGGAACTTTGGAATAAGCTGCAACATAATCAGGACTTGGATTATAATCGGATGCGCCGTTTTGTAATTGATTTTTTATCCGATGCTGTTGCTTACCAGCCTACGAATTCGGGTGGACAAAACTATGATAAGGTTCATACACTGGTTGCTAAGGCAATTCGAAAATTAAAAGAACGGGCTGGAAAAAATGCACCACTTTGTGTCATCAGCCATAGTCTTGGGACCGTCGTTGCTAGTAATTATTTTTACGATTTACAGTACAGGCATGAAAATATTGGGATTCAAACAAAGCGTTGTACCAACCAGACACCGATTGAACAATGTGAGACGTTAACTCTTTTTTATACGATGGGAAGTCCAATGGCATTGTGGTCGATGCGATATATTGATTTTGGTTCGCCGATTGCTGTTCCATCAGCTGGATTGGAGAGACTCTACCCAGGATTAAAAGGAGAATGGCTCAATTTTTATGATAAAGATGATGTTCTGGCATATCCGCTTAAGGGACTGAACGGTGAATATGATTTGGCAGTGACGAAGGATGTTAATGTGAATGCTGGAGGTTGGCTGACAAGCTGGAACCCGCTCTCGCATACAAAATATGATACGGATTCGGAAGTTGTTCGGGCTATTACTGATGGGCTGATCAATACTTGGGAGGTTGTAAATGATTAGAGGTCTTCCGTCGTTTTATATTTAGTTTATTTGCAGGACTTTTGTCGTTATGTATCGAATAAAATATAGTAATAGTTAAGATCAAGGGGGCTATATTATTGCAAACACAGGAAGTTATTCTGGAGCCACAAGAGAAAAAGAGAAATAAGAAAAAAATACTACTTATCAGTCTCGGAGTATTGCTGGCAATAGGGATTGGTTTATTCATTTTTGTAAACGGATGCATCAATAAGTCACTAGCACAGACTGAAGGGACAATACAGTTACCATCATTGGAAAATGAGGTGACAGTGGTAACAGATGGGGATGGTGTGCCGCATATTAAGGCTGAAAATAATCATGATCTATACATGGCCCAAGGATACATACAGGCCCAAAGCAGAATGTTCCAGATGGAAATGTCGCGGAGGCAGGCATCTGGGACGTTAAGTGCAGTTGTTGGTGAAGCGGCAATTGATCATGATAAATACTTTCGTTCGCTTGGATTAAGGCGCGCGGCCAAGGAATCGTATGATATCTATTCGGATGAAAGCAAGCAAGTATTACAATGGTTTGCCGATGGTGTAAACGCATATATTAAACAGGCAAAAGAAGAAAATAGTCTGCCAGTCGAGTTTACACTTATGGGGTCTGAACCAGCTGAATGGACACCGATTGATTCGTTGACAATTGGTAAATATATGGCATTTGACCTTGGTGGACATTGGGAGCGCCAAGCCTTTAATTATTTTGCGCTAAACAACTTTGCTGAAGAAAAGGCATATGAATTATTTCCAACTTACCCAGAAAACAAGCCGACAATCATAGGTGAGGATGAAGTTGATGTAGCAGCAAGTTTTGAAAATGCTGTTATTCCCCATGCTTTTAATGGAAGCAATAACTGGGTTGTAAGTGGTGAAAAGTCAAAGTCAGGGCAGCCGCTATTAGCCAATGATCCGCACTTAGGCCTTGCAACGCCATCGATTTGGTATCAGATGCAATTGGAGTCACCTGATGTGAGTGTGAGCGGCGTTATTTTCGCCGGTGTTCCTGGGATTATATTAGGTCATAATGAGGAGATTGCCTGGGGCGTTACAAATACTGGCCCAGATGTCCAGCAGCTTTATCTGGAAAAAAGAAATCCTGATAACCCAAATGAATTTTTATATGAGGATAATTGGGAAAAAGCTGAAGTAATTAATGAACCAATCAAAGTAAAAGATGGCAAAACGATTGATTACGAGGTTGTCGAGACACGTCATGGGCCGATTATTTCTGATTTTGCCAATAAGAAAATGAAGGATACAGTTATGTCATTAAGGTGGACGGCTTTGGAAGCGACAACGGAGCTCGAAGCTATTCTGGAAATAAACCGAGCATCTAATTGGTCCGAATTTGAGAATGGGCTGGAAAAATTCCTGTCTCCAGCACAAAACTTTGTGTTTGCATCAAAGGATGGGACGATTGCTTATAAGGCAAATGGGAACATTCCTATTTATGAAAATGGAGAGGATGCACAGTTACCGCTGGAAGGATGGAAAAAAGAGAACAACTGGAAAGGATATATTCCATTTGATGAGTTACCGACTGTAGTAAATCCTGATAAGGGATTCATTGCAACTGCAAACAATAAGATAATCGGTGAAGAATATCCTTATCATATCAGTAATGTCTGGGCACAGCCGTATCGGTATGAACGAATTGCTGAGGTACTTGCAGCGGGTGATAATTTAACGGCTAAAGATATGCAAGCGTTGCAGATGGACCAAATGAATTTACAGGCACGGGAGTTCGTGCCAATGTTTGCAAAAACGTTAGCTAGTGTGGAATTAACGGATGACGCTCAAAGGGCATTGGAATTGCTTTTGGAATGGGATTACAAGGATCATGTTGATGCAGCCCAGCCACTAATATTTCACCAATGGCTTGATGAAATTGAAACTATTTTATATGATGGTGAAATTCCTGAAGATGTCATGGATTTATTCGGCAGTCGTGGGCAAACAACTGATGAACTTCTCCGTAAAGGGAATGATTCAGTATGGATAGAGGATAATGGCGGTATTAAGAAAGTGCTGAGCGCGTCACTCGAAAATACAATGGATAAATTGTCAGAAGAACATGGAGACGAACCAGCAGACTGGCGATGGGGTGACTACCATAAGGTTCAGTTTTATCATCCATTGTCAGATGTAAGTCCGGTGCTGGAATTCTTTTTCAATAACGAGGATCCAATTTCTGTTGGGGGTAGCAGTGTTACTCCAATGGCTGCGAGTTATGATGCCGAAACCGGTATTGTTGACCATGGTGCATCATGGCGGTTTGTGATTGACACAAATGATATGGAAACAGGGTATCATATCGTAGGTCCCGGGCAGGCTGGGCACTTTAAAAGTGACTGGTATCATAACCAAATGAATGACTGGGTCGGTGGCGGATATCATGTGACTAAGATGAATGCAGAAAAAGGAATGGAATTAACGTTAACGCCGTAAAATATGTAAAGCAAATTCGGGTGAAGTCTCTAAATATGAAGTTTGGAGGACAGCAGTTACTTTTTTGGCAAGAATACCTTGTATGGATCCAAGGATATTGCTGAAAAGACACTGCTTTGCAGAAATAGCGTCTCCATTTACGGAACATTTAATGTAGGTTGTTGCATTTGTGAAAAGTCCAATTAAGGGAAGAACAAATTTGTAATGCGGATCCTCGTTCCGTTATATGGGGAGGAATCCGTGCAAAAGGGGATGAGTTGATGAAATTTGGTACAATTGGTACAGGGTGGATTACGGATGCATTTATAGATGCGGCTAAAAGTTCTGAAAATTTTATGCATACTGCCGTTTATTCCAGGACTACTGATAAGGCGAATAAGTTTGCTGACAAACATAGTGTTAGAAACGTGTTTACAGACATTGAACAAATGGCAAAAAGCAGTGAGATTGATTGTGTTTATATAGCATCTCCAAATTCGATGCATGCAGAACATGCTATTACATTTTTAAAGCAAAAAAAACATGTTATTTGTGAGAAGCCGATTTTTTCGAATGTGAAAGAGTGGGAAGAAGCACATCAAGTTGCTGAAGAAAATGGCGTGTATTTATTCGAGGCAATGCGCAATATTCATTCACCGAACTTTACGAGTTTGAAGGATAATCTTGGTAAAATCGGAAATGTTCGCAGTATGTCGCTGCATCTTATTCAGTATTCCTCACGTTATGATAAGTATTTACAAGGGGAAAATCCAAATATCTTTTCAGCGGAATTTTCAGGTGGGGCTATTGTTGATTTGGGTGTCTATCCACTATCTGTGGCTGTAGCACTGTTTGGGCAGCCTGAAGATGTTTCGTACTTTCCAGTTAAATTAAAAAGTGGTGTTGACGGTAATGGTACATTAGTTTTAACTTATCCTGATTTCACTTGTACGATCTTATGTTCAAAGATATCCAATTCCTATAATGCTTGTGAGATTCAGGGTGAGCAGGGGACACTAATATTTGACGATGCAGGGGAGATAAATAATCCAAGGCTTTTTAAAACACCTTCAAAAGAACAAGTAACCCTGGAAACTGTAAATAAGGACAACAATATGGTCTTCGAGATTGATCAATTTAATAGAATTATAGAAACTGGCGATGACCACAAGTATCAGGAACTGAAAAATATTAGTTATAACGTACTTTCCATTACAGAGGAAGCCCGCAGACAAACCGGGATAGTGTTTGCTTCTGAAAAATAAATGCGGGACCGCGACAAAAGTGATTTATCAAAGTAAAATCCGAACTATGATTCAAAAATCTAGAAATAGAATTTGAATTAGTTCGGATTTATTTTGTTCGCAGATAAGAAATGTAATGAGAAGTAATGTAGAAAAATACCTAACAGAATTTGCGCTTTCAAAACCTTGGTGAAGACACATTTCACACTATTTGAACAGAGTTCGCGTCCTCATAACCCTTGATGATTAAGCCTATGGCTAGTAAGACTGCGAAAGTGCTAGCTTGAGCATATGTTTATTGGTACCGGAGTGGTGCAAAAGACAATTTTTACTACCACTAACGTCTGTCATATACTCAAAAGTTGTACTTGGAATACTTGTTATTACTCCTGCATATACTATTCTGTTGATATTCTGTGAGAGGATGAAGTGAATTGTGCGGGATTACCGGATTAGTGAATTGGAATAATAGCGCCTGGAATGAGCGGCCTGCATTGACTAAGATGACAGAAACATTGTCATTGCGTGGCCCGGACGATACACAGGTATGGGTGGATAAGCATGTGGCGTTTGGTCATAAAAGGCTTTCTGTTATTGACATTGCAGGTGGTAAACAGCCAATGCATAAGAAGAAGGATGGATCAAATTACACACTTGTATATAATGGCGAATTATATAATACGGAAGATTTACGAAAAGAATTACGAAACAGAGGCCATGATTTCAGTACAACATCAGATACAGAAGTACTTCTTACGGCTTATATTGAATGGAAAGAAAATTGCGTTGATTTTCTTAATGGAATTTATGCTTTTGGGGTGTGGGATGAGGAGAAGGCACAACTGTTCATGTCACGAGACAGACTTGGGGTTAAACCGTTATTTTTCCATGAAAATTCAGGCCACTTTCTTTTTGGATCTGAGTTAAAGGCTATTTTGGCGCATCCAGATATGAAAGCGGAAGTCGGTCGTGATGGACTTGCTGAGGTGTTTGGTTTAGGTCCATCAAGAACACCAGGGCATGGAATATTTAAAGGAATCGATGAACTACGTGCGGGACATTCATTAGTTTATTCGAATGGCGGCCTAAAGGTTTGGCGGTACTGGAATGTTGAGAGCAAAGCCCATCATGATTCAATAGAAGAAACTGCTGAAACAGTACGTGAATTATTCGTTGATGCTGTTCAGCGTCAGTTGGTTTCTGATGTACCAGTTTCAACATTCTTATCAGGTGGCTTGGATTCAAGTGCAATTACTGCTATTGCATCTGACTATTTTAAAGAAAATGGCAGAGGGAAGCTTTCTACTTTCTCAGTAGACTATGAAGGTAATGATCAATACTTTGAGACTAGCAAATTTCAGCCTTCCAGTGATCGGCCATGGATTGAAAAGATGGTTAATCACTTTTCAACAAATCATCATGATGAGGTGATGACAGGTAATGAACTGGCAGGTTTGCTGAAGGAATCGGTTGATTTACGTGACCAACCGGGTATGGCTGATATTGATTCATCACTGTTATGGTTCAGCAGGCGAATAAAGCAGCATACAACGGTGAGCTTATCCGGCGAATGTGCAGACGAAATATTTGGAGGTTATCCTTGGTTTCATGAACCAACTGCTCCAGCAGACGATAGTTTTCCATGGATGAAATCGCTGGGTTCCAGAATAGATTTGCTTCATCCAGAGTGGCAAACAAAATTAAATCTTAAAGACTATGTATTTAATCGTTATAGAGAGACAATTGATGAAACGCCAATACTTGAAGGGGAAGACGCGGAGGACACACGGCGCAGGGAGCTATTCTACTTAAATATGCACTGGTTTATGGCACAATTACTGGATCGGAAGGACCGGATGAGTATGGGAGCTAGTCTCGAAGTAAGGGTGCCTTTTGCCGATCATAAATTAGTAGAATATGTATGGAACATCCCCTGGGAAATGAAGAATTTACATGGCAGGGAGAAAGGTATTTTACGAAAGGCGATGGAAGGTATACTGCCTAATGATATTTTGTATCGAAAGAAGAGTCCCTATCCAAAGACTTTTCAGCCTGAATACACCAGGCAAGTAATTAACTGGATGAATGAGATTTTAGCCGATTCTGATTCGCCGCTATTTGAATTTATCGATCGAAAAAAAGTAGTAGCTATTGTCCAGAGTGAAGGGAAAGAGTTCAAAGATCCGTGGTACGGCCAATTAATGAAAGGTCCACAGCTGATTGCACATTTATGTCAGATTAATTATTGGCTGAGTAAATATAATATATCAGTTCGTGATTAATCACTGGAACTATAAAGTAACTTGCCAAGTCAATTCGGCTTTTGGCAAGTTTTTTAGCGGTTGAGAAATACAGAAACGAATTTACTGAACAAGTTCAGTTAACGTTTTCGAAGTTTTTCAATTTTTAATTTGGATAATTTTTGTCACTACTATACATCCTAACTTTATAATCACTTAATTAAAGGTGGAATTGCAGGATGAATATAGCTAATGTGATGACAATTATTGGATTTGTGGTTGTCTTTCTTATTTTAATTTTAGTAGTAGTGACAGGTATTTATTTATACAACGTTGATCAGAAGCAAAAGCAGCACCCGGTTCTCCGTAATTATCCATTATTAGGGAGGGCTCGCTATTTCTTTGAGAGTATAGGACCTGAATTACGGCAGTATTTTTTTAATAATGATAATGAAGGAAAACCCTTCTCGCGTAATGATTTTCAGCATATTGTAAGGAAAGCAAAGTATAAACGTGATGTTTTTGGCTTTGGGTCACAGCGTGATTTTGAAGCAGAAGGGTATTATATACGGAATTCGATGTTTCCAAAGCTCACTAAGGAATTAAAAATGGATCGAAAAACAAAAGCAATAACAAATCGTTATTTACTGATCAGAGAACCCATGTTTGCACAAAGAGTGGAAAAATTAGAGGAACATGAATCTTCCGTGTACCTTCTTGATGAAAAAGATACAATTGTTATAGGTGATCAATGCAAGTATCCATTTAAGTTAAGAGGGCAAATTGGTATGTCAGCAATGAGCTATGGTTCCTTAGGGGACAGAGCGATAACTGCACTTTCTGAAGGTCTGGGTATGGCAAAAGGCACCTGGATGAATACCGGGGAAGGGGGACTTTCCGATTACCATTTAAAAGGTGGTGTTGATCTTATTATGCAGATTGGCCCCGGAATGTTTGGCGTAAGAGATCGTGAAGGTAATTTCAACTGGGATGAGTTACTTGAGAAAAGCAAGATTCCGGAATTAAAGGCTTTTGAAGTAAAGCTGGCACAAGGTGCTAAGACACGTGGCGGACATGTTGACGCTGAAAAAGTAAATGAAGAAATCGCCAGAATCCGTATGGTTGAGCCATTCAAGTCAATTGACAGTCCGAATCGCTTTTCGGAATTCAGTGATATGCCTTCACTATTTGATTTCATAGAACGGATCAGAGAACATACAGGGGTCCCTGTTGGAATGAAGGTTGTTATTGGAAGTCAGATTGAAGCGAACGAACTAGCGAAACAAATTAGAGATACAGGAAAGGGACCTGATTTTATAACGGTAGATGGTGGTGAGGGCGGAACTGGTGCATCTTATCAAGAGCTAACAGATAGTGTGGGTTTACCAATAAGGTCTGCATTGCCCCTTGTTGATAATGCGTTGAAGAAATATGGCGTTCGTAATACTGTAAAAATAATTGCTGCGGGAAAATTAATCTCACCGGACAGAGTTGCAATGGCGCTTGCGATGGGGGCGGATCTTGTCAATATTGCACGCGGCTTTATGATAACGGTTGGTTGTATACAAACGCTTCAGTGTGCATCGAATATGTGCCCGGTTGGGGTGGCTACGACAGACCCTGATATGCAAAAGGCTCTAGTAATTAATGAAAAAAAACACCGTACGGCAAACTACGTAATTACGATGAGAAAGGGTTTGTTCCGGGTTGCTGCTGCATCTGGGCTGGATTCACCAGTTCATTTCAAGCGGGAACATGTTGTTTATAAAGATGAAAAAGGTAAAACTTGGTCAATGGATGATATTTATCAAACTATGATTGAAGAGGGTGGAGAAGGTTCTGCGAATGCCTAATGTCAGACTCGTTTGTAATTCGTTCTGGAAGTCAAGGTCATAAACGATATAGAGAATCAGGAAATGGTTCTGAGGATGCTGTGAAAAAGTAGGGTGGAAAGCAAGGAATCCCTATAAAGATCAGAGTATATATTTTTGAATGATTTTGATAAACTGTTCTAGGAGGGAGTTTAATAGGAAAGGACTAACTATATGACGATTGATGGCAGACATCGTAAGAATATCTATCCAGGATTAGCGGTAGAGGTTATTTTAAAAAAAGACCAGCGGAGTGGTGTGCGTACAGCTGGTGTTGTAAAGGATCTTTTGACCAATTCAAGTTATCATCCACACGGAATTAAAGTACGGCTGGAGGATGGACAGGTTGGTCGTGTTTGTTCATAAAAAATGGCAGGATGGGCTTAAGCCTAATCCTGCCATTTCATTAAATACCTAAACCTAATGTCTTTAGTCCATTAACTATTCCCTCATCTGAGACTGCAGTTGTTTTATTTTTGGCAAATTGGAAAAGTTCTTCAGGTGCATTTCCCATTGCAAAGCCTTCCCCGACTGCTTGCAGCATTTCTTTATCATTCATACCATCGCCAAAGGCTATTGCTTGTTCACGTGGAATATTCAATAGATCAAGCACTTTATCAACCGCAATACCTTTGTTAACGTTTTTCCGAATAATATCATAGCAATGTTCGACACCAGGTACATGAACTGGAGATAAATGAATATTAGCTCCCAATTCATATAGTGCAGGTTGGGACGGGGACAAGTTCATTAGCGTTGCACCTAATATTTGATCTTTATTATCCCCGTTGTAAAGCTCACTTTTTTTCATCTGAAATGTTTCGATAAAATGGGTGACAAGTGGTCTAGTCAGTGATGTATAATAACTTGTATCCCTTGTGTATAGCACCAGTTCATGGTCATTTTTTGCAGCAATGTCCAAAAATTGTTCGACAGTATTCTTATCCATCGGCTCATTTACAACCGTCTTATTATGATGAACTGCAAATGCACCGTTGTATCCGATGTAAGAATGAATATCCAGTTCTTCTGCTAGTTTATCTATCTCATGTAGAGGACGACCTGTTGCAAGGAATACCTCAACACCTTGTTCTTTCACTTTTGCTATTGCATTTCTTGTGGCATCAGTGTACGAATGATCTGGCTTTAAAATAGTACCATCAATATCGAGAAATAATATTTTGTATGTCATGTAAATCTCCTTATAAGTTTTTGGCATAAAAGCTTAGCCAAGTTTTCTAATATATATCGCATTTTAGCATAGGCTGTCATTAATTTGTGTAAAAATGTTTAACTTTTTTCCAGTAAGGTTAGATGCACAATAAGAAGAATTAGCAGAAAAAATTCAAGGGAGTCCATGAAGTGGCGCTTCCTTTATTTATGCAATTTTTAACATGGGTAAAATTTAGTAGGTTATCAAAAAATAACGCTGAACAGGTTTCGACTGTTCAAAATCCCACGAGGAGTGATCAGTTATGGCAGGTAACAATAATCGTAATGATTTGTTAGTGCCGGGCGCGGATAATGCAATGAATCGCATGAAAGAGGAAATTGCAAGTGAGTTTGGTGTTCAGCCAGGAGCGGACACAACTGCACGCGAAAACGGATCAGTGGGCGGCGAGATGGTTAAACGAATGATCAAAATCGCCGAGTCAAGCATGTCTGACAAAAAATAAGTAGCTTTTTTAATCAGTCATGCGAAGGCCACCCTAGCTGAAAAAAGCTGGGGTGGCTTTTTTTTCGTCAAGAAAGTATAAATTCTTTCTTACTGCTATGTTTTATAAGAAAGATGTTGAGGTGGATGAAGCAAAAGTCTCACTTGTATACTTAGGTATACTTTCACATTTTGATTATTTTTTGTATTGTTGTTGTAGATACTTTTTGAAGTGGGCATGGGGATTTATAATAAGAGAAACTTTTTGGATTTACATAAACATGATTATATGGGGGAAACGAAATGAATGATCAGTTTATGATTGCGCTTGACGAAGAATGGGTTGCATTAGTGCAGGAGGCAAAGGCAGCGGGTTTAAGCATTGAAGAGATTAGAGACTTTATTCAGGATGGACATGAAGACAGCTAATTTTTTTAACTTTATCGTTCTGTTTAAAGAACGAAATACTTAGCTAAAGGTATAATAAAAGCGAACCTATAGTGGGTTCGCTTTTATTATTTTGAAGGTGTTAATGTTATAAAAATCTGAATTTTTTAAGACTAATTTGCAGGACTTTTTTAGTAGGATAAAGAAATATTATTGTATAAGCATTAATATGTTTTAATAGGTAGTACTTTATACAAATCTGAAAGGAGATGAGAACATGGAGTTTGGAATACTTTCACTATTGCCCCCGGTTATTGCAATTGTGCTGGCATTGATTACACGAAATGTAATACCTGCCTTATTTGCTGGAGTCTGGCTTGGTGCAACGATGATGCATGACTGGAATCCATTAATGGGATTGTATGCAAGTTTTGGCGATTTTATCATTCCTAATGTAGGAAGCGAGTGGAGTGCAACTGTTTTAATTTATTGTGGACTGTTTGGAGTATTAATCGCATTTTTACAGAAAACTGGAGGTGCTCACGCTATTGCGCATTCCATTTCTAAAAAGGTGAAGACGCCAAGGGGCGCACAGAGTTCTACGTTCCTATTTGGTATCATTATTTTCTTTGAGGATTATTTTAATGCCCTTACAGTTGGAAGTGTTATGCGATCGGTTACGGATAAAATGCGTGTCTCAAGAGAAAAACTTGCCTATATAGTTGATTCTACTTCTGCACCAATGTGTCTGTTAGCTCCTGTATCAACTTGGGTTGTTTTTGTTATGGGGCTTATCGGTGCGCAGTTTGTAGAGCTCGGTATGACAGGTTCAGAGTATATGACATATATTTTCACGATACCGTTCAACTTCTACTCCATATTAGCGCTTGCCCTTGTGGCAATCATTGTCTTCATGAAATGGGATTATGGTCCAATGGCAAAAGCTGAATACCGTGCACGTACAACTGGCGAAGTGATCCGTAAGGGCGCTGAACCACCATCAGAGGATAAAATGGCTGATGACGTAAAATTGGTTGAAGGTCATACACCAAAGAAGCGAAACATGATTGTTCCAATTGTAGTACTTATTGGATTAATCCCACCACTATTCTTGTGGACAGGTGGATTTCCAGAAAAAGATTTTGTTGCGGCAGTAGGGGAAGCTGACGGTGGAAAATCAATATTGATTGCAGCTTTTTCTGCAGGAATTGTAGCACTTATTATGGGCATGCAGCAAAAACTTTTTTCTTTTAAAGAAGCTATGTCTATATATGTAAGTGGCTTTAGAAGTATGATGCTTGTATATATTATACTGACGTTGGCATGGTCAATTGGAAGTGTAACTTCTGAACTGGGAACAGCAGCATATATTGTTGACTTTGCGGAACAAACAGCATCGCCTGCGATAATTCCAGTATTATTGTTCGTTATTGGTTCAATTGTTGCTTTCACAACTGGTACTTCGTATGGAACATTTGCCATCATGGTTCCAATCGCAATGCCGATTGCTGATTCGATGGATCTATCCATGTACTTGGCAATTGCAGCAGTTCTTAGTGGAGGTATATTTGGTGATCATTGTTCACCAATTTCCGATACAACTATCCTGTCTTCAGCAGGATCTGCCAGTGACCATATTGATCACGTAAATACTCAAATTCCTTATGCGATAACAGCAGGGATTTCTGGTATAGTCTCATTCTTGGTTGCTGGAGTATCAGGGTCTGCAGTACTCTCTATTATTGTAGGGGTTATCACGCTAATTATACTGGCCTTTATTTTAAACAGGGTGTGGGGGCAGAAAATACCGAATGACTCGAGCTTAGCAGCTTAATAATGAAGGTTCTTTATGTAGGTAAATACAACATTGACATTCACCACAAAAGATTGGTGAATACCAGGTTCTCTAAGGCAGATAAGAAAGTATAAATACTTTCTTACTGCATAAGTGCAACTAAGGCAATTCGCCTAAAGGCTTGGCGAATGCCAAGTTTTCTAAAAAATGGTCAAAAAGAAAGTAAAAAGAGTAACTGCCTATTTTGACAGTTACTCTTTTTTCGCTAAGAAACATTCTACAGTACTTGTTAACGATTCTGCTCTTAATTACAGTGATTTATCATCTACTGAATCCAGCCAATTTTCAATTGAGTCAACAATCGATTCAACGGCTCCTTCTTCAAATGGTGAGCGGAGGTTAGCAGCTTCGACAAGACCAAGGAATGATTTTGTGCCACCTAGTTTACATAAGTTTAGATAGTCGCTCCAGGCATTATCGCTTTCATCAAGTGATCGTTTCCAGAATTGGAACGCGCACATCTGAGCTAACGTGTAGTCGATATAATAAAATGGAACTTCATAAATATGACCTTGACGCTGCCAGAAACTCCCTGCTTCCAAATAAGCATTGCCATCATAGTCGCGGTGGGGCAGGTAAATTTTTTCAAGTTTTCTCCACGCTTGCTTACGATCATCCGGTGTCCAATCTGGGTTCTCATAAACTAGGTGCTGAAATTCATCAACTGCAACACCATATGGGAGGAATTGCAATCCTTCTGATAAGTGAGCATACTTATATTTTTCCGTATCTTCTTTAAAAAACAACTCCATCCATGGCCATGTGAAGAATTCCATACTCATAGAATGAATTTCAGCTGACTCATATGTTGGCATTAAATACTCCGGTATGCCGATGTTACGGCTGGAATAGAACTGAAATGCATGTCCTGCCTCATGCGTCAGAACGTCGACATCACCTGACGTACCGTTGAAGTTTGCGAAAATGAATGGTGATTGATAGTCTTCGATGAAAGTACAGTATCCACCCGCCTCTTTTCCTTTTTTTGCCTCAAGGTCCATAAGGTTTCGGTCAAGCATGTACTGAAAAAATTCCTTTGTTTCCGGAGACAGTTCTTCGTACATCTTTTTGCCATTTTCAATAATCCATTCTGGTGTCCCTTTAGGTGTTGCATTTCCTGTTTGGAATCTGAAGTTTTCATCATAAAATTTGAGTGAATTGAGACCAATTCTCTCTGCTTGTTTTTCATAAAGTTTAGTAGCTAGCGGTACGATTGATTCACGGACTTGTTTGCGAAAAACATCAACCATATCAGCATCGTAATCAATACGCAGCATTCTTATATATCCAAGCTCGACGAAATTTTTGTAACCTAATGTTGTTGCGATTTCATGCCGTGTTTTAACAAGCTGGTCGTATATGTCATCAATTTCCTTCGCATGCCCGGCAAAGAATCCTGCACTTGCTTCAACAGCTTCTTTTCGAATGGATCGGTCCTTACTTTCGGTGAATGGTGAAAGCTGTGCCAATGTGTATGTATCTCCCTGAAACTCTACTTCGGCCGAAGCGACCAGTTTTGAGTATTGAGATGATAACCTATTTTCTTTCTGAAGCAGTTTAATAACCTCTGGTGAAAAAGACTTAATCTGGTAGTCAGCAATTTGAAATAACTGCTTGCCCCATTGCTTCTCCAATTCAACACGAAAAGATGAATTCACTAGTTCTTTGTAAAATTCCGTGTCCAGCTCTTGCATTTCCGGTTCAATTTCGTCGAAAAAATCTCGTTCTTTTTGATAGTACTCATCATTTGTATCAATCGATGCACGAATATAAACTAGATTGGAAAGTGTAGACATTCGGTTTCGGAATTCGTTTATTTTCGTGATAGCTTTATTTTGCTGATCAATTGATTCTGCATTTTTGAATTTTTCTATTAGTGCTTTGAACGTCTTCTTTTCCTGCTGTATGTCAGGCCGTTCATATGTATAATTTTCAAAAGACTGCATGGTATTCCTCCTTATTTATACTTACCGTATTCGACATTTTTCGGCGAATTCCTTTTTTGGCAGTTAAGAAATTGGCATCCTTTCTTATTATATCAAGAACAATGACATTTCTCTTTAACGGCTTGTACTTTAAAACTAAAAGAGTTTCCAGGAAAGCAAAGTACGCTTTCAATATACACGCTGAAAAGGAACGTCAAGTTTTCTAGAAGAATGTAAAGGTTATCTGTGAATATGTGATATACTAACTTTTAAAATGATTCGGAGGTTTTTTATATGAAGTCAAAATTCGAACTGACAAAAGTGAAGAAAGCAGGAATGGTGGAGTCAATTAAAAGATACTTTTCAGAGGAGCGGGATGAGGAAATTGGAGACCTTGCTGCAATGTTAATCCTGGAATTTATTATCGAGGAAATTGCTCCGGTATTTTATAATCAGGGTGTTGAAGACAGTCATGCATATGTAGGTGAAAAACTGGATGATCTTTTCGGGATTATGAAATGAATCTAATTCTGAAAAATATGATAACTTAATTGACTTTATGAAAGTTCCTAGATAGACTGATTTATGATAGCAGAATAAGATGAGGTGATATTATGTTTGTTACCACTGTGGTTATTGCACTTGTACTAGTAGTTGTATTGATGATCCTAAACATTATCCTGAGTAAGGTATCATCCCAAGACAGATATATCATTTATATGCCAGGGGTTGTATTGTTCGCAACAGGGTTACTCCTATTTGCTGTGGCTATTATGGCTGGAAAAATTGAAATTACCGGGTTAGGTCTTGGCGGATGGGGGATAGCATGCTTGTTCGCATCAGCAATTCAATTTACTGTTACATCAATCGTTGATACAAACACGCATTCTTGAATATAGCATCAAAGTTAAAGTGGGAGGCTGGGACGTAACTAAAGCTTCCTATTTTAAAGATGAATAGTAACAGGATAGGATGTTGAGAACGTTATTTGAATGGCTTGATCTAATACGTAGTTGATATAAACTGCGAATTAATTTTTTTAAAGTTTAAGTGCTATTATACCGCTCCGGAAATACACTTCGCGCACCTAGGGCGGTTTACATCTAATAAGCAACAAAAATAAATCCGAACTAAGGTTCCAATTCTATTACAAGAATTTTGAACATTAGTTCGGATTTCGCTTTGACTAAAACACTTTTGTACCAGCTTCTATTATTTATTGGCTAAGAGATACAGCGGAATCGACAATCTCTTTTGGAACCGTAATATTATCATGCTTGTTAAATTCACTTATAGTGTAGTCGGCTTTATGATACGTTTCAACTTCTCCTATTTCTCCTGAGGTTGTTGATTCGTATTCAAATGTGTAGCCCACCATATAAAGTGATTTTTTATCGACTGTTATTTCATAAGTTCCATTGACATTCATATTATCATAGTGTTCCTTCAAAATTCCTTCCTGTGCTGCAATCCCAGCCCCTAATACAGCTGATTTATACTCTTCATTTGTACCTGTAAATGCTAGAACAAATTGATCACCGTTGTCTTTTACCTCAAATGCACCACTATTGTCGACGTACTCATTTAACTGACCTGCTTGCAATGTCGTAAAGAGCTTTCCATAGTCTGAATTGGCCGCCATCTTCATCCATTGATCTTGACCTGGTGAATTTATATACATACCGTCTTTGACTTTGTAAAGCTCAACAACCCCACCGGATCCCGCATTACTTGTTGTCGAAGTCTTCATATGCATGTTGGACTGATCCGTTAAACTTAGTTTCACAGTCATTTCAGTTGTTGCCTTTTCGTTTTGTCCGTTAATCGTACTGTCATCGGTATATTTGCCTTCTATCAGATAACTGGATACCCCTTTCATTGCTTCTGCTGACTTTAGCAAAATTTGTTTAGCATCAGCCCCAATAATATTACCATCCTCGCTAGATTTCTCAGTTTCTTCAGGTTTTTCATCTTCTTTTGTGCTCGCAGCACTTGTGTCTGACGATTCTTCATTTGTTTGTTCTTCTTCAGCGACAACATCTTCTTCCGTTTTATCTTGATTGGCATTATCACTGCCACATGCTACGAGAGTCATTACACAAATTAGAAATAGTAAAGCTATTATTTTCCTCATAGGCCACCTCTTTTAGGGTTATTATCTAACATTAGCACACGAAACAAGCAGTTGTAATGTATCCTCAAGTATATAGATTTACTCTACAGGTTCAGCAGCTTCTCGAACTTCTTGTGGTACAATAAGCTCAACGTAAGCGTTAAAGTTACTATAGGAAAACTCGCTTTTTTCATAGATATGCCCTTTACCTGCTGCCCCAGAGGTGGTTGCTTCATATTTGAGCAAGTAGCTTGTTAGATAAAATGTTTGCTTATCAATGGTCAATTCGTAGGTTCCAGTAACTTTCATGTTATGATAGAAATCTCTGAAAAAATCATTCAAGACTTTTTGACCGGCGCCAAAAACGATTTCTTTAAATTCCTCATCAGTTCCAGAATAGCTGAGGATGTAATGATCTTCCTCTTCAATTACCTGGTAAAGGGAACCGTAGTCAATATAAAAGCTTAACTGTTCATTAAGTATGGTATTGTATAGATTATTAACAGCATATTCTGGCTCCATTGACAGCCATTTATCATTCTCTTTCAGGTAATACATTTCTTTATTTAGGTACATTTCCATATTACTGTCCGGTTCATCGTTTGCTTCAATTTTTACGGTTTGGTGGAGCGTGTTATGCCCACCAATGATCATATCTGCATCAACATGGATCCTTTCAATGCGTTCGACATCATTGATAATTGCGTCTGACACAGTGGTGCCACCCATATATAAACTTTCAACATTCTTCATTGCTTCACTGGATTTACGGAGAATTGCTGCAGCATCTGTAAGTTTAGCTGTTGTATCATCACTTTGATTCGTTTCTTCCATGTTTGTATCATCGGTATTTGATTGCTCGTTTGATTGATTGCTATCATCTTCATTTTGCTGTTTCGCTTTTTTGTCAGTTTCAACAACATCATCCGGCTGTTCTGCTTTAGCTTCGTTATCTTCCTCTGATGTTGCATCTGTCTCTTCTACTGTATTTTTGTTGGTGTTATTCATCGCTGGTTCGTCTTCACTGCATGCAGTCATTAATAATAGGGCGATCCCAATTAAAATAAAGCCTATTAACTTTTTCATGTGTGCACCTCGTTTAGTGTTGGTGCTCAAACTTTACCACACTAAAAGAAGTGCTGTAATGTATCCTTAAGTATAAAAAAACAGCCATGATTAGGCTGTTTAGTTAATCGCAAATTTCACTTGGTACATACCGACATAAACTGGAAAGTGACAAACGCCACTCGAATCTACTTCAGATATGTTTTTCCGTCGCGTTGTTCGATTTTTCGTTCCTTCATGAGTTTTCCGAGGGCACGTTTGAAAGCAGCTTTGCTGATATTAAACGTTCCTTGAATATCTTCTGGATCACTTTTATCGCTGAAAGGGATGACGCCATCATTTTGTTCCAGGTGCATTAAAATGTTATCGGCATCTTCACCCATGCTGTGCTGCTTAAGTGGTCTGAGCGAAACGTTTAGTGTTCCATCTTCTTTTACCTCGATCACCCGTCCTTCGACCCATTCGCCAAGTCTGGGTTCTTTTTTTCGTTCTGTATGATGAATAAATCCACGGTAACCATCTTCAGATATAATTGCGGATCCTTCCTTACTTGTTCGATAGACGCGTCCGCTGATTGCCTGATTTAACAAGTCTTCTGGGGCTATGTCCCACTGTCTTTCAACGATACCTTCAGATGCTGGAATTGCCAGCAAACGTCCTTTTTGGTCTTTTCCTAACGTTACGTATAGCATATCACCTATTATTGGCCAAACGCTCTCGAACAGTGGAAGATCATCGATGGAAACAAGCATTTCTTTTGCTATACCAATGTTTACAAACACGCCAAGACCTGGCATCACTTCTACAACTTCAGCCCAATCGTACTCATCCATTTGAACTGAGGGGAGTTTGGTTGTCGCGATGACCTGTCCTTTCTTATCGGTATAGGGAAAAACTTCAATTTCCTGTTCTGGCTCAAGTTCAGTATCCAACTCATTCTTATGCAATAATACGTCGTCCTCTAGTACGTAACCAGTATCAATTTTTCGAAGTACCTTAAGTGTTTGGATCATTCCTATTCGCATAATTATTTATCCTACTTTCATTATATGTATTGGAAAAGGGGTACTCTTACTATAAGAGTACCCCTTTGATTTATAAAGTAACACATAAGTTTCAATTTTTTATTTATCCCGAATTAATATATCGGGTGGGAAATCACTGTTTATAGGATTTCACTTTTACCGCGGTCATTGTTCCACTGGGGTTTTCTTCCTTAAGCAACGTCAGCCCTACCTGCTCTGATGTCCTTGCGACCCCTTAGTCGCGCCAGTGTGAATAAGATCTTCAAAAACTTACTAGCAGAATGCCAGAATTTCATACTTACTAGTTACTTCATTCGTTAACTTAGATATAATCTCATACAATCTTACATATGTCAAGATATTTTTGGAAAAGTGTTCGACATAAACCGGGAAGTGACAGGCACCAAAATTCAGGCTGCTAACACACATGTGATAAACTTAGTGGATATTAGGTTAATTGGAGAGTTGTGTTTATGGGGTTGTTTTTTCAGGTTGTACTGCCGATTATGGCGGTTTTTGGTTCTGGGTTTATTTTGCAGCGAATTCGTATTCTTGATGTAAAGTCATTGGCAACGACTTCGATATACATTTTCCTGCCTGCATTGGTTTTTACAACATTGTATGATTCGAGTTTTAATCAGGGATATACTTATATTATTGTATTTGCATTTTTTCTATTATTTATGATGATCGTTATCAATAAAGTTCTTGCACGGATTTTTAAATGGAATCAATCCGTTGAAAGTGCTTCGATTTTGACTACGGCATTCATGAATGGTGGTAATTATGGTGTACCAGTCATACTATACAGTATCGGTGAGGCCGCAATGCCGTATGCGATATTTTTTATGGTGCTCCAGTCGCTGGTTATGAATGTTTTTGGAGTATACTATGCATCACGTAGTACAAGTGGCTTTTCACGGGCATTTAACACTATTTTTAAGATGCCTGCTACGTATGCGGCGGTATTGGCGTTTCTTTTCCAGGCAATTCCCTGGGAAATTCCGGACTCAGTTTATTCCACTTTGACAATGGTGGCCGACGCGGCAATTCCATTAATGATGGTGATGCTCGGAATGCAGCTTGCTTCGATCACTTCATTAAAATTTAATTGGCAGGTTATTCTGTCAGCAATGGGTGTTCGTATGGTCGTCTCACCATTGCTTGCATTCTTATTTGTCTGGATTTTGCCAGTGGAACAAGTACTTGCATCGGTTATCATAATTGTTGCGGCAATGCCAAGCGCGGCAACAACAACGATGTATGCGATTGAGTTTGATTCAGAGCCTGATCTTGTTTCCAGTATTACGCTTGTGACAACGCTTATCAGTATAGTTACAGTAACGGTGCTGTTAAATGTAATTGTATGATGTTTTCACTTTTAATTTAATGGGTATTTTAATGATATGCACAAAGTTGAAAGGGTGAAATTTATGATACGGACAATTTTAATGGTAATAGGTGCAATTGTAGTTATTGGCTGGATACTTTCAATGTTATAATAAAAGAACTAAAACTGTAGAACCCGGAGTCCCTTTATGAAGGATTCCGGGTTTTTATGAACAATCTGTTGAAAGGGATGTGATTAGGATGGATCTTCAACTGAAAGGAAAATCAGTTCTTGTAACAGCTGCCAGCAAAGGCCTTGGAAAAGCAATTGCTACTGAATTCGCACAGGAGGGCGCATACGTTTTTATAAGCAGTCGAAGTGAATCTGCTCTTGCAAGTACTGTTAAGGAGATTAAGCAGGAGACGGGTAATGAGAGTGTCAGTTATATTGTTTGTGATATGAAAAATGCTGAGGAAATCAGGCAGATGGCAGAGCATGCGGTAGCTGTAAATGGGACTGTCGATGTTTTAGTCAATAATGCAGGAGGGCCACCAGCTGGAAAGTTTGCTGACATGTCAGATGAGGATTGGTACCATGCGTTTGAACTGAATCTATTAAGTTTTATTCGAACAACGCGCGAGGTCATTCCTTATATGAAAAAACAGGAGATTGGCCATATCGTAAATATTGCTTCTTCATCAATTAAACAAAGTCTGGATAATCTTATTTTGTCCAATACGATGCGACCTGCAATTGTTGGCCTTGCTAAGAGTCTTGCGCGAGAATTCGCTGAAGATAATATTTTAATAAATACAGTGGGCCCAGGAACAATTGAAACAGATCGTGTACTGGAATTAAATCAGAAAAAGTCAGTTGAACAAGGTGTTTCAGTTGAAGAGGTCAAACAGGAAGCGGTAGAGCAAATACCAATGAAGCGATACGGAGACCCAGATGAATTTGCAAAGGCAATCGTATTTCTCGCATCTCGTGCTAATACATATATTACCGGGCAGTCGCTTATTATTGACGGTGGGCAGGTAAAGGCACTGTAGTTCATATCAAATTAGATATCCCTAGCATAATCAGTAAAAATGGAGGTAATAGTGCACACCGTTGCATCCATTTTTTTGTTGCTAAAAAAATACCTAAATGGAGTCCACATAATACGAATACTCCGCTCATGAATGCTATTGAAACAGCAGTTATGACTGGTGAATAGCCTAACATGGCGGCTCCAAGACCAGCACCAAAGGCATCAATAGCTAGTGCAAATCCCAAAAGCAGCGCTTCGTTAGCTGAAATACTCCCGGACTGGTCCAGATCTGCCTGAACGGGCTGTTTCATAACAGTTTTAAAATTGTCCCATGCTTCATCATTCAAATCCATCTCAGAAGCTGCTTCACTTTTTGAACGTGTAACATTGTATAAACAAAATAAACCAATTAAAAGCAGAATAACACCGCCAATTATTTCAGCTATGTCGGGTGTAATAAATGACCTAAGCATGTTACCGATGGTCATTGAAATAAAAACTATTAATCCAGAACAGAGCATAATAATACTTAAAGCAAGAAACGGAACACGAATTTGCCGCATCCCATAGGTGATTCCAACTCCAAATCCATCAATACTTACTCCAATAATTAAAAGTATTAACCCAGCATGAAAGAGCATTCATATCAATTTCCTTTCTGCAATTATCTAAATTATTGTATGGATATAATAATGAGTTGTGACCGTCCACAAAGTTAGTTTAATTATGGTAAAGTAACATTAGAGAGTCGTTAAATAAGAAAGGATTTTTTAAAATGGGCAAAACAATTGTATTAGCTGAGAAACCTTCTGTAGGCAGAGACATTGCCAGAGTGCTGAACTGCCATAAAAAAGGTAACGGCTACCTTGAAGGATCAAACTATATAGTGACATGGGCGCTTGGGCATTTAGTTACCCTGGCAGACCCGGAAGTATATGACGAAAAACTAAAGACATGGCGTTTAGATGATCTACCGATGCTTCCCTCAGAACTGAAACTGGTTGTAATAAAAAAGTCCGGTAAGCAATTCAGCACGGTGAAAACACAAATGAACAGAAATGATGTGCAGGATATTGTCATTGCAACAGATGCCGGCCGAGAAGGTGAATTAGTTGCAAGGTGGATCATCGAAAAAGCCCGTGTTAAAAAGCCTGTGAAGAGGCTGTGGATTTCATCTGTTACAGATAAAGCAATTCGTGACGGTTTCAAGCAGCTAAAGCCAGGCGGGAAATATGAAAACTTATATGCTTCAGCAGTGGCACGTTCTGAAGCGGACTGGTATGTCGGTTTGAATGCAACTAGAGCGTTGACAACCAAGTTCAATGCGCAGCTATCCACCGGACGTGTGCAGACACCGACGCTTGCAATGATCGCAGCGAGAGAAAAAGAAATTCGAGAATTCCAGCCACAAAAGTTTTATGGAATTGAAGCAAAAACTTCAAACGGCGTTACACTGACATGGCAGGATGCAAAAAATAACAGTCGTATTTTTTCCAAAGAAAAGGCTGATACATTATACAATCAGTTGAAAACCAAAGCTGCAAAAGTGGTCAACGTTGATAAGTCCTATAAGAAAAAATATGCACCACAGTTGTATGATTTGACGGAACTGCAGCGTGATGCAAACCGCATTTTTGGATATTCCGGAAAGCAAACATTATCCCTGATGCAGAAACTATATGAGCAGCATAAGGTGCTCACGTATCCACGGACAGATTCAAGAGTTATCTCGACTGATATTGTTCCAACATTGAAGGAGCGCGTTAAGGCATGTGGTGTTGATGAGTATGCACGATTTGCTAATAAAGTGATGAAGCGCGAATGGAAGCTGCCAAAAACCGTTGTTGATAATACAAAAGTTTCCGATCACCATGCAATTATCCCAACGGAGCAACCGGTTAATTTAGCAGAATTGAATGATAAAGAACGTAAAATTTATGACCTTGTTGTTAAGCGGTTTTTAGCTGTACTGGCTGATCCATATGAATACGAGCAGACAACAATCGAAGCAAAAATTGACAGTGAACGCTTCACGACTAAAGGAAACATCGTTAAAAAATTAGGATGGAAAGAAATTTATCAGGATAATAATACTTCAGAAATGCAGTTACCAGCTATCCAACAAGGAGAATCCTTTTTCAATGTAAAAATGACCCAGACGAGTGGTGAAACAAAACCGCCCGAGCGTTTCACAGAAGGTGGGTTACTTCAGGCAATGGAAAATCCTGTCCGTTATATGAGTTCTGATGAAAAGCACTTAGCAAAGACAATTAACCAAGTTGGCGGTCTTGGAACAGTTGCGACACGTGCCGATATTATCGAAAAGCTATTTAATAATCAGCTGATGGAAATGCGTGGAAAACACATTTTTATAACCTCAAAAGGTAGACAGCTACTTGATCTTGTCCCTGAAGATCTGCAATCACCGGCACTTACAGCAGAATGGGAAAATAAACTTGGCCAAATTGCTGAAGGAAAGCTTGATAAAAATCGTTTTATTAAAGAAATGAAGAGCTATGCGAAAGATGTTGTACAGCAAATTAAAAACAGTGATGAAACGTTCAAGCACGATAATATGACAGGGACGAAATGTCCTGACTGTGGAAAATTAATGCTGGAAATTAAGAATAAGAATGGACGCATGCTTGTTTGTCAGGATCGCTCATGCGGACACAAAAAGAATATTGCTAAGCATACCAATGCCAGATGTCCAAATTGTCATAAGCGTTTAGAACTTCGTGGTGAAGGTGAAGGGAAAATGTTCACATGTAAATGCGGCCATCGTGAAAAATTATCAGCTTTCAATAAGCGAAAAGAAAAAGAGAAGAAGCATAAAGTCTCCAAAAAAGATGTAAATAAATACTTGAAAAAGCAGGACGACGATGGTTTTAAAAATAATGCACTAGCTGATGCGCTGTCCAAGCTAAAAGAATAAGTTTACTGTGAGAACCACTGTTGCAACAGTGGTTCTTTACATTACTAATCGTTTCTCGACTCAATTTGGAAGCATTATATTTGAAATTAATTTCTATAAATAATGACACTTTTTCCGAATAACGTACGATTATAGGAGTGAGCCCCCTTGTATGAATGATTTGATTGGAGAATATACCTTTTTATCTATTCATACATTTCAAAACTTATGGTAGACTTGTATCCAAGCTTAGAAGTTCCATTTCTGTAGCTAGTTAGAAGAGCATTTATTAACTAATTTTTTGGGGGGAAGGAACATGTCAGATAACGAAGAATTAGAAAAAGCAACGGGAGACAAGACGATACAAAAACTGGACTTTAGACTCGGGGCAGTCGGGGCAGCTATACCTTTATTGTTTTTCGTAGTTTGGGCTATTTCGATTAGTGTACTAAAGCTATCGTCTGAAGTTGGGCTGGTTATGGGTGCGGTTATCGGCCTGACGCTTGGTTTACTTTTTTGTAGAAGTAAATGGGAAGATTATGCACAGGGTTTATTTGATGGGCTAGCACAGCCAGTTGGTGTTATTGCGATGGTAGCATGGTTTTATGCAGGTATGTTCGCGCAAGTATTACAGGCTGGCGGACTAGTAGAGGGACTTGTATGGATTGGAGCTGTAACTGGACTTACTGGTGGTTTATTCGTTGCATTAACCTTTTTATTGGCAGCAACATTTTCAACTGCTGTTGGTACCGGTTATGGAACTACAGTTGCATTTTGTACATTGATGTATCCAGCCGGTGTTGCAGTAGGAGCAGATCCTGTATTCATGTTTGCAGCAATTTTGGCTGGAGCGGTATTTGGTGATAACCTTGCACCAGTATCTGACACGACAATCGTATCGGCAACAACACAGGACGCTGATGTACCTGGGGTTGTGCGCAGTCGTTTTAAATATGCGGTTGTAGCGGCAGTGCCGGCAGTTATTCTGTTTGCAATCTTTGGTGGTGGCGGTCAAACACAGGCAGATCAAGGGGCACTTGATGCTATGATTGAATCGACTACCCCTGGTGGGCTTATCATGCTCGCTCCGTTTGCTCTTGTACTTATATTAGCTTTATCTGGTCATCATCTACTAACATCGTTAACATGGGGAATTATTTCAGCTATCCCACTTATTGTTCTAGCAGGGTTAGGAACATTTGGTGATATTATAAGTTTTAATCCTGATTCAAGTACTATAGTTGAGGGTGCGTTGGTAAGCGGGTTGACTGGCTATTTTAATATGGCGATCCTTATTCTATTAATTGTAGCAGCAGCTCATTTATTAAAATTAGGTGGAACAATGGAAGCAATAACGAAAGGCTTAATTAAGTGGATTAAAAATTCTGTCCGCAAAGCCGAGCTTGCTATTTGGGGTATTGTTGCATTATTAAATAGTGCTATAACAATTAACACTGCAGCAGAGATTGCAGCTGCACCATTTGTTAAAGAATTAGGAACAAAATATCAAATTCACCGTTACCGCATGGCTAATATGCTTGATGCTGTAACATCTGCATTAGGCTATATATTTCCTTGGGGTGCCCCAGTGTTATTGGGCTGGTCTACGATTAAAACAATGCAAGGTAAGTATGATTGGCTGCCGATCGTAGAGCCGACTGCTGTGTTCCCGTTTGTTTTCCAAGGCTGGTTCTTGGTAATCGTGATGCTTATTGCAGCATTAACCGGATGGGGGCTTCGCTTCCAAGGGAAAAATGGGGAAGAACTAAAAGAAAGACCTCGTGATTAATCATCACAATAGCTATACAAAGAATGAAGGACTTAACCGTTCTTCATTCTTTTTTGGAAGATTCCGGGTAAATAAAAATAGCTCCTTGATCGTAACAACGTAGGTTAATTTGGTAACACTGTTTCACTAGAGAAAATCCAAGTAATTTGAAGGATATCACATAATACATAAATTTAGACGTATCAAATGAAAAAATGCAGTTAAAGATGAGATTTCTCATGGAAGGTGTATGACCAAAAGCGAGAAAAGTAACTCATTGGAATTATGCGAGCGAGAAGGCTGATTAAATCGAATGAAAAGAGTCTTCAATGAATAGAAAGCGATACACGACATAAGAAGGGATTTATTTTATTTTTGTTTAGCTATACGCTTTTTAGTAGATAAGAAACCACCATGTCTGCTGAATGCTGCATAAGTGCAGTTAAGGCAATTCGCCAAAAATTTAGCGAATGCCAGGTTTTCTAATATACTACTAATTCTTTCAAGGAGGATGCAAAATGGCAGGATTACAAGATATTTTTATGGAGATTGACTCGTCAGTAAAAAATGATCCGAGTCGTGCAGGAGGGTTGGAAGCAGTGTATCAGTTTAATCTAAACGGTGATGAATCTGGTACATACCATATCGTATTTCGTGATGGCATTAGTTACGCGGGAGAAGGTGAGATAGAAAAAGCTGATTGCACAATGAATATGTTTACCAATGATTTTAAGAAAATGGTTGATGGAAAATTGAATGGCACACAAGCGTTTATGACAGGGCGTTTGAAAATAAAGGGGAACATGGGGCTCGCGTTAAAATTACAGGAGATTTTAGCCTCAGCTAATAGGAGTGCAAAGTAAGCCTTGAAAACTGACGCAATGGTAGGGGAATGGTTGAATCAAGTAGTGGATATTACCCACTACTTGTTGTTATTCTAGATCAGACCTTCACGGATAGCTTTTGCGACGGACTCCGTGCGATTTTTAGTATCCATTTTCTGTATAATGGCGGATATATAGTCACGAACGGTGTATTCACTTAAATTTAAAGTACTAGCAGCTTCAATGGTTGAAGCGCCCTGAGCCATAAGCTGCAGAACCTCGATTTCCCGTGGTGACAAGTGTAATTCTCCTGTATGCTGCTTGTCACCATGTTGGTTATTTTGATGTTTGGATAGAATCTCTCCTGCACTTTGGCCAAATTTTGTAAGTGCCGAGAAAGTCTCTTGCGCAACTTTAAAGTATTTGCCGCGACCTTGATCAAGAATAGCTGCACCTAGCAGCTTGCTACTGGAAGATACATAGATTGGTGCAACTACCACAGAACCAAGTTCAAATTGCTGGACATATTGATCAGGGAAACCGCGAGTAGCATCCTCCATGTAAATCGGTTGTAAGTAGCTTACACTTTTCCCGAAGAGTTCCAATAACTGTAGGTTATTTTGGATTAATGGCAGATTACTAATGTTCTCTGTGATATTTTGAATTGCATTATTATCAAGGCGGTGCCCAAATAAACCAAAGCCCATTTGATCATTAACAGAGTAGGAAAAAAGAGCACATCTTTCGAAAGGCAAATAATTGACGAATCCAGCTGTAATATTTTCCACAGCCTCATTATAGGTTCTGGAGCGCATAATGGTTTCATTGAACATGATTACGGAATCTTTCCATTGTTGTTCTTGCTTATTTTCTTTAAAGGAATCCTTTCCATATTGATAGGTCTGCAGTGCATAGGTGATGAATGGCATAATTTGAGAAGTATCATGGTGTTCAACACATATTAATAGTATTAGGTCTTCATGTGGAATCGTCAAAACATTATATTTAGCTTTATTATCCTCAGGCATTTGATTCAGTAATAATTCAGATAAGGAATAAACTGTATCTGCCTTCAATTCATCGCTTCCCAGTAACAAATCCTGACTCAAGTTATTAAACCATTTCTCAACAAAATGAAAATGGTCCTTCTTTATAGTGATAGCCGCCCATTCTATTGGTAATTGGTTAGAAGTGACAAGATTCTTTAAAAAGGATTCAATCGTAAAGTATTGATGATATGGTTGCTTAAGAATGTCATCACTAATCGTCGAAAACAGATATTGAACTGCTTGATGGTGATGATAGGAATGATTCTCCTTTTGCTGGATAACTTTATGTACAGCATTCTCCAGAAAAGTAATGATAAATTGATTTGTTTGAAGTGGCTCATTAATTCGGGGCGTTACAATATTTAAATGGTCTTTATCTGTTTCATCAACCTCATTAGCAAAAAGATATTCAGTAAAAAAGCTGATTGTATCTTCTACATTCTTAGTTGACTTTTCTCCTTCCTGCAAATGAGCAAGAACATGCTCCCATTCAAGCAGGATCTGGTTTTGATGTGACTTAACGATCTTAAGACCGCTATTAAATAATCTGATCATTTGACTATTTAAAGTTAGGGACATCATTCTTTCCCCTTTCAATTAACAATTATCAGTGTGATTTTTGCCCAGTTATTTTATTAAATTCGACACGAATCATATAAACCCTTTTTCTTAATACCCTTTAACGTTAGTAAATAAACCAGTTTTCAATGAACGAAGATTTTGTATCAATGTTTTAGAGCCAACAAAAATAGGGTACTGTTATATCGATATAAAAAATTACCTATAATTGTAGGGTTTTTTGTGCAGTCTTTGTATTTTATACTATTGTTAAAAGAATTTTTGTGTAATTTAGAAAAAGGAAGAAGAGGAGGGAAATGTAAAGGTTATTTTAGTGAAATTATCATTCTTAAATGTAAGCGGTAACAATAAATTAGTTGCGTGATAATAGGTGCAAAGGGGTGTGAAGTTTGGGTGAAGAAAGGAAAGAAACAGTAGGTAAAACGTGGAAAAAGAAGTTTTTTATTGCTTTGTTTGCTGGCTTTTTAGGGCTAGGAGGACTTATGTCGGTGTTCGGGTTCACTGGAACAGCGTTTGCACTACCACTTGGTGGAATTGGTGATTTTTACGTTGAGTTTGATGAATTGAATGGTAAAGGATTCCAGTTATTACCGCACATTGGTGAAACTGGCAACTCTGATGCTGAGCCAATGATCCGAAATAAGATAGAAGAAGTGGAGATTAAAAATTTACACATCTATAAGGATATCCAAATGCCAACTGGCGGCTGGGTAAGAGTTCATATACGTGCGTCTGGTCCTACCAAAATCAGTGGACTGATTCAGGATGCCCGTATGATTGACGCTGATTTAAGCTTTAAAGAATTGGCAATTAAAGAACAAAATACCGATGATTTTTCTACCAATTGGTCGCAGAATGCAAAAACGATTACAATTAAGGATGCTAAATTAGTTACTGACTATTTGTTTCAAAGTGTGGTCAGTCTGGACGGTACCAAAATTTATGTTGAGAAAATCGATGAACCGGATATGACATACCAATAAATCCTCTGGAGGTGATACTCATGAACAGAAAAGAAGCAAAGGCGTTAAAAAGGGAAGAAAAGTTACAGGGAAAGCATCGTAAAGTAGCTAACGGCGGGAAATTCAAGAAGTGGCGAAACAAAAGACCTTTTTGGGGAGCAAGTTTAATTCTATTAGCAGGGCTAATGATTTTGTATATACCATTACACCTTTATGCTATCGCTTTCATACCTGGTAGTTTTGTCTTTGTTGGCTTTTTGTTTGGTGGATTAATTTTGATTATGGGAATTTTAGATTATATATACCCACAATTTTCGACTGTGTTTGGTGTAGTCACTATATTTTTGTCTATTCTTTCAGTAATGGGAGCACTAGGAGGATTTGTAATAGGAACGGTAATAGGCATTATTGGTGGAGCAATGTCTATTGCATGGGAAAAGCAAGAAGTTACCATTACGGAAGCTGTACCAAATAAAGAACAACTAGACCAGGATGATGTAACGAATGAATTCATGGAAGAGAAAGAAGTAAAGACAGTCCAGGCTTAACGTTGCGGCGTACGTTTAATTTGTTAATTAGGGGAATAAAAAATGAAAAATACTGCTTTAATCAGTTTCATTTTCATACTTGTATTTGGCTTTTCCTTAGCGCCTGCAGTTACAAATAATGTTTTGGCTGAAGGTGAAAATAGTTCCGAAGATAATGGCAACAGTGGCGGTTTCATTATCGAAACGAAAAAGGTAGAAGGCCAAATGGATCTGGTAGGTGCGCTGCAGGGTAAAGTCACGATTAAGGAGGGAATTATCCACGGATTAACCATTACGAAGGTACTTGAAACAGGAAAAGGACAGGAACCAATGGTGATTCGAATTAAATCACCAGGTCCAATTCATGTACAGAACCTGTATGCCGAAACAATAGATGGTACTCCTCCAAATATCGGTGGTTTATGTGCACCTAGTAAAGTTGGATGGGTTTGTCTATCAGATGTTGTCATGAAGGTTTCCAAGCAAACAGTTTCGGAAATTTCCCTGCCGAATACTAAAATTAAAGCTTGTTATAAAAGCGAATGTGGAAATTTACCAGACTATAGTCCGACGACTAAAGAGAAAATAAAGGAAATTCTGGAAGAGAAGGATAAAGAGCAAAGTAAACTGGATCAAATAAAGAAAGAACTGGAAAATGATAAACAGAAACTAGGTGCGGTTGGTGACTTAATAGATAAGGCAACGGAGACGTATGAAAAAGTAAAAAACGGTACACCATCGGATGAGTTAGTAAACTTGATTGAAGACACTAAAAATCTACTGAAAAAAGAAATAGAGGATGGAGTTACCGATAAACTGAACAATTTGATCGCCTTGACGGAAAAAATGGAGAGCGAATTAAAATCGTTTCAAAATGTTTCTGGAACGTTTGCAAGCCTGGTCGACGAGTCATCTCGGTTGGTAAAGGATCTTGAAAAAAGTATAAATACTAAACAGGAAAAGCTTGCAAAGCTAACTGAAGAGCAATCATCCGCAAACGAAAGTGCACGGGAACAAGCAGAAGTGTTCTCGAAGTTATTAGAGAAGGCTGAACCTAATAATGAAGAATCTGACTCTAAGTCTGAGGAAACTACCAACTCGAAGCTGGATATTAAAACACTTCAGGAAAACGTTGAAAAGGTAACGAAAGAAACAGAAGAAGTTAAAAAACAAGTAAATAACCTAAAAAAGAAAGAAGAATCTATCCAAAAAAAGACCAACACAATAACCAATAACATATCAAGCTTGAAGGATAGCATTACAGAGACGGCAAAGAAAGCAACGTCTGACGAAAAAGAAAAAGCCGGTAGCAATAAGGCTGATGAAACGACTGATAATAATGAGGAAAAGGAGTCAGAATCAAATACTGAAACAGAAAAGAGCAATAATTCAACTGAGAAATCGGAGGAAGAGAATAAGCAGAAAAATGAGGAAGATACGTCTGAGGATGAAGAAATAACGAATCTTGAGGATGTTGTCGATTCCATATTTGATCTGTTTCAGGTAAGTCCATATCTTAATTGAACTTTAATTAACAGTGACTTGAATTAAAATAATCAAGTCGCTGTTTTACTTGGCAAAACTACTGCATAAGTGCAACTATGGTATTCGCCATTAAAGCTTAGAGTATGCCAAGTTTTCTATTAATTGATAAATAAAAGTATACCCAAGTATACATTACACCGTGTTAATCCTATGATAAGCTTTCTATAATCATATGAAAGTTCCCAATATTATCACGGAGGTAATGAGGAATGAACGAAAAGATACAAACGGATAAAAGCGGCTATATTATTTTGCCCAGCCATGAGCGCTATGATGAGAAAAGAAAGGTATGGAATAATTTAATTGACAGGTATCCTGCTGCAATATTTGAGTGCTTATCAGATGCAGATGTGATATCAGCAGTTTCATTTGCAAAAAAGCAGAATATGGATATATCTGTTCGTGGTGGGGGTCATCATTTGGCTGGAACTGCCGTTTGTGAAGAAGGCGTGATGTTGGATTTATCAAAAATGACCACCGTATCTGTTGACGAGAACCGATATGTAGCTATCGTGGGTGCGGGAGCCACACTTGGTGACATCGATTCTGAAACACAGAAATTCGGGCTTGCTACACCAACAGGAACCGTATCAGAAACAGGAATCGGAGGGTTAGCGCTAGGTGGCGGGTTTGGTTATTTGAGAGGGAAATACGGATTAACATGCGACAATATTATATCAGTGAAAATGGTTACGGCTGATGGAAATCTGGTTAAAGTTAATAGAGATGAGCACCAGGATTTATTTTGGGCTATCCGTGGTGGAGGTGGAAATTTTGGAGTTGTGACAGAATTTGAACTACAGCTCTACCCAGTTGGTCCTAATGTATTAGCAATTGATACAATGTACGATTACAAAGATGCTAAAGAAATTTTTCAGAAGCTGGATAATTATATGAAGGATGCACCAGATGAGATATCTGTAAACACGGCAATAATGCAGTTGCCTCCAGCACCATTTCTCCCTGAAAGTATGCATGGGAAGCGTGTAATAGCAGTATCTGGCATGTATGCGGGTGAGTTAACTCGTGAAGCTGAAAAAACGTTAATTGAGCCATTACAGGAACTGGCAACACCTTTAATGGATAACACAGGAATGATGCTATATACAGACCTGCAGAAGAAGCTCGATCCTATGGTTCCTAAAGGTGCTGAGGTGGTTGGAACATCTCTGTTTTTCAAAGAATTAGATGAAGCCATGCTTGACATCATTTTTGATACTATGGAAAGTTCACCGCTCCCGATGGCAATGGTGCAAATTTGGATGCTTAATGGACAAATGAACCGTGTTTCAGCAGATGAAACCGCTTTTGCTGTAAGGGATGCACGCTACCTCATTCTTTTTGATGGTGAAATAGTCAAGGGTGATCTTATTAGTGGCCAGGAATGGATGGACGCTATCTATGAAAAGTTAATACCTTTTTCCTTTCAGAAGGCTTCTTATTTAAATGGGGTAAAACTAGGTGAAGAAATCACAAAAAATACGTATGGAGGTAATTATTCTAAGCTTGCCAAAATAAAGCGGGACTATGATCCGGAAAATTTATTTTGTTACAACCACAATATCGTACCAGAATAAATTTTTGGGCATAAAGTAATATAAAATATTCTTAGCTTGAATAGTATTTATAAGGAGGTGTTTGCAATGGCTGAAGAAGTCAAATCGGAAAATGTTAATGGTACAGTTGAGGAAGAGTCGTCGGATGTGAAAGACAATAAGGGGATGGCAATTTTAGCGTATATTATCTTTTTCATTCCACTGATAACCTCGAAGGATTCAAAATTTGCAATGTATCATGCAAATCAAGGCCTGGTTCTATTTCTCTTTGGAGTAAGTGTGAGTGTAATCGGTACAATTATACCATTAATAGGCTGGTTACTAATTTTACCTCTAGGCACACTATGCTGGTTTATATTTGTAGTACTGGGAATTATAAATGCGGCTAATGGTAAGCAAAAACAATTACCATTAATCGGCAAGATAAGTTTACTGAAGTAAGAGCAAAAGCGAAAACGCCTGTTCAGCGCCGTATGGACTGCGCCCGCGCATCGCGGGTGGGTCGACGTTGCCGCGCAAAGCGGCGGTGTTAGTCGATCTTCCTTTTCCCGTGTGAGATAAAGGATACACGAAGAGCGTAAGCGATTCGATGTTGACTTATCGTAGACACGGGGAGGGAAGTCCACTAGGCGCTAGGCGCTGGCCGGTGAGAACGCCACGTCCTGTGGCGTAACCGGCACTAGTACGTCCTGTACGTCGGAGCTGGACGTCGCTGATTCGGAAGTCCAGTTTCCACAGTACTTAAAGTTTATAATTTCCTATATAAGAACAAAAGCAGGCAGTTTCATACTGCCTGCAAATACATTTATGAAATAATTTCCATAACACGTTTTACCAATTGTGATCTGTTTTTCACTTCCATTTTTTTGAAAATCCGTGTGATATGTTTCTTAACGGTAATTTCAGCCACAAATAATTCTTTTGCAATGGCAGCATTCCCTTTTTCTTCCAATACAAGTTTTACGATGTCAACTTCTCTTTCTGTTAAAGAAAATGTCGTTTCAATAACGTCCATCTCGTTTTGTACAGAATGTCCGGCTGTTAATCGTTTTAAATAGTTGGCTAATTTTTGGCCGCGAACATCCAAAATATATGTGAGGGACGGGTAGTTTTCCCCATAATCGTAATGTGTAGCTTCCGGGATCTTCAGAAACCCAAACTTCTCTAACAAATCCTGAAAAAATGGCAATGGCGTAGATACAATAATTCTTCCACCGGTTAATAATAACGGAAATAAGTTATATAACATAAAAGAGCGCGCTGCTGTATCAGTTGAATCCGAGTAATCAAGGAACCGGATAAACCAGCCAGCATTTTCGTTTTCAGGGACGCTATATTCTTTCCTGTCCTGTTCATTTAGTCTGCTAAAATATGCGCGAGAGACAGGTTCTTTGGCAAGCACTTTGAGCGTAGCTTCATTGATTGGCACAATGATAGATAGCCCTAGTGTTTTATTTTCCTTATTTTTTAATAAATGGGCATCTTTATAGTTTATTTTTTTAACGTATGTTTCATCTATTAACTCCATTTCTCTGCGGTTATGTTCGAGTGATGCATGAAAATGATAGGATTCGTTTGTTTCCCTGTTGTAAAATTGAGCATCGCTTTCAGAGAAATCACTTTTTCGATGCTCAAAAAAGCGAGACACTTCATGAAAATTATAGTCTGCGATTGGCTCAAGATACATCGAATTATCAATTTTTTCCTGGAAAAAAACACTACGAATGAACTCATCTCCCAAATGGTAAAAAAAGGAGGCCATATCTGCAGGTGATCGATTCGTGATTGTTCTTTTGTAAAAAAAGGATGCACTTCGTTGGTTAAAACGTTCAAAGCGTTCAGGATGACGCAATTTTAGATTCATTTTAATAGCATCCCTAATTAAATCATGCATTCCCCAACCATTTTTAACTGGTTTAACAAATGATAGAGACGTAAGTGCATGAAATGTTTGTATGTCGATTTCCTGCTTCAGTACTGCAGTAAGACTTGATTGGTCAAAGCTATAAAATAAAGCAGCAGCTTCAATCAGGCGGTGTAATGATTCATCGCTCACTTCTCGTAACCAACGTTGTGTAAGTTCAAATAGGATTTGAGATGTTTGTTCGTGTAATGTGCCAATTGTAAATTCTTTGTCTGTTAGCGCAGCTAGTGTAAGTGTTAATGGATGCCCATCGGTGAAGTTCCACATGGCTTTAATCATATGGCTGTTATCGACTCCATAATAATCCAGAAACGCACGTGTTTGAGCTAATGTGAAATCTTTTAGCTCGATTTCTTTCGTTAAACTGCGCCAGGCTGGTGATTCGACCCATTCCCCAGATAATGGATGGCGACCTGCCATTATCACGAAGATAGTGGAGGGCAAGTTTTGTATGAATACTTGCCGAAACCACCGATCAAGGGCATCCATATGTTCATAAGAATCAATTGCTATAATAATGCGTTTTTCTGATGCGAACTCTGATAAGCTGTGTAGGAATTTTCGTAAGGAGTAGGTGTCGGAATATAGCTGTGTGTGGGTATTTGTTTCGATTAAGGTAAGTATATGATCCGCAAATCCTTCAGGTGTCTGAGGGAAATCTCGGCTGTCCATTTTTAAAAAAAGTACACCTTCTTCATTTGAAATACGATTGTACTCATTTAATAAGTATGTCTTACCAACGCCGCCAGTTCCATGGATGTACAGGACTTTTACATCGTTGTCAGTAAAATTTAGGTGGTTATAAAAGAATTCAAGTTCCTCGGTTCTTCCAATAAAAAAATCCCGTTCGATTGATTGAATGAAATTATCCATATTTTTGTTTGTAATGATATTTTCATTTACCTCCAAATCAGGAATCCCCCCTTTAATTTACATTTTATTGAATTGTGCAACTATTATAAATATATAGTGGTTTATGCTGTATGTCAACTTATCTTTAGTAATATATTACTACTATTAAATCCCAAAAGATAGCTTTTGGGATTTATGTTAGAATCTTTCCTCGTGTGTAACATTATGTTCTTTATCCAAGACGGAAAGCTTGCTTGGACTGTTTTCTTTCGCCATTTCCTCAGCTTTTGCAATGGCATCATCTTTTGCATTGAATTCTTCGGCTGGTGCTACGTCCTCCAGTTTTACAATCCATGCTGATGCATCCTGATTAGGTGCCACGCTATATTTTTTCATCATTCATACACTCCTTTTAATTGTTTATATATAACGATTCCCGTGACATCATTGAATAAAACTAATATGATATACTATTTTCAGAGATAATCTGGAGGTAATCTAATGAAAGTAAACGGAGCAATTGATGCTGAAACACGCTGCAGCCACTATCATAGTGATAATGATAGGATTGCTATAAAATTCTATTGTTGTAACGAATATTTTTCATGCTATCAATGTCACCAACAGTATGGATGCGGGGCCACAAGAGTATGGCCGCAAGAGAAATTTAATCAAAAAGCTGTTCTATGCGGCAAATGTAAAACAGAACTTACGATAAAAGAGTACTTGAATAGTGGATACAGCTGTCTTTCCTGTGGTTCGGCGTTTAATCCTGGTTGTTCATTGCATTACCATCTATATTTTGAAAAACTGTGAATCGATCTGTTTACTTGCATGTCTTACTTCGTGTATCATTTAAATGTAGTTACTAACGAATTAAGAGGAGGGTGCGATAGATGGCTTTTGTAATATTGGACCCATGCCGCCAGGAACAATCAGCCGAATGTTTGACTGTTTGCCCGGTTGATTGCATTGAAAAAGGACCGGAGCAGTACTACATAGATCCAGACGTTTGTATTGATTGTGGTGCATGTAAATCAGTATGCCCAGTTGATGCGATTGTGGAAGAATATGATTTAACACCAGATCAAGAAACTTACTTGGAACAAGCAGAGGAGTTCTTTGCGAAGTAGGAGTCTATAGAATTATAAAAACACCTTAACTTTGTTCAGCATGAACATTGTTAAGGTGTTTTTAATTTCCACTGCAGGCGGGCGCTTCACCCTTTTTCATCGTCTAAATAAATAGTCCTTATTTTTTGCTAAATAAAGGAAGCAGAGGACCCAAATAAGTTATTTTATAGATGATTTTGAGTCTTTGTTAGTATTTATCACCTGATACTAGTAGTCGATATTAATAGGAACAGCGAATAATTTAAAATGAGAACAGTAGGGGATATATTTAGCATGATTGCTAATATAAGATAGGATGTATCTTTTCTATACTTATGCTGTTACGGATGAATGTCCCTGACTGAAAAGGATAGGTGAGATAATGCGACAAAAAACTGCTTCAGGAATTCCTGGGTTAGATAACGTTTTATTTGGTGGTCTTCCACAAGGTAATACTACAATTGTTGAAGGCGGACCGGGAACTGGAAAGACAACGTTGGGGATTCAGTTTTTACTTGAGGGTATTAAAAAGCATAATGAGCCTGGAATTTTTATTACTTTTGAAGAATTCCCTGATCAAATTTATGAAGATATGAATTTATTCGACTGGGATTTACGTAAACTCGAAAAGGAAAACAAACTCCGTGTTATTGGCCTATCGCCAGAAGTATTAATGCATCAAATGGTAAAACCGGACGGGTTATTCGAGGAAATGATTAAGGAAATTGGTAGTAAGCGAATTGTAATTGATAGTATAAGCCTTTTAAAGTATTTAAATGGTAATGAACGAAAAAATTTTTGCACATTGCGAAATGTGTTACGTAAGCATGGTCTGACTTCAATCCTTCTTCAGGAGCAATCTGGTTTGACATCAGGAACTGCTTCAGTTGAGCACTTTGTATTCGATGGCTATATTCGGTTGGCAATGAAGGCACGATTTCATACTTTACGTAAGAGAACGATTGAGGTATTAAAAATGCGCGGCACACGGATTACTGAGGGGGAGCATCGTTATCGAATTTTAGATAATGGACTATTCGTACAAAAAAGCAGTTTGCTTTCCCGAATTATGTAATCGTTATGCTAATGAGTTTAATAATTACCAAATTTGGGAATATATGTGCAAACAATATAGGCTTACATAGCAGAATGGCTGAAGGAGTAATTGGAAATTAAGAGGAGGAAATCCCATGGTAAAGGATGATCTATTGCCATTGAGGGCGGAGTGTACTATGCTGTTCCAATCAAATCCTTATATGGTTGAATCGATTGATGGCTTAGAGCAGCGGCTTGGAAGAAAAAAGGAAGTACTTGTTCCAGTATTGGAACTATTGGTGAAGCAAGGAATACTACAGTTATTGGAAGATGAATCCTTACCATTATACCGGTATCAAGAACCTTTTGTCGTAACGGAGCTTGAAAGTAAAAGTAACCTTGAGGGTACATGAATCAAAATATAGAAGTATTGGAAGAAATTCTCGATATATCTGGTGAACGTTTCATGCTTTCCGTTATGATAACAGACTTACATGGGGAACTTGTACTGCCAATAAAAGGGGAAAATCAACTTTGTACCACGTTGCTTCACCAGCAGCATGACAGTTTACTTGCTGTCATGAAAAAGACATTAAGCGAAGCGAATAATATAAAAAAACCATTGGTATATGAAATATGGCCCGGAATTCATACAATCATCGCCCCTGTGACATCAGGAGAATCTACATACTTTTTATGGGCGGGCTTAATGATTGAGGAAGAAACCAAGCATTTAGTTAAGAAACAATTGGAAAAAAACTACCCACATGTAAATGAATGGGATGGAGTTCTTGATGAAACGCCCGTCCTTACGACTGCGAACAAGCGAGAATGGATTAGTTGGGTTTATAAATTGATTAACCTATCTTCTGCTTATTCTGAGAAGGAAAGCGGATATGTATCACATGAAATTTATAAAAACTTGCTCATGATGGCCTTTCAGAACAGTGGAATAAAAATAAATGTATTAATGGAAGAATTTCTTGAAAAAAGCAACGATTTAGATTTTATGGGATTAGCTGAAAAACGTGAAGAAGAAACCTACTCGATTACAAGTATTTCGGGAGAAGCTGCACAAGGATTATTAAATACGGATTTCTCAGTAGGTGAAGGGTTTCTTGGACGAGTCCTTATAACTGGTGATTATGAATACTGGGATAATATAAAGAATGATCCAAGGTCCTATTTTTTTAATAAATATCAATTCCATCCTGCTGCCTTTTTTTGTTTTCCAATCAAAAAACATGATAGCTCATTAGCATTGTTTTTTGGTGGGAGTATAAAGCACAATACCCTTTCTCAAGAACTGGAATATGCCAAAGCATTATCTATAATTCTGGAAAAAAGTCTACTAACGGGTGCTTTAACAGATGAAAATACCCAGCAGCATCAACGCTTATCATCACTTGTTGAAATATGTAAAATGATGGTCACTAGACCTGAACATAAACGGATCATTTATATACTGGTAGACATTAGTCTTAGCTTAGTGGAAGGTCCCTTTTCATGCATGGTTCTAAAGGATTCAGCTAGCGGAAAGATGAAACTGGTCTCCCGTGGGGAATACAATGAAAATATGGGGGTATATGCACAGGATGTTATTAACCGGTATTATAACGATTCACAGAAGATTAGTACAAATGTTGTATTAAAGAATAATTCAGACGAAACCAGCTGGGAACATCCGGTAATCGAGTGTCCATTATTTTACAAGGATGAGCTGCTTGGTGTTTTATGCGTTGGTACTAATTCAATGGTGCAAACCCAGTTAAATGAGGATATGAAGTTTTTACAGACGTTGTCGATAATCGGCGGAGTTACGTTGCAGTTAGCACAAAATCAGAACGATGGTAAAGAAGATAAGATAATTAACTCCCTGTACCAGGCAACCGGACAATTTGACATGGAGGCATTCGTCAATGCTAAAAAAGCGTCACAAATAGCAGGTGAATTTACTGGAAAACTGGGGCTATCATCGTGGAATGTTCAGGATTTAATCAATAGCTGTCTCCTTTATAATTATGATCCAGCTTTTATTAGAGACATCATCCCCGATAGCAGAGTTGGAAGCATTGTAGAAGATGCAAGTGATCTCATGGAGAAAAAATCAGCAATACAATGGGATGAAGTAAGCTTGGAAAGTCAATCTTTAGCAATTATTTTAACTTATGTGAAATATAACAATCTGGAAACAGTAAAATCCCTTACAACTAAGCCCAGTAAAATTATTACTAAATTCATAGCATTTATTCATGATGGACAGCTAATCGAGGAAGAAGTTCCATCAATTGCAGAACTGCAGAGTAAAGGGCAAATTGAATCCATTGAACAAACAATAAAGGAATTGAAGATTTCCCCTAGAGAACAAGAAGTGCTTGATCTTGTTATCCAAGGTTTGAATAACCGGGAAATCGGTGAGAAATTGTATATTAGCGGCCATACTGTAAAGAACCATGTTACAAGGATTTTTCAAAAACTTGATGTATCGGATCGTGCACATGCTATATCAAAGGTTTATCAATTAAAGTATGAACGATCACATTCCGGTTAGACCTCCCATTTAGGGGGGTCTATTTACTTTGGGTAATTGGACTTATGGTATATAATATGTCGGTTTTGTTGGTAATTTGAAGTGGTTTGTGTACCTTTTAGCATGCTATTCCTAAGTCAAAAGTATTGGATATTGTCTGTTTTCCTCGATTTATAGGAAGGCATTCTCAATATCCGAAAAATATACATAACGGGAATACTGAGGGATAACGGGTTTATACAATTTTCGGCATAATAGGACATACAGATTGCAAAAGCAGCTTTACAACAGAACAAGTACAAAAGTGGGGGTGCTAACGATCAAATTGGTCAACAGAGATACTGGCCAACTAATCGCTGGTGATGTACAGTCAGCCTATTCATTTTGGAAACGACTTAAGGGGTTAATGTTTGTAAAAAGTTTACCAGATGATCTTGCAATGCATATCGCTCCATGTTCATCGATTCATACGTTCTTTATGAAATCCCGCATTGATATATTATACCTTAACGATAAGTATGAAATTGTTGGGATGGAGGAAAATCTTGCATCAGGTAAAATTGGAAAGCGATTTTCAAAGGTACGTTCAGTGGTTGAACTGCCGGCTGGAAAGATCAAAACCTCTGCTGTTAATGTTGGACAAGCTGTCGATTTTGTTAGAAGAGAACATGAGGAAGTCATTTAGACAGGAATTAATATATTTTATATAAAAGGAGAGGTTTAGATGTTAGACAAGTTAAAAGGATTGTTTATTGAAGAAGAAGGACAAGGTATGGTTGAGTACGGGTTAATTTTAGGGTTGATTGCAGTAGTAGTAATTGGAGCATTAACGCTTTTAGGTGACCAGATAGGTGCATTGTTTGATCAATTAACAGGTGAGCTAGGTGAAGAAGGTACAACAGAATAATTATGAGTTAAAAATAAAAGGACCCTCCCCCTTGGGTCCTTTTTAAACTAAATCAATCAAACTGCGAATGAAGGGATGGTCATGATGCTCAATATTTTTCTACTACTTATACTATTAATTTGTGTAATTACAGATCTCAAAAGCAGAAAAATCTATAATAATGTTATTTATCCAGCATTGTTGGCAACCTTTACCTATCACTTGATTACAAGTGGATTAGATGGTCTATCCCATTCTTTCATTGGTTTTTTGATTGGACTTGGTTTGCTGCTTATTCCATACCTTATGGGTGGAATGGGAGCTGGAGATGTCAAACTGCTCGCCTTGATTGGCGCAATGAAAGGCGGGGCTTTTGTCTTTCAATCATTTCTTTATATTGCCTTGCTAGGGGCATTGCTAGCGGTAGGAATTATCCTATTCCGTAGTGGTGTATTTAAATCAATCGTCTATTATGTAACAAGTCTAAAGAGTGGCGTCGTTCTCCGGGGTGGCGTATCAAGAGGTTCCTTAACGGCAACATACCCATATGGTGTAGCAATTGCAGGCGGGGCGGTTCTCTGCATGGTGATGCAAGGATGGCGTTTTCTATGATCAAAAATGAAGATGGTCAATCATTAGTGGAGTTTGCGCTAATCTTACCTATACTGCTTATGCTGGTGGTAGGTATTTTTGACTTTGGAAGAGTTTTGTATACCCATCTGCAATTGGAATTAATTACCCAGGAGTCTGTACGGATAGCTGGTTTAGGGAAAGGTGATGAGGCTGTCCGGACCTATGCGCAGAACAATTTTGATATCGGTAAAATAACCGATCTGGATGTCAACATCTCTCCTGAAGAACCTGAACGTTCATCTGGTGAATATGTAACCGTGACATTGACATATCCAGAAGAATTTCTCAATGTGCTTGGGGATGCTGCTATTCCCTATACAGTCAAGACTAGTTCTACTATACGGGTTGAGTGATGAGGGGTGAGGGAACGTGTTGAAAAGGTTTAAAAAGAATGAACAAGGTAATGCAATTGTCTTAGTTGCTTTAGCACTGGGTGGTTTACTGTTAATAGTTGGTTTAGTTATTGATGGCGGACACTTATTCATGACAAAAAGTCATTTGCAGAAAACCGCTAACGCGGCGGCATTGTCAGGTGCGCAGGAAATTCCTAACTCAGATGCGGATGTAAATGATGTTGTCGATAGAATAATAGAAGAACACGGAGAAACCGGCACTCAAAATCAAGTTAACCTTAAAGTTGAACACCAATTGGAAGTCGAATTATCCAAAGATGTACCCTTATTCTTTTCGAAACTATTTGGAATTGAAAAAGTACCAATTCATGTCAATGCAAAAGCAGCACTTAATCCAATGGCAAAAGCCAAGGGTGCAGTACCACTTGGTATTGACGAATCAATTGAATTAAATTATGGGGAAACCTATTCGCTGAAAGTGGATGCTGGGGATTCGGAAGCTGGAAACTTCGGTGTGCTGGCACTGGATGGTCCTGGTGCAAGATTATACAGCGAAAGTCTGACTTATGGGTATGATGAGAACTTAGAAGTTGGTGACATTATTGACACACAAACAGGTAACATTGCCGGGAAGACTCGTGATGCAATAAACTACCGAATTGATAATTGTCCCTATCCAGATGGAGAGTATGAGCATCGTGATTGTTCACGTGTGATGCTAGTCCTTGTCTACCAACCGTATAATCATACCTCAAATCAAATGAAACAAGTAAAAATTACTGGTTTTGCTTATTTTTATGTTACAGAGCCAATGAGCTCAACGGATGATTCAATAAATGGTATTTTTATAAAACGAACTGGAACAGGATTTACCGGGGATAATGGACCTTTAGATCGTGGCGCATATGCAGTCAAATTGATAGAGTAGGTGAACACATACATGAAGGCTAGACGAATAGTACTACTTGCACTTATTTCAGGCATTATTACAACAGGTATTTTTTATATAGTTATGAATCAGGCTGCACCAGCAAGCTCGAATTCGACCAAACAAACAGAGATGGTGGAAGTAGTTACTGCGAACGTGACAATAGCAGCCGACCAGAAGATAACGGGTGAGAACCTGAAACTAAAAAAAATCCCTAAAGATCAAGTACATACAGAGTCTGTGAAAGAGAAGGAAGAGGTGATTGGAAAATTTGCCTCTGCTGATATTAAAGCTGGTGAAGTAATAATGAATCACCGAGTCCGAACAAAAGATGAGGAAACTGATGTTGTTTCCAGAAAAATCACTGAAAATAAACGCGGGGTTTCCGTTAAAGTAGAATTTGATGAATCGGTCTCTAACCTGACAGCACCAGGAGATTACGTGGATGTGATGTCTAATGTTGTTTTAGATAAGTCTATCCCCCTCATCGAAACGGATTTAATTTTGGAGAAAGTACGCGTGCTGGCAGTCGGTGAACGAATGGTTGAAAAGAAAGACGACGATGTCGAGAAAACATATATGACGGTGACGCTTGAGCTTTCACAAGAAGATACAGTAGAACTTGTTCATGCTAGTGAACTAGGAAGTATTCACCTTGCTTTGTACAGCAAAGTTGATTCTGTGAACGTGGAAGAAGAGCAGAAATCAAAAGATAAAAAGGATGCGGAAGATAAGGATAACGGGGGAAGTGAAGCGAAAATTGGTGATGAAACAGATACGCGTTTTGTTACAACCCCAGAACGATCGATTATCCGTAAAGCACCCCAATTAACGGCACCAGTTCTAGCAGTTGTCGATCAGGGGACTGCTTTACTTTTTTTGAATGAACAGGAAACAGATGATGATAAACGTGTCTGGTTTAAAGTAAAAACAAGTAACAAGAAAAGTGGCTGGGTAAGCAGCCGAATTGTAAAGCATGAGGATGAATAAAAGGGGGGATCAGCAGTGGCAATTGATACAACAAAAAAAAGGCAAGTAGTTGCTGTCTGCAGCGCCACCGGTGGACAGGGTCGTACAATTATAACCGCCAATCTGGCAGCCTTCTTATCTGTAAGAGGGTCAAATGTTAGTGTTATAGACGGAGACCTGCAGTTTGGCGACCTCGCAATGGCCCTTGACCTTGACCCAATTTTAACGATTAAGGAAGTTGCAGAGCGGGATGATATCGAAAATAGTGTGAATTATTATTCCACGCATTCATCTGGTATTGATTTAGTAGCTGCCCCAAAACGTCCGGAGTATGCCGATATGATCGAAAGTGAACAGATATCGGCAGTTATCGAAGCATTACAGGCTACTTCAGAAATCCTGTTTGTCGAAACCCAGGCGGGGCTGACGGACCATACTTTACAGGTTGTAGAGAAGTCAGATCAAATACTGGTAATAGCAACTCCAGGAATGGCTTCCTTAAAAAATGCCAGATTAATGATCGAAACATTAGATGCGCTTGGATTGAAGGATAGAGTCAGGTTAATTGTTAATGAATCAACAGCTCCTTCAGTTATTAAGAGGGGCGACATCCCGGAGCTTGTAAAAATAGATGAAGTATTTTATTTACCATATGATCTAAAGCATGTTTCACATTCTTTGGATATAGGTGTTCCAATTTTTCTAAATCAGCCAAAGCTTGAGTTTTCAAGAGGAATAGAGCGACTCGCTAAAAAACTATTTGCTGTGGAGCGAAGTGCTTCCAAAAAGCTGCCAATACGCGGGCTTTTCCGCATCAGAAAAAGTAAACGATTGCGAGGGAAGATCGAATGAGTTTATTAGAAAAGCTACAGTCCAAAAGTGAGACAAATGCGAATGCTGCAGAACCTATAAATGAGGATAAAGAAAAAGCAAAAATAGAACAGGAACAGCCAGGGGAGAGTACACTGAATGCAGTTGATCCTACCTCACAGCCTAAACAGATAAAAAAAACTGCTGTGTCTCAAGAATATCGCGAAGTAAAAAGTCTTGTTTTTAAGTACATTATCCGGGAACGCAAGGACGAGGATGTCAACGAGATTGTATCAGACCTTGATACGATTATTTCTGAAATTGTAACTGAAAATAATTATAAGCTTCGTCGTGCTGATGATCGGATTAATTTGAAAGAAGAAATCGAAAACGACCTTACAGGATATGGTCCGATCACACCTTTGTTGAATGATGAGAGTGTTTCGGAGGTAATGGTTAATGGACCTAATCAAGTATATGCTGAGCGGAACGGACGTTTAGAGCTTACTGATATCACTTTCCGTGACAATAATCATGTTTCGGCTGTTTTGGAGAAGATTGTTGCCCCACTTGGACGCCGAATTGATGAAAGCAGCCCTATGGTAGATGCCCGGCTTAAAGATGGGTCACGGGTGAACGCAATTATACCACCGCTAGCACTTGGCGGACCGACGATTACAATTCGTAAATTTTCTAAAGATCCGTTTACTATACACGATCTAATACAATTTGGAACACTCAGTCAGGAGATGGCTGAATTTGTGCAGGCATGTGTTGCCTCCAAATTAAATATTTTTGTAAGCGGTGGAACAGGATCTGGTAAAACTACAACTTTGAATGTGTTATCATCTTTTATTTCGAATACGGATCGCATTGTGACGATTGAGGATGCTGCGGAACTGCAGCTCGGACAGGATCACGTCGTTTCACTTGAAACGCGCCCGCCGAATATTGAAGGGAAGGGCGCTATTTTAATCCGTGACCTCGTTCGAAATTCATTACGAATGCGACCCGACCGAATTGTTATTGGTGAAGTCCGAAGTGGTGAGGCATTAGATATGCTTCAGGCGATGAATACCGGACATGATGGTTCATTGGCGACTGGACACTCGAATAGTCCAAGAGATATGGTTTCACGTTTGGAAACGATGGTATTAATGGCTGGGATGGATCTACCTATTAAAGCAATCCGTGAACAAATAGCTGGTGCGCTTGACGTCATTATCCAGCAATCAAGATTGAAGGATGGTACCAGACGGATTACAAATATAACCGAAGTGCAGGGCCTCGAAGGTGATGTAATTGTACTTCAGGATATTTTTACGTTCAGACAATTTGGTGTTGATGATAACGGAAAAATCTCAGGTAAGCTTGTGCCTACTGGAATACGGCCAAAATTCTATGAACGGATGGAGTATCAGGGCATTACGCTCCCGTCATCTATTTTTTCGGAAAAAATGGAGTGATATAAATGGAAGCACTTTTATTAATATCAGTATTTATTTCGGTTTTTCTATTTCTGTTAGCGTTCAGTACTCTACGCGCTTCAAAAAAAGAAGATGAAACGGCGGTACAAAAATCGCTGTCCATTCCCGAGCTTCTTAAAAACGCAAACCAACGACTCAAAATACTGTTAATCCGAAAGAAAAAACCAAGTAAGAAGCGTAATACACTAGAAGATAGACTAAGTGTAGCAGGACTTCCAATAAAGCCAGAGGAATTTGTTGCGTTTCGCTGGCTGTTAGCGATAATTATTGGAGGCATACTCCAATTGAATGGTAGCATTTTATTGGGGATTGTAGGATTTGTATTTGGTTATTTTGTTCCTGAAATTTGGTTAAAAGGGAAGCAAAGAAAGCGTATTAAAGCGTTTAATGAAGGTTTACCAGGGATGATTACATCTGTAATAGGATCACTGCGGGCAGGTTTCAGTTTCGTGCAATCACTGCAAATGGTTTCCCAGGAATCCTATTCACCAATCAAAGAAGAAGTGGAACACATAATAAAATCGATGAAATATGGTACAAGTATGGAAGACGCTCTATTAGAATGGCAAAAAAGGATGCCAAGTGATGATCTTGGATTGCTTGTTGATGCTATTTTAATACAACGGCAGGTAGGCGGGAATTTAGCCTATTTGCTGGACAAAATTGTTGAGACAACTCGTGAAAGAACAAAAATAGAAAATCAGATTAAAACTTTGACAGCGCAGGGAAGGCTTTCCGGAATAGTAATTAGTTTATTGCCTGTAGCACTTGGTTTTATTATTTACCTGATGAATCCAGAGTATATCACAACATTATTTGTGAACCCGATTGGTCAGTTAATGCTTGGTGCAGCATTGATTGGTGGAATAATTGGCTTTTTCCTGATTCGCAAAATAACTACTATTGAGGTGTAATGATGCTATCAATGTATATCAGCTTTTTTCTAAGTGTCAGCTTAATTTCATATGGCGTTGTAGCATATTACACGGGACGAAGGGGAAAAGTTCAAGCTCGTATTCAAGCTTATTTTATAAACAATACACCTGAGGTTGAGAGCAGCGCTGCTAAAGAGGAATTACCTACTTTTTATGAGCGTGTTGTTTTTCCAGTTTGGAAGAAGATCAAGCTTAAATACAGCAATAAGCTAGGTCAGGAAGAGGCTTCTAAGATCGAAGTGAAATTACTGCAAGCGGGACAGCCATTTGGGTTAAGTCCAGTAGAGTTTAAAATGCTGCAGCTAATAATGGTTATCTCATTTTCGGTAATTGGTCTAGGGTATGGACTGTTATTACGTGTCTCCGTTCCACTTCTGTTGCTATTAGCAATTATGGGATTAGCAGCTGCAGTTGTTCTCCCGAAATATTACCTTAAGACGAAAATTGAACGAAGAAGTAAATTGGCTGAAAAAAGTCTGCCAGATGTCCTGGATTTACTAACGATTAGTTTGGAGGCTGGACTGGGGTTTGACGCAGCAGTCAGTCAGGTAGCTGCAAAGAAAAAAGGGGTATTACCTGACGAATTTAAGGTTACATTGGAAGAAATGCGATTAGGGAAAACAAGGAAAGATGCATTAAACGCAATGAATGACAGGATATTGTCAGATGATTTAAGGACTTTAATTTTTAACATTGTGCAAGCTGAGAAGCTAGGTATCGGAATGGTTTCTGTATTGCGTGTTCAAACCCAAGACATACGTGAACGCAGGCGCCAGCGGGCAGAGGAAGCTGCGATGAAAGCGCCAATTAAGATGATGTTTCCGCTAGTTTTATTTATCTTTCCAACACTATTTATCATTCTATTAGGTCCAGCAATCCTTCAGCTTTTAGAAGTATTTTAAAACAGTCTTTCCAGTAATATGGTTGGCTGTTTTTTATTCGTCAACTGGAGTAGCGATTTTACTGGCTATCCAACGTTTGGCAGTTGCTTCGTCGATTTCATATACTTTACCTTTGCGCAGCAAGTCCCCATGATAGGCAGTTTGAACGTTCATTTTTATTTTCAGCAATTGGATTCTCCTTTATAAGGTGTTTAATTACATTTTACCACAGGAATCGAAGTGATTTATGCAATTTAGCTGAAGTTCACATGAAACTCGCTGAAGTTCACAACAAAAGCGCCGAAGTTCACAAATTTTCCGCTGAAGTTCACAAATATTTCGCCGAAGTTCACAATATCAACGATTGGGTTGCTAAAGAAGCATACATTAAGCTGGACAGGGCGCGCCTATTTAGAAAAGTGAAATGCCGCTACTTATGTAGCGGCATACTATTTATCCGGTTATCATTTTTAGGGCTTGCTCAACATCGGTTGTTGGTTGTTGACACGCGAAGTTTTCACATACGTAAATGGTAGGCTCATCACCTATTTTACGATAATCACTGGCAAATGGTGCGACTTTGACTAGTTGTTCAGCATTTTTACTGGCAAGCAAAGTTACATCCGGTAAAAATTCTTTCTGGAGCTTTGCTAGAAAATTCTTGTCATTTCCTAAAACGACGACTTCCTTTGTAGGATTATCTGTCAGCAACAGACTTTGAACAAAATGAGTGCTTGCTGCAACTCCTTGTTTAACCTCCTCGTAAAAGGCATAGTACATTTCTTCGAGCCTATCAAGATAGGCTGTTTCACCAGTTGAATAGCCTAATCGGACTAGCATAACCGCTGCAACACTATTCCCAGATGGCAGGGCACCGTCATATATTTCTTTCTCCCTTGATAATAATTTTTCACTATCTTCTCCGCTAAAGAAAAATCCTCCTTGTTCATTATCCCAAAATAAGTCGATCATATTGTCTGCGAGTCCTTTGGCTTTTTTTAAATAGTTTAATGAAAAGGTTGCCTCATATAATTCCACGTTAGCCCACAGTAAAAAGGCATAGTCATCAAGGTATCCGTTGAATTTCACGTCACCGTCACGATAGCGAGCCATAACCCGACCTTTTTTTACCAGATTTGTTTCGATAAAATCTATGGCAGTTTCGGCGGTTTGAATGTATTGCTCCTCCTCGAAAACTTTCCCACCTTTGGCAAGGGCTGTGATCATCATTGCATTCCAGGATGTTAAAATCTTGTCATCAACATGTGGATATACACGCTTCTCGCGTGCAGTTAATAACTTAGCACGTGCTTCTTCAAGGTGCTGATTCAGTTCATCGATTGTAAAGTTATATTCTTCTGCTATAGTTTCCAGGTTTGCGTCATTCATGTTTGGTACATTTTTACCCTCAAAATTCCCCTCTGGTGTGATGCCATACACTGTCGCATATAGGTCACCAAGGTCTTCGCCGAGAATAGTGAAAATTTCATCATAATCCCACACATAAAACTTGCCTTCTACACCTTCTGAATCAGCGTCAATTGCGGAATAGAAGGCCCCTTCAGAACTTCGCATTTCCCGCATGACAAATTCAATAATCTGTTCACTTATTTTTCGATAAAGCGGATTTTTGGTGATTTGATAGCTTTCTGTGTATGCAATTAATAATAACGCATTGTCGTAGAGCATTTTTTCAAAGTGAGGGACGAGCCATTTTTCATCAGTAGAATACCGTGCGAAACCGAATCCAACATGGTCATATATCCCTCCATTTGCCATCGCCTGCAATGTACTTTCAGCCATTTTGAGAGCAGCAGATTTACCTGTGAAATGATAATAACGCAATAAATATAACAGATTTTGCGGCGCAGGAAATTTAGGTGCTGATCCAAATCCGCCATTTGTAAAATCGAATCGTTTCCCAAGCTGCTTGTATACCTGATCGGTCATTTCCTTTGTTAATCTGTTTTCACTTTTAGTAGCAACTGTTTTATCTAAGGCATCCGTTACACTTTTGGTAACTTCTTTAATATGATCAGGGTCTTCCTTGTATTTTTGATATAATTGCGTGAACACTTCCATGATGCCAGGCATCCCGTATTTACTTTCGCGTGGAAAATAAGTACCAGCATAAAACGGCACTTTTCCCGGTGTCATAAAAATTGAGAGTGGCCAGCCACCTTGTCCAGTCATCATCTGACAAACTGTCATGTAGACAGAATCTATATCAGGACGTTCCTCCCGGTCGACTTTAATAGATACATAATGGTCATTTAAGTATGCAGCAACCTCTTCATCTTCAAATGATTCATGGGCGAGTACATGACACCAATGACAAGTTGAGTAGCCTATGGAAAGAAATATCGGTTTATCTTCCTGTCTTGCTTTTTCGAATGCTTCTTCGCTCCATGGATACCAGTCAACAGGGTTTTCTGCGTGTTGTAGCAGATATGGTGATTTTTCATGAGCCAATCTGTTTGTAAAATTCTCTTGAGACATAGAGGTACCACCTTTTTCCTTTTACGTATTTTGGTATAGTCTAACTCACTTAAGTTGTTGTATACAATAGTTAGCAATTGTTTAAGGGGGAAGTTATTTATACTCAAACTGGCAGGAATATATAAAAGGGTGGAAAATTTTACCATTTGGAGAATAGGATCTGCACCCAATATTTCAAGGAAATAACGGAATGAAGGGCCGCGAAACAATCGAAGTGAATCCTCATTCCGCTAAATAGCAGAAAAAGTGCTCTCAGAAGGGTGAGACGGATCCTCGTTCCGCTAATAGCAGAAAATCAGCCAGATTTGAGGCAAAAATGGCAAATAGCGGAATGAGGATTCATCCCGAAGCTTTAAATGAGGTTTTCCAAGGAAATAACGGAATGAGGATCCGCCCAACAATCGAAGTGAATCCTCATTCCGTTAAATCTGGATTCTTCACCAACAGGGCGAAATGTATACCTAATAACTCCCTCCTTAGCTTTTCGAAGCTCGAGTATATCCTTTTATCGTATGGGTATGACCATCATTTTCAGTTGTCTTTATCTCGGCGTAATGGGTATGATAACCATTATCTAATGGAATTGGAGGGCTTGTTTGCGCCTCATATTGGTGAATGTGTCCGTCGTCAAATGTTGTGTTTCCGTAGATCTTGTGAACGTGACCTTCATTCGTTTCGATTGGTGTGCTGGTGACACCTGGATGTAAATGGGTGTGTTTATCATTACAGGTTGTTGCACCATAATGAGCATGTGTGTGACCGGCTTTTTGATTGGGATTCGTATTATCTTTTTTGGATTTATGTCGTGGAAGTCCTTCTGGATGATTTAGGTTATATGGATGCTGCATACCATTTGGGTTTACTGGTGGGTAAGCATAGGCTACTGGGACCATTGTGTAATACATGTTTGCATTCCCCCTGGAGTTTTATCAGTAGTAGGGTATGCATTGGGCGCTTGTATGGTGCTGATAGTCAACCAAAACGCTGATCCGGTTAGGAATCAGCGTCATTATATACACAAGATTCATATGGTTTTAACGCCAGTTTGTCTCCTAACCTCTCATTATGTTTGTGATAATTTCCGATTAATTTAGTGGCCTTTAGAAAGCCTTCTGGTATATCAAAATGGACGAATTCACTTGTGAAATTACTTACCACCAATAAGTGTGTATCTCGAAGTTTTCTCGTATATGCAAAGATTCTTTCGCTATCCGGAGAAAGCAATTCGTAAGAACCGTAAACAATAATCGGATATTTTTTTCGTAAAGCAATAAGCTGCTTGTAGTAATGATAGATTGAGTCTGGATCAGCAACCGCCTTTGCAGCATTTATATCAACATAATTTGGGTTTACTTGGAGCCATGGTGTTGTTTCTGTAAACCCTGCATTCACACTTGAGTCCCACTGCATCGGGGTACGTGCATTATCCCGTGATTTTACATAGATTTTTTCTAATAATGCATCTTCTTCGACACCTTCATTTATTTTCTCTTTGTACATATTTAACGTTTCTATGTCACGGTAGTTTGCTATTGGATTAAAGCGCACATTAGTCATCCCGAGCTCTTCACCTTGATAAATGTACGGTGTGCCTTTCATCATGTGTAAAGTAGTTGCTAGCATTTTTGCTGATTCGACACGATAGACACCATCATCTCCAAATCTGGATACAATACGTGGCTGGTCGTGGTTATTCCAATATAAACTGTTCCAGCCTTCATTCTCCAATTCGGTTTGCCATTTTGATAGAATTTGCTTCAATTCTACAAGAGACCAAGGTTTGATATCCCACTTCCCACCTGGGCCAGAGTCAATATCCATATGCTCAAAATGAAAGACCATATCTAATTCATTGCGGCTTTCTGCAGTGTATAGTTTAGCTTGTTCTGGCGTGACACCTGGCATTTCACCAACCGTCATAATGTCATAATTTGATAGGGTTTTCTGATTCATTTCCTGCAAAAATTCATGGACACGCGGACCATTCATATAGTAGGGGTGACCTGAAGCGTATAGCTTTCCGTTAGTAGCGTCACCATCCGGCAGGCGCTGGTCTTTCGAAATAAAATTAATTACATCCATTCGAAAGCCGTCAACACCTTTATCAAGCCACCATTTCATCATTGTATACAGGTCATTTCGAACATCTGGGTTTTCCCAGTTTAAGTCAGGCTGTTTCTGTGAAAATAGGTGTAAATAATACTGATTGGTTTCCTTGTTATATTCCCAGGCGGAACCACTAAATGCAGACTCCCAATTATTTGGCTTATCACGCCAGATGTAATAATCACGGTAGGTGCTGTCTGTTGATTTTTGTGATTCGACGAACCAGTGATGTTCATCAGATGTATGGTTAATTACCAGATCCATAATCAGCTTCATGTTACGTTTGTGAATTTCCTGAAGCATCCTGTCCCAGTCTTCCATTGTACCGAAATCGCTCATTATCCTTGTGTAATCGCTGATGTCGTACCCGTTGTCATCGTTTGGTGATTCGTAAACAGGGGAGAGCCAGATGACGTCAATTCCAAGTTCCTGTAAGTAATCAAGTTTTTGGATAATCCCATTGATATCACCAATACCATCATTATTACTATCGTTAAAACTCCTCGGATAAATCTGATAGACAACACTTTCTTTCCACCATTGGCGGGTCATACATTCACCTCCATTATACTTTCATGATTAAAAAGTCATTCGCTTCTACATCTAGCTGCAGTAGAATATCATCTGCTGAAACCTGCTCGCTGGTCCATAGATTAGTAGCCTTTTTCCCATTTATTGTTACTGATATAGGCTTACTGGAAGGGTTTATTACAAAATAGATCACTTCATTGTTGAACGATTTTGTGTATACAAGATGGTTTGTTTCAGAACTTGATTCTACAATGCTAAACTCTCCTTTACTGCCAAACGCTGGCTCGGTTTTCCGCAGCTTAATCAATTTTTTGACAAAGGCTTTTAAATGTAAATCCTGCTGGTCTTCATCCCATTTCATACACTTTCTGCATTCTGGATCTTCTCCGCCAGTCATGGCAATTTCATCTCCATAATAAATACAAGGTGATCCCGGAAAAGACATTTGGAGTAAAAATAACAATCTTACCTTTTGTTTGTCCCCGTTGCATAAGGTAAGTACCCGCTCGGTGTCATGACTGCCCAGCAAGTTAAAGGCTGTTTCATTAACATTTTCCGGGTATGAACATAGGACACTTGAAACCTGATTGGCAAACTCATCCGCATTTTTTGTGTCTTTTGCTAAATAATCAAGAGCTGCGAGTGTGAACGGATAATTCATTACCGCATCAAACTGATCACCTTCAAGCCAAGGCATCGAGTCATGCCATATCTCTCCTAATATATATGCGTCGGGCTTTATTGCCTTCACTTCTTGCCTGAACTCCCGCCAAAACTGATGATCAACTTCATTCGCAACATCAAGGCGCCAGCCATCAATATCAAATTCCTCAATCCAGTAGGCAGCAACCTTTAACAGATATGCTTTGACTTCCGGGTTTTCGGTGTTTAATTTTGGCATATGTGGGGTAAATGCAAATGATTCAAAGTTAGGTTCAGGCTCCGTATTAACAGGAAACTCTCTAATATGAAACCAGTCTTTATATAGTGACATATCTCCATTTTTCAGAACATCCTGAAACGGTGGGAAGTAGTATCCGCTATGGTTAAAAACTGCATCAAGCATAATACGAATCCCTTTTTCATGACATTTCCGGACCAACTCGCGGAATTTTTCTTTGTCTCCAAACTGCGGATCAATTTCCAAGTAGTCAGTTGTATCGTACTTGTGATTAGAGTGCGCTTTAAAGATAGGTGTGAAATAGATTCCATTTATACCTAAGTCAACCAGATAATCCAGATGATCAATTATTCCCTGAAAATCACCACCAAAAAAATTTTCCTGTTGTGGTTGAGCGCTGTCCCATTCAAGTGTTCCTTCTGGGTCAAGTGAACGGTCGCCATTTGCAAATCGTTCTGGGAAGATTTGATACCAAACAGTGTCTTTCACCCATTCTGGTGAGTTAAATACATCAATCTCATTCAAAAATGGAAAACAAAAGTAATACTGAATATCATCTAATGGAGGTTCATCTGAGAAGCCTCTTTCAGCATAAACGAGTTTTTCATCGCCGTTGTAGAGTGCGAATCCGTAACGTAATCGTCGATTAGGAGGATTGATTTTGATAAGCCAATAATCAAATAATTCATCTGATGCCTGCAGGACCATATCTGTATATTGAAACTGCCAGCCTTCCTTAGCCCAATCATATGGATCACCATGAATGAGTTTTACTTTTTCTACATCATGTTTCTTCGTACGTAAACGGATGTGTAATGTTCGCTCGTCATATGCGTATGCAAAACTATTCTTCGGCCTGTGGTAAATCGCTTCTTTCATCATATTATTTTCTCCCTTCATAAATAGAACAACCCCGCTCTCCAAGTGTGGAAAACGGGGTTGTTGTTCTTTAGCTTACAAAGCATTGCCCTCAAATTATAGATTCATTTGAATCAATTTCATAAGTCAAAAATAAAGCAGTAAATCCAGTCTATTTGTAAATGTGCTAAGCCTGTTGATTTCCACTGCAGGCGGACGCTTTCCGCGGGCATGGCTTGAGCCTCCTCGTGCTATCGCACTGCGGGGTCTCAAGGCTCATGCTATTCCCGCAGGAGTCGCCGCCTTCCGTTCCAATCAACGATAGTAGTACGTTGAATTCACGAACGAAAAACATTAGTTCGCAAGCTTAGGGTATATGATGAATATACTTATTTACGAAATTAGATTCATTTAATTATAGAATACTGCGATTTTGAAAATTGTCAATAGAAATAAAAAAATAAAATAAAATCAGTGAAAACGGTTGCATTAATTTTGATCTGGGTTTAGAATAATAGTCAGAGTTTGTGCAACCGATTTCGCAAATTGTGGTCGGTTCATAAAAAATTAGAGGGGGAAGTTTACTAATGAAAAAATCTTCATTTCTATCAATTGCGGTACTTATGTTTGTCTTTCTAGTATTAGCAGCATGTGCACCAGAGCGTTCAGAAGGTACAGAAGAAAGTAATGATGAAAGTGGTTCTACTGAAACCGCTGAAAAACCTGAATCGCTGACAATTTGGGCGAACGATGAGGAAAAACAACTAGAAGCTGTTGAGGAAATTGCAGCAAACTATGAAGAAGAAACAGGAATTACAGTTAACGTTGAAGTAAAATCTATGCTTGATCAGATGGAAGAATTAGCACTGGCTGGACCCGAGGGAAATGGTCCGGATTTATTTTTCCAGCCACATGACAGAATTGGAAATATTGTAGCACAGGGTCTTGCTGAACCTGTTGAAATACCGGAAGATGTTATGAGCTCATACAGTGATGCTGCGGTTGATGCAGTAACTTACAAGTATGATGGTGAAACGAATCAATATGGCTTTCCAGCAGTAATTGAGACATATGGTATTTTTTATAATACAGATATCGTACAAGAAGCGCCAAAAACTGCTGATGATTTAATGGCATTACTAGAAAATAAAACAAATCCTGAAAATGATGAGTACGGATTTTTAATGAAGCCTAACGACTTGTACTTTGCCATACCGTTTTTCAATAACTATGGTGGTTATATTTTCGGTGGGGATGCAGGTGAATATGATACAGAGGATATTGGATTAAATAATGAGGGATCAGTTGAAGGCGGTAAGTTATTCCAATCCTTTTTTGGACAAGGTAAAATTCCACCATCAACTACAACTGATGTAATTGATGGACTATTTAATGACGGTAAAGTGGGAGCAGTTATTAATGGCCCATGGAGTATTGTCGGTTATAAAGAAGCACTTGGTGACAAGCTAGCATTTGCACCGTTTCCTTCCATCAATGGGAAGCCGGCTCAAACATTTGTAGGTGTTAAGTCATGGATGGTTTCTTATTACTCAGAAAACAAAGAATGGGCTGCTGACTTAGCAGCATTTATGACCAATCCAGAAAGCTCACAGCATTATTATGATGTAGCAGGTGAGCTCGTTCCTAGTAAAGAAGCACTTGAATCCATAGAGGATCCAATTTACGCAGCGTTTGCAGAGCAAATCAAACATGGTGTGCCTATGCCAAGTACACCAGCTATGCAGCAGGTATGGGAGCCTTTCAACAATGCATTGCAATTTATTGCGGAAGGTGAAGATGTAAAGCCTGTACTTGATGAAGCAGTCAAGCAAATAAAAACAAACATAGAAGCAAGCGGAGTGGAGTAAATACCAAGTTGATGGGAGGAGTTAACTCTTCCCATCATCTATTTTGTTCATCAGGACCTAAAGGGGGTACCAAAATTGTCTTCTCCTGACAATAAGCAAAAAACCGGCAAGAAGCACAGTCCAAAGGTTGCAACAATTTTATCGATTTTATTTGCTGGCCTAGGACAATTGTACAATCGTCGCTATATCAAAGGGATTTCGTTAATTGTTATTGAAATAGCGTTTCTGCTGACAGCCCTCCAATCGTTAAACTACGGTATCTGGGGGTTACGTACACTGGGAACCATTGCTGGAACAGATCATTCGATACGGTTGCTCGTAATTGGTGTTCTTTCATTAATCACCATTATTATTATTGCGGCGTTATATGTATTTAATGTATATGATGCACGAAAACAGGCGAAGAAAATTAAAAATGGATGGAAGCCACTAAAACTAAAGGATACGATACGAGTTGCGTATGATAATACATTTCCATACTTAATGACATTACCAGGGTTATTGCTTATGGTTTTCGTGGTTATTTTTCCGCTAATCTTTTCGGTATTACTGGCGTTTACGAATTACAATCTATTTAATTCACCGCCACGAAATCTAGTAGATTGGGTCGGATTTGATAACTTTGTAGAGTTGGTTACTGTACCGATATGGCAGGATACGTTTATTAGCGTGTTTGCTTGGACCATTGTGTGGACAGTTGTTGCGACAACATTACAAATTGCCCTTGGACTATTTTTGGCTGTACTTGTCAATGACCCAAGAGTTAAATTTAAAAGAATTATTCGTACCATTTTAATTCTTCCATGGGCAGTACCAGCATTTGTGACCATTCTGATTTTTGCAGCCATGTTTAATGATGAGTTTGGTGCAATTAACAGAGATATTATCATCCCGCTAATTGGTGGTGATGGTCTGCCATGGCTAAGTGACCCGCTTTATTCCCGGGTTGCAATTATCATGATACAGACGTGGCTCGGCTTTCCGTTTGTGTTTGCTTTATTTACCGGAGTACTTCAAAGTATCTCGAAGGATTGGTATGAGGCTGCGGACGTTGATGGTGGATCACGCTGGCAAAAATTCCGTGAGATTACGTTTCCGCACGTGATGTTTGCGACTGCGCCATTACTAATTATGCAATATGCCCAAAACTTTAATAACTTTAATATTATCTATCTATTTAATGAAGGTGGACCTCCTGTTAGAGGGCAAAACGCAGGCGGGACAGATATTTTAATATCCTGGGTATATAAACTGACATTTGATACAAACAATTACGCAATGGCAGCAGTAATATCCATTATTATGGGGTTACTTGTATCCGGATTTGCCTTTTATCAGTTTAGAAAAACGAGATCATTTAAGGAAGAGGGTGAAATATAATGAATCAAAAGCTGAAATCAAAATTGGAAGTATCTGCAATCTACATTATTATCGCGATTGTATCGATTATTATATTTTATCCTCTTATATGGACAGTTGGAATGTCACTTAACCAAGGAAGTAGTTTATATTCATCTTCTATTATTCCGGAAAACTTCTCATTAGAGCATTATAAATGGCTGTTCAGCGATAGCAGTGATTATTTAATCTGGTACAAGAATTCATTAATTGTATCGTCATTCGTTGCAGCAGGAAGTGTAATCTTAACGTCTCTTATAGCCTACGCTTTTTCCCGATATCAATTTGTTGGAAGGAAAAATGGCTTATATGTCTTTTTACTATTACAAATGTTTCCGGTCATGATGGCAATGGTAGCGTTATATATTTTCCTGAATATGATTGGCCTATTGGATACGCTGTCTGGGTTAATCCTGATTTATTTGGGTGGACAGATACCATTTAATGCATGGTTAGTAAAAGGGTACTTTGACACAATTCCACGTGAACTGGACCAGGCTGCACGTATCGATGGTGCTGGCCATTTACGGGTTTTCTGGAGCATTATGCTTCCATTGGCAAAACCAATTCTTGCGGTTGTGGCTTTATTTAATTTCATGATGCCGATGTTTGACTTCCTGCTGCCATCAATTGTACTTACAAGTGAGAGTAATTATACATTAGCGGTCGGGTTGTTTAATTTTATTAATGATCAATTCTCTAATAACTTCACGCGATTTGCAGCAGGGTCCATTTTGGTTGCAATACCGATCGCAGGTATATATTTATTCCTGCAGCGTTATCTGATTTCCGGGTTAACGGCAGGAGGATCAAAAGGATAAGAAAATAGTAATTTTGACAGGTAGGGGGTAATCTTAGGGATGCTTGAAGATACTAGCTTTGCAATACATCCAGGAAATGAGCAGCAATCCAAAGCAGTACTATATCGTGATATCGGCAGTATGAAATCCTATGAACGATTGGATACCGGTTATTTTTTTCAATGTGAAAATGGTCAGGTTGCGATACAATTTTTCACAAATACGATTATTAGAGTTGTGATGAATCAAATAAATGAACCAAAATTGGACGGTTCATACGCAGTTATAGTCAGTCCGGAAAACGTGGACGTTATAGACAATAATTCAGACGAGCAGGTTATATTAAAAACAGATAAACTAAAAATTATTATCCGAAAATTTCCATTTCGAATGTCGATATTGGATCATGAAGGCAACGCTTTTCTTGAAGAAGGTGAGCGGGGCATGGCCTATCGGGAAAATGGTGAGGTTATCGCATTCAAAGAAATGAGTGAAGATGACCATTTTTATGGATTCGGTGAAAAATCCGGACATCTCGATAAACGTGGCGAAACGTATGAAATGTGGAACACAGATGTGTATGCGCCACATAATCCTGAAACCGACCCATTGTATGAATCTATCCCCTATTTCATGGCACTGCGTAATGGTCGTGCACATGGGCTGTTCTTTGATAATACATTCCGAACAACTTTTAATATGAAAGCTGATCATAATGGTTATTCATTCAAAGCAGAAGGCGGGCAGCTTGATTATTTTGTTCTAGCTGGCCCCGAACCAAAGTCGGTATTGCAGCAATATACTCATCTTACGGGTAAAATGCCATTGCCGCCAAGGTGGGCGCTCGGATATCATCAGTCACGCTACAGTTATAAATCAGAAGAGGAAGTTAGAGAGCTTGCCAAGAATTTTGTAGAGAAGGATATTCCAATTGATGTTATTCATCTCGATATTCATTACATGAATGAATACCGTGTGTTTACGTTTGATAAAGAGAAATTTCCTGAACCTGCGAAGCTTATTGCTGACTTGCGCGAAATGGGGATTCGAATTGTACCAATAGTTGACCCTGGTGTAAAAAAAGATGCAGAATACACGATCTATCAGGAAGGAATTAATCAGGATCAATTTTGCAAATACATTGAAGGTGATGTTTATATTGGGGATGTTTGGCCAGGTGAAAGTGCATTTCCAGATTTAACTGATGAAAGAGTTCGTAACTGGTGGGCTGATAAACATGAATTTTATACGTCTATTGGGATTGAAGGTATCTGGAATGACATGAACGAACCAGCTGTTTTTAATGAGACGAAAACAATGGATGTCGATGTAATGCATCGTAATGATGGGACACCTGCAACTCATCGGGAACTGCATAATGTTTATGGTTTATTAATGAGCAAGGCAACGTACGAAGGTATGAAAAAGCAACTAAATGGAAAGCGGCCTTTCTTACTTACTCGTGCAGGGTTTGCAGGCGTGCAGCGATACGCATCTGTCTGGACAGGTGACAACCGAAGTTTCTGGGAACATTTACAAATGTCCTTACCAATGGTGATGAACCTTGGAGTATCTGGCGTGGCATTTGCTGGTCCAGATGTAGGTGGTTTTGCCCATGATACGAGTGCGGAATTATTGGTTCGCTGGACACAAGTAGGTGCTTTCACTCCATATTTCCGCAATCATTCAGCAATGGGCACCGTGTATCAGGAACCATGGCAATTTGGCGAAAAAAATGAAGCGATAATGAAGAAATACATTCAGATGCGCTACAAATGGATGCCGCAGTTATATTCAATATTTTACCAAGCAAGTGAAACTGGCCTTCCCGTTATGCGTCCATTGTTCATGGAGTATCCAGAAGATCAGAAAACGTATAATATAAATGATCAATTTATGATTGGAGATAATGTGGTGGTTGCGCCGATATTGGCACCATCCGTGACAGAGCGTGCAGTGTATTTGCCTGCAGGTCAGTGGATTGATTATGATACTGGTTTTCAATATGAAGGGGAAAGAGCACATTTAATTCATGCAGAATTAGATAGGATGCCTATTTTTATCAAACAAGGTACTGCTATCATGCAAGGTGAGTGGAAAGCAAATCCTGATAAAAGTCCGCATCATGTTAATATGGATGTCTATGCTGGGGCAAACGGTGAAACGTACTATTTTACGTACTATGATGATGATGGAGAGACGTATGACTTTGAAAACGGGTCATTTATGAAACTAACTATTGAAGTGACATCAACAAGCAATGCTGTTAAAGTCACTGTTTCAGACCATAGTGGTCATTTTAAACCAGCTTATGGTAAAATTTATGTAAATGTACATGGGTTATGTGAAAACCAGGATGTTATACTTAACAATAGTGAAACTGCACCAGTATCATTAGTAAATTAGAAAAGTAGAGGGTGAATTTTATGGTAACAATTAAAGATGTAGCAAAAGCAACAGGTGTAGCGCCCTCTACTGTGTCTCGTGTAATTGCAAATAACCCAAGAATAAGTATTATGACAAAGGAAAAAGTACGGAAGGCGATGAAGGAATTAGGGTACCATCCTAATGTGAGTGCCAGAAACTTAGCCGTTAAGTCAACTAAAGCAATAGGTGTGGTATTACCATCATCTGCTGATAAAGCACTGCAAAATCCCTTTTTTCCTGAGATATTACGTGGAATCGGTTCAGTAACACATGGTATGGAATATTCGATGACATTGTCGAGTGGCATTACTGAAGAGGAAATTTTTGACGAAGTGCAGCGTATGGTATATGGAAGCTACGTTGACGGTATTATTCTATTATATTCCCGCCTAAACGACCGAGTGATGAACTTTTTACATGACAAGAACTTTCCCTATGTAATTGTTGGTAAGCCTTATGAGGATATCGATGAAGTTACACATATTGATAACGATAATTTCACAGCTGGTAAGGAAATTACGAATCACTTGATTGAAATGGGCCATGAAAGAATTGCATTCATTGGCGGGTCCAAAGAATTATTCGTGACGATGGATCGTGAAGCAGGCTATCAATCTGCTATAAAAGAAGCGGGACTGAAAGCTAGCGAGCAATATAAAATCCACACCGAATTCTTAAAGTCAGGTGGGCGTGAGGCGGTTGAAAAGCTGCTGTCACTGAAAGTTCGTCCTACCGGATTGGTGATCAGTGATGACTTAATGAGTCTAGGGGTGCTGAGTGGACTGGAGGAAGCGGGAGTTTCTGTACCACACGATATTTCACTAGTCAGTTTTAACAACGTTTATCTATCGGAGATCATTCGACCTTCCCTGACAACCGTTGATATTCATATACACGAGTTAGGAGCAGAATCTGCCAAAGCACTGATTGAAAAGACAATTGATAAAGCAGAACCCGCTAAGCGGATTACCGTTCCTCATGAAATTGTATTTCGAAATTCTGTTAGCAAAAAGGGTGGCTTGTAAGGAAACGATTCCCGTATTGAAAGAGAAAATGCTAATTACAATAGGTGAAATCATTAAATAATTTCACTTATTGTTGAAGAACCTATTCTTTAACGGAATGAGGATCTGCTTCGATTGTTGGGCGGATCCTCATTCCGTTATTCTTTTAAAAACACTCGTTTTAAGCTTGGGTTCGGATCGTCATTCCGCTATTTGTCATTTCTGCCTCAGATTTGGCTGATTTTCTTCAATTAGCGGAATGAGGATCCGTCTCACCCTTCCAAGAGCACCTTTTCTGCTATTTAGCGGAACGAGGATTCACTTCGATTATTTGGCGGCATCATTTAGAGTGGAAATACTTCATTCTTCTATTGCATAATCCTGCCAATCTAATTTACAAGCATACCATAACCCTGTTATTATCCGCTCCGGAAATACACTGCGCGCACGTATCGACTGATGAGCCTCCTTACTCCTACGCCGCTGCGCAACAAGCCTTACCATAGCCGTAGTTTTCTAAGATTAGGCAGCTAGGGCACATGAAACCCAGCCATACCAGTGATTAACCCGGTATTATTAAATTTCCACAGAATTGTCGATTCTATGTTGCCACTTTTTTGTCCTGAAAATCGAATGTTGTTACACAAAGTATTATTTTTGAAAAAAATAATACAAACTACATAAATCTCGTATAACCAAAAGCTAAAAGTGACATGCGGTGAATGACCCCTAAAACAATATATTTCATATAGACAAACCCGTTAAGCATTCGCGAACATTAATTAGAATGAAGGAAAGCTTGTAGTATTAGAGCAACAGCATACAATGTGCTACACTAAACATAAAGTGAGGTGGCATAATGATTTACGAATTTAAAATAACACTAGACGATGTTGGTGTACCTGTTTGGCGAACTATTCAAATGGATAGTAGCTCAACTTTTCGTGACCTTCATAAGGTGATACAACAAGCATTTAATTGGCACAATATGCATCTGCACAGTTTTTTTGTGAGAAAGTCAAATGGAAACCAAATTAGTAAGGTTGAAATTGGACCTCAAAAAGCGGATGATGAATTTCCATCCCCACTTGATACATATAATGAGGCTGATGCGCTGTTGGCAGACTGGTTTAAAGAAGTGAACGATCAAGTAGTTTATCTTTATGATTTTGGCGATAACTGGGATCATGATGTTGTTCTAATGAAAAAAATATCTTCGGAACAGACTGGTGTATATCCACGTTGCATAGGAGCGAAAAATAATGCCCCAGAAGAGGATAGTCGTGCAGAGGTTATCATGGAGGAAGTAAAGTTAATAAATAACAATTCCCAAAAAATGATTGATGCAATTAATCAGGATTTGTTGTATATCGACGGAAACGTAAATGATTTTGATGATTTGGATGACATTTTTAGTCCAGAATTACAAAATGACCCTTGGGAGGACGTGTTGCTCAAAGCTAAGGAGTTCAACAAGCTTAAACCATGGGAATTTATGGATGATAACCAAATTTTTGCAGTGGTTGATTCAAGGTCAGGTGAACGGCTGTTTTGTTCTGTATTAGGTAGTGCAGGAGAAGTGTTTGGCTTGGCAGTATATCCCGGTGAACAGGGATATTCTACTTTGATGAATACCCTTGAGAGCGATATGCCTGATTTCGATTTTATCTTAAATCAGTGCAGTTTACTCGTCAGCTTTGAAGATCGTTTGGATTTGGAAAAAGAAGATTATGACCTTGTTAAAATGTATAACGTGCCTTTTCGGGGAAAAAAATCATGGCCGGAATTCCGGAGTTTTAAGCCTGGATACTACCCATGGTTCATGGACGACGACGAGGGCTGGACTATGCTGGAAGCACTTGGACAAGCAGTTGAACTCTGTGAAGAGGTGAAAGGCGGTCTTGAGCTACCTGATTTTTATTACGAGAGAAAAGTACTGGTAAAAACGCCTGAACCAGATGGAAATGAAATTATATCACTAGAAGCTTACAATAACCCTAAAAAGGTAAAGCTTGAGATATCTGAGCTTGATTTAAAACGTGCCAAAAATCTTACAAATCAAATTCCGGCAACGATAGAGTTTGCCGTAACACATCTTGATATGCCTGTACAGGAGGACGATGGTGGAAGACTGCATTTCCTGCTCTGGTTGTGGCAGCTGATCATGCGCAAGGCATAGCATTTTTTCAAGACCTATTATATGACAGTACGGATATTGGACTTCTGCAGAACCAACTGATTAAGATGCTGCAGCTGACAGAGGGAATTCCAGAGAAGATAATGATGGACAAGAAAACAGCATCGATTATGGAACCACTGGTAAAAGAACTGCATGTAAATGTGGAAGTAACTGAGGTTTTACCAAATATACAGGAAGTTATTAAAGGAATTGAAAACAGCATATAAAATAGAAAGTTGAACTATCTCCTGAAGTTCAACTATTTTGATCACAATTCCGTCACAAATCCTAAAAAATTTCGTTGAACCCTCATAATTTAATTGAAATCCGTACTTGCTAACCATTAAAATAAAGTGGAATACTTCGGGGTATCGGAGGAGATTTTATGGGTAAGGTACTTATGTTATATGCAAGTATGACTGGTAATACGGAATTAATGGCAGAGATTATTACGGAAGTAGTCGAAAATAGAGGGCATGAAGTCGTCACAAAAACTTTCGATCTTGATCCAATAGATGTTGAAGAACTTCTGGAATATGATGGAGTACTGGTTGGAACGTATTCCTGGGACGATGGCGAGCTGCCATATGAAGCTGAGGATTTCTATGAAGAACTCGATGACGTGGACATTACCGGGAAAATAGTCGGTGTCTTTGGATCCGGGGATTCCTTTTACGATTCGTATGGTGGAGCATCTGAAATGATGGGGGAAAGATTTAAAGAGAAGCAAGCAAAATTAGTTGCGGAGCGCTTAATAGTTGACCTTGAACCTGATAAACAGGATGTAGTCAGGTGTCAGCAATTTGCTGAGACGTTTTGTGAGACGATAGAGGGATAAGTCACTGTAATAATAAGAAACCAGGCTGAGAGGCTTGGTTTTTTTACTGAAACTTTATTTTTATAAATGCTTGTCATAATATTTCAAGTTCTATAAGATAAAAATAAATAAAATTTCAGTTAAGGGTGAAATTGGATGGAATATGTAGCAGGAATTGACGGGGGTGGAACGAAAACCAAAGCCGTTATCGCAGACATGGATGGAATAATAGTTGCTGAAACAACAGCGGGTCCTACTAATCCAAATGTTATGTCCCGTGAAAATTTAATACAAACTCTGGAAATGATGTTCAAAGACCTAAAAGCACAGTTTCCTGAAGCATTTGAACATATTTCCGGTTTATTTGCTGGCATATCTGGTGTCGGTAATGCTGCTGCAAAAGCTGATTTAGAAGGTATTCTTGAACAAATGGTTCCCATTGGCGTTCCGGTTTGTGTTGAAGCAGATACAGTTAATGCTTTATACTCTGGGACATATGGTGAACCAGGGATTGTCCAAATTTCAGGTACCGGATCAATAACCTATGGAATGAATCACCAATCGGAACGTGACCGAGTAGGTGGTTGGGGTTATTTGTTTGGTGATGAAGGTAGTGGTTATGACATTGGCCGACAGGGAATTATAGCAGCATTAAAAGCCAGTGATGGGCGTGGTAAAAAAACCAACTTGCTTGAAATGATTTGTACAAGTTTTGCTGTGACACACCCGTATGATCTCATACAGAGAATTTATGCTTCGCCAACACCAAAAAGTGAAATTTCTCCTGTATCCAAACTCGTGTTTGAGGCATATAAACAGAATGATTTAGTAGCCAAGGAGATAATCGCTAATACGATGAGTGATTTGAGCATAAGCATACGAACATTATATGGGAAACTATTCAAACCAGATGAGGAAGTAAAAGTAGTGTTATGTGGCGGTGTTTTTAGTGATGAAGAAGTATTGCCGCGACTGCTTGAAACTGACTTGCAGGACTATAAGAATGTAAAGATTACAATTCCAGTAATGTCTCCTGTTGGCGGATCAATAATCGGGGCTTACTTATTACAAAACATAAAACCCGCTTCAAGCGTATATCAAAATATTATTTCAACACTTTAATTTAAAAAGAAGGTGATGGACGTGTCGCATGTAAAAGGTGGACTTGTCATATTGAAAGAGATGGTCAATAGTTTACCGCCCTCAGAGAAAAAAATAGCAGCTTATATTTTGAACAATCCTGAGGAATCTATTCTCTTAACGGCTTTAATGCTTGGGGAAAAAAGTCACACAAGCAGTGCAGCTGTCATCCGTTTATGTAAATCTTTAGGATTTAATGGGTTTCAAGAGTTGAAAATCCGTGTAGCAGGTGATTTGCAGGCAGGTTCAGTTAAAGGATACAGGGATATCGAACAAAATGAAGACTTTAAAGATATTATTGATAAGATGACATCAAATACAATCCAGACACTGAAAGAAACAGTAGATATTATGAGTGAGGAAAATCTGAAGAAAGCTGTAACAGCTTTATCAAAGGCAAAGTCCATTGTATTTATTGGTTTCGGTGCTTCTTTCATAGCTGCTAAAGACGCGGAACAGAAGTTTATTCGAATTAATAAAAATGCCCAATCCTTCTCCGATGTACATATGGCTGCTACTGCAATTGCTAATAAGGGCCCAGAAGATGTGGTAGTCGGCATTTCATTTTCGGGAAGTACAAAAGAGGTAGGGAAATTACTGGATCTTGCTCAACAAAAGAGTTCGACGACGATTAGTATAACAAAGTATGGCAACTCACTCGTATCAAAATTCTCAGATATTATATTGCATACTTCGGCAGCTAAAGAGGCGACATTCAGAAGTGGCGCTACATCTTCCAGAATTGCCCAATTGCATTTGATTGATATATTGTTAATGTGTTTGGCTTCTGAGGATTATGAGGAAACAATTCAGCATTTAGATGAAACAAGAGAAGCAGTTTCCTTTTTACGGGAAGATGATTCAAAGGAAAAGAAATGAATTTATTTTGAAGTTCAGAAAGTATAAATCCATACGCACTGCATAAGTGGCTTGGAGATAAACCAAGTTTTCTAAAATATAGCTTATTTTCATGTTATGTTCAGCATAATATAGAATATGATTATACGTACTGAAATTTTATTACTTAATTTTGTCGTTTTATTGACAAAATAATTCACTGAGACTATAATTATATCAAACAACTGAAAGCGCTTTTATATAATAGGTTTTTTTAACTACTAATATAGTACTTACAACGTGAATGTTAGGAGAATTGCATGACAATGGAATTATCAAAATTAACAACTGAAATGCGAAATGAAAAAAGTATGCATATGGATCAAATGTCAACCATGGAAATTTTAAAAACGATTAATAATGAAGATCGGAAAGTGGCAATGGCAGTTGAGGCCGTTTTACCTAAAGTTGATATTGCGATTGAACATATTTATAAAGCGCTGGCAGATGGTGGAAGATTGTTATATGTAGGTGCTGGTACGAGTGGACGACTTGGTGTTATTGATGCGTCTGAATGTCCTCCGACTTTCATGACACCACCAGAGATGGTGCAAACAGTTATGGCAGGTGGAAATGGTGCATTTTTCAGTGCAGTAGAAGGATCTGAAGATGATGAAGCGCAAGGCGCAGCTGATGTTAAAGCGAAAAACCTTACTGATAAGGACGTTGTGATAGGGATTACTGCCAGTGGCCGAACACCATACCCTATAGGTGCACTAAAATATGCACGAGAAATTGGTGCTTACACGGTTTCGTTATCATGTAATGAAAGTTCACTGATAAGCCAATTTGCTGAATGTGATATCGAAGTAGTGGTTGGCCCGGAGGTTCTAACCGGATCAACACGAATGAAGGCAGCAACCGCCCATAAAATGGTGCTCAACATGATTAGCACAACCACGATGGTCAAACTTGGTAAGGTACATGAGAATCTGATGGTTGATGTTCATGCAAGCAACTATAAACTAATGGAACGAGCAAAGCGTACGATTATTGAAATTACAGATGTTTCTTATGAGGAAGCTGAAAAAACACTTAAACTAACTAAAAATGAGGTTAAACCTGCAATTGTAATGATTGAAGGAGGTGTTACATACCAGAAAGCGATGGATGCAATCGAGTATAGTAATGGCTATGTTCGGGATGCAATTGATTATGCTGTACAGCACAATGCCTGAAACAACATTAATAGTTATATAGACTATTGATGGTTTCATATATTTAATAATACAAAGGGGGAAATTAGGTTGAAGAAGTTATTTAAAAGTCCTTTCGTATGGATAGCCATTGTTATGCTGCTTTTGGCAGTAGGCTGTTCAGATGATGGTGGAGATTCATCAACTGATGGAAGCACAGATGAAGATGTTAAAAACGACGGAAAAGTCAATGGAACCATGGAAATTCAGTACTTTGTCGGTGGTTATGGTGATTCTTGGTGGAAAGAAGTAATCGGTGATTTCAAAGAGAAATATCCTGACGTTGAAGTTGTTGAACATGCTGGTCCTAATATTAATGAAGAAATGAGATCACGTTGGGTTTCAAACGATCCACCCGATGTTGTATACATTGATGGTGCAGGTTCAAGTGAAACACAAATGGTCGAAGATGGACAGTTAATGAACCTGTCAGATTGGATTCAAGACATTGAACTGGAAGATGGCACACCACTTCTTGATAGCTTTATTGTAGAACCTGCTAAGTATGATGGTGATATTTACAGCTTGCCATTAGTATTTGACACATGGGGCACATGGTACGATAAAGCCTGGTTTGAAGAAAAAGGCTGGGAAGTACCAAAAGACTTTGATAGCTTCATGAGCACCATGGGAAATATCAAGGATTCTGCTGACATTGCTCCATTTGTAACAACAGGACAGTATCCATATTACTTCTTAAGAGGTATGTTATATCCAGCATTTGGTGCAGCTGGGGGAGATGAATTATTAAACGATGTTATCACTGGAGCTGAAGGTGCTTGGACTAGTGAACCAGTATTAAAAGTAATGAAAAAGGTAGAAAAAATGGCAGAAGAAGGATACATTGATCCTGGGTTTGGTGCCTTAAACCATACACAGTCACAAATGAACTTCCTGCTTCATAAAAACGCGTTTATTCCAGTAGGCTTCTGGCTTCCTAATGAAATGTCTAAAGATACACCAGAAGACTTTGAATATGGATTTATTCCATCACCAATGCAGGAATCTGGTGAACCAATGGCAATTGTTCCGGATCTACGTCCATTAGCAATCGCTGAAGAGGCTGAGAACCCTGAAGCTGCTAAAGCTTTTGTCGAGTTTGTCTTTACAAAAAAATATGCAAAATCATTCTCTGAGCATACTGGTGCAATTATGAACCTTAAGGGTGTAGATTTAGCTTCTAACGATAAGGTTCCAGGCTACTTAATTGATGCTAATAAAATGATTAACGACCCTGAACAAGTGCAAATCTATCATAAGCCACATCCAATGAGTTCAGATTTGGAAACACCAATTAGTGATGCTTTAGTTTCCTTAATGCTTGGAAATATTTCAGCTGAAGAATTTACTCAAAAAGCTGAGGAAGCGGCCGCTGAATATCGTAACAATCAATAAGCAACATTTATAGTAACGGTATGGAATGTAAAGCAGGCTGCTTGCGCTTTACATTCCATATATTTATTTTTCCAGAAAGAGTGATTGGATGGTACAGTCTAAAAAACAAAAATACCTATTTCTTGCCTTTTGCCTTATTCCTACTTTTATAATGTTCAGTATTTTCACCCTATATCCTTTGTTTAGCGGACTATACTATTCTTTCTTTGAATGGTCGGGTTCGTCACAGTCAAAAGAGTTTATTGGGTTTGATAACTATGTACAGTTATTTAAAGATGAGATAATCCCCGCTACAATCTGGCATGATTATTTCCTTGTTGTCACAAAGGTTGTCGGTATTATGATTATGGCTCTGTTTATCGCTGTAGCTTTAACGCAATTAAAGATAAAAGAAGCACCATTTTACCGTATCATCTTTTTCTTCCCGAATATAATGTCTGTCGTGGTAATTGGTATTTTATGGACGTTCATTTACAATCCAAGTCTCGGCCTTGTTAACTCAGGACTTGAATTTATTGGATTGGAGAGTTGGGCTAAGCCATGGCTTGGAAGTGAAGATTGGGCATTGCCGAGTCTGGTGCTGCCGTCAATTTGGGCTGGTATAGGATTATTCATGCTCTTACTGATGGGCGGTATTGCTAATATTTCAAAAAGCTTTTATGAAGCGGCCGAAATTGATGGCGCTAATGAATGGCAGCAATTCTGGAAGGTGACCTTACCACTTGTATGGCCACAAATTAAAATTTCCATCTTATATATTGTTATCACAACATTAAATGGCTCCTTTATTATAGTGCAAATCATGACCGGAGGCGGACCAAATAACGCGACACATGTTATGGGGTCATACCTCTATCAGCAAGCCTTTAAACAATATAATTTCGGATATGGAGCAACAATTGGGGTAATGATTTTAGTTCTTTCACTTATAACTGTATTAATCTTGCAGTTCTTTATGCGAAGAGAGAAAGTAGAATACTAGAATACTAGAATACTAGGCTTACGCCAAGCTTTAATATAGATAAGCCTTAGTTGCACTTATGCAGAGAGAAAGGATTTATACTTTCTTAACTGCCTTGAAAGGGGGATAACCTGGTGAAGCGTAGTGTAGGTCAATTTATTTCAAGAACGGGAATTAGAATCCCGCTAATATTATGGTCAATTGCCGTACTTTATCCAATAATTTGGATGTTCATAGGTTCATTTAAATCAAATGCAGAGATTTATGCCAATCCATGGGGGTTTCCAGAGACATGGAATTTTCAGAACTTCGTAACAGCTTGGTCAGAATATAATATAGATACTAGTGTTTTTAACAGTTTAATCGTAACTGTAGTGGGTGCTTCGCTCACGTTATTGCTGGCGATTCCAACTGCATATGCACTTGAGAGGATTAAGTTTAAAGGCAGTAACTTTTTGTTCACACTTTATATATCAGCCATGATGATTCCAATGGTACTCGGCTGGATCCCTCTATTTTTCTTGTTAGATCAGTTTAATTTATTGGATAACATTTTTGGACTTGCTATTGTATATGCGATAAGTCAGCTTCCATTTTCGATTTTCGTACTGACAAGCTTTATCAGTACGATTCCAAAGTCGTTAGAAGAGTCTGCTGCCATGGATGGAATGTCTCCATACGGTGTTTTATGGAAAATAATCACGCCGTTATCCATGTCTGGCATAATTACGGTTACAATTATGAATGCAATCCAATTTTGGAATGAGTACTTCATGGCGCTAATATTTCTTCAATCGGAAGGGAACTATACACTAGCATTAGCGATTGATTTTATTAGTAGTGAAGCGCAGTATACGAATGCATGGGGTACCTTATTTGCAAGTCTGGTGATTGCAATTCTCCCAGTTATTATTCTTTATGCAATCTTCCAGCAGCGGATTGCGAAAGGTATGACAGAAGGTGCTATAAAAGGATGAATTTTAAGCGGTAGCCACTATTTTGCGGTTACCGCTTTTTTTGAGGTTGTTTTTAAAAATTTTCATTACCGCTGCGGAAATACACTACGCTTTCCGCGGGCAACGCTTCAGCTTCCTCAGAAGCAAAAATCGCTTCCTGCGGGATTTTCAGCTGTTGCTTTTCCCGCAGGAGTCTCCGTGTATTTCCTGCGCTAGGTTGGGCTCCTTTTATCCTGAAAATTCACAAGTGTGTATTGTGATGGACAAAAAAGACTTTAAACCATTTTAACCAGAAGTTGGAGTATACGAGACTCCTATGGAAACGTCTGCACTAGCACGTCCTATGCGTCGGAGGTTCGTGGTGAGCCCACGGAATACGAGTATATTCAAACTGCGTGGTCAGAAAGCTGCATTTAATACTACGAGTTTGTTAACCTTAATCTGTGCCGTAGCTTTATAAAATAGAAAATGAAAACTAGGAAATTCTTCACCGGTGTATAGTAAAGATGAAAGCTTTTTCCATTTCATATGTAGATTTTTTATATCGATTAATTCTACTAAACCATCCCTTGGTAATATCATTCTTAAATAAGATTCCATGACATACATCTAAAAGGATAAAAAAAGTGGGTGTCCCGGATTTAATTGGGACACCCTTTATAGTTATTGGGGGTAACTATCAACTCTTAATATAGTAAATACCCTTCTCGGATATTTTTAAACTCATTTAATTCATCTTTCCATTTTTCTTGCATATATTCTACTGATTTTCCTTCTTTAATTGCTTCACGAATCCAGCCATTTCCGACTAGATAATCGAAGAATGAAATACCAGCACTATTCTCAGCACGGAATGCAAAGTCCTCCGGATACATATCGTGTAACGTTTTTACGATATGAAGACCAGTTTTAACTGGGTGAAATGACTGTTTGTGTGTAACGTGAATCTGTACACCGTGACTTAATGTGCCACTGTGCTTGGAAAATGCAGGCGTGAACGATGCAGCCCTGAAATCAACTCCTGGTAAATGCAGTTCATTTAATGCTGCTGCAAATTCAGTACTGTTCACATATGGTGCACCAAGCAATTCGAATGGTTTTGTTGTTCCACGACCTTCTGATGCGTTCGTTCCTTCAATTAATGCTGCACCAGGGTAAACCGTTGCCGTATCAGTTGTTGGCATATTTGGTGATGGCATAACAAATTCTAGTGGTGTTTCGTCATAATTCATATTACGTTTCCAGCCATTCATTTCAACAACAGTCAAGTCAGCACCTATACCGTATTCATTGTTGAATAACTTTGCAAGTTCACCGACAGTCATGCCGTGGCGAAGTGGAATCGGATACTTACCTACAAATGAAGAATATGCTGGATCAAGCACTGGTCCTTGTACTTTTGTGCCACCTTGTGGGTTCGGGCGATCTAGGACAACAAATGGAATATCATTTTCCTGTGCTGCTTCCATTGCATAGGCCATTGTGTAGATATACGTGTAAAATCTTGTTCCTACATCCTGAATATCAAATACGAGTACATCAATATTTTCAAGCATTTCAGGTGTTGGTTTTCTTGTTTCACCATATAAACTGTAAACTGGTAGTCCGGTTGTTTCATCAATATAGTAATCAACGTATTCGCCAGCTTGTGCACTACCGCGTACACCGTGCTCTGGTCCGTAAAGTTTTGTTAGATTAACATCTGGATCGTTGTGTAAGACATCAACGACGCTGTTTAAATCCTTGTCGACTCCAGTAGGGTTGGTAATTAATCCTACTCGCTTGCCTTCGATTAATTCCTTTTGTTCATCGAGTAAAACATCTACGCCTAGTTCGAATTTTTTATCTTTTCCCTTAGCTTTTCCGTTGTTATCTCCATTAGTTGCATAGACTGCGGTTAAGGAACCGAGTACTAAAAGAAGGGCTGCTATGGTTATTAGATACTTTTTCATAATTTATACGCTCCTTTTTCTGATTTAATAGGATAATCCGTGTCCAAATTCATATAATGCTTGGCCATTTTCACCAGGAATCGTTACTGGTAAAAGACCAGTTGGATTATTCTCGCCAAATAGTGATGCGGCTGTTGCTTCAAAGCTTGCATCTCTGAATCCATATTGTGCCAGATAACCATCAATTTCCGGATAGGCCATGATGTCATATGGATTGCGAATTCCTACTCCAATAACAGGGGAAGAAGATTCTTCAATTAGTTGATTAACCATTTGCATTTGTGCGCTGTCTTCAGATCGGCCACTTACGTTGTACGTATACGTTCCAGCAATTACTGCGCTCGCGTTTTGTACCTGGGCCAGCTGTTCATCGCTTAATGGTCCTGACGCCTGGATAACTTCTGTATTTGGATGGTGCTTGCTGACGGCATTATATAAACTGTCAACAAATGAATTACCTACGACAACTACTTTTTCATCATTAGACAGATCCAGTGGAAGTGCGTTGTCATTTTTAAGTAAAGTAATAGATTTATTTGCTACTTCTGTTTCTACTTGCTTATGTTGTTTTGCTCCAACAACGTCTTCAGCATTTTCGACAATTTCATCTACTGGTGTTGGCGATTCTGATTTAATGATTTTCCTTTTTACTTTTAAGGTTAGAATCCGTTCAACTGATGCTTCAATTCGTTCCTCTGAAATCTCACCAGTTTCCACTGCGTTTAGAAGACCATCAGCAACTTTTTCAAGTCCTACAGGCATAAGAACGATGTCTGTTCCTGCTTTAACGGCACGAATCACTGCATCGACTGAACCAAAATGTTCTGTAATGGCATTCATATTTAATGCGTCGGTAATAATCAGGCCATCATAACCCATTTCTTCACGCATTAATCCAGTTAACACTTTATGTGAAAGTGTTGCCGGTAAAGAAATCTCAGTTCCGTCTTTTTTGGAAATAACTTTCGTGTCATCTATTTTTGGAAAAGTAACATGCGCGGTCATAATCGCATCAATGTTTGCTTCCATTGCTTTTTGGAATGGGAAAAGTTCCACTTCCATTAAGCGTTCTTTATCATAAGGAACTTCTGGCAGTCCAAGATGTGAATCTACTGCAGTATCCCCGTGACCAGGGAAGTGTTTTGCAGTTGCTGCTACGCCGGTGCTTTGTAACCCTTTTGTATAAGCGATTCCCATATCGGCAACAAGCTCCGGTGATCCACTAAAGGACCGTACACCGATAACCGGATTGTCCGGGTTATTATTAACATCCATAACTGGTGCCAGGTTCATATTGATGCCAAGTGCGTTAAGTTCTTCACCAATCGCCTTTCCAACATCCCGTGAAAGATCGGTTGAGCGAGTTGCACCAAGCGCCATGTTACCAGGGAAGTCTGTACCTGATTGCAGGCGTGTAACAATACCGCCCTCTTGGTCAATTGTCATTAACAGACCATATTTTTCAGATGCTTCCTGATATGCTGCTACCAATTTAGCTGTTTGTTCAGTTGTTACAACGTTCTCTCTGAATAAAATAACGCCACCAAGGTCATATTCTTTAACTGTTTGCTTTATTTCAGGAAGCATTTTGGTAACATTTTCGCCATCCCAATTCCGAAAGTCCGGCATAAGCATTTGACCGATTTTTTCTTTCAATGACATGCCTTCAATTGCATGCTCTATGACGTTGTAGCGATCACTTTCCTGCTTTACAACTTTTCCTGAAAATGAGGGTTTTCCTTTGTTTGCTGTGTTGTCTGGCCTGTAGTCTACAGCAATTCTATCTTCATAAGTGCCGTCTGTAACTGTAATAAATGATCGTCCTGGCTGTTCAGTAAATGTAATCTTGCCATCTTCATTAACAGTAGCGACATTTTCATTAGTTGATTCCCATGTCAGATTTTCTGTTGTAGACTTAAAGTGACCATCACTGTAAATGTGTAACGCACTTAAGTCTACCTGATTGTTAGCGATTTGCGCTGTTGCTTGTGGTATGTTTTGAAAAAGAATAAGGTCGTTAACCGATTCATCTTCTGCTGCTGTTACCGTGTTATTTGTAATAGTTAAAGGACTAACGGTCAGCATAATTATTGTTAAGATAATAAAGGGTAGTTTGAATTTTGCTTTCATCATTTTCCTCCTATTAGTAATCTCGTTTTACCCATTCTTGACTTGTAAAATCTGCTGATTGACCATTATTCAGCTGAAGATTGGAGATATACCATCCTCTGCCATTGGTGTTGTTATCTGTCTGATAGTTAAAGCGGATGAATTTTGTTCCAGCCGGAATTTCGACCTCTTGAGACTGCCAATTGATACTACTGCCAGTGAAGGGTTCCCCTATACTTGTCCAGTTTTGGCCATCTTCTGAGATTCCCACAACTCCAAAGTCATAACCTTGTTCGATTCTGTACCAAGTATCAAATGAAAGTGACGTGTCATTTTCCACATCCACTTCAGCGGTTAGTGTATGGTCAGCTTTGTCACCATAACCAGAAAACCATGTATCTTTTTTGCTTGGTGTTGTAACAGGAATTGCATCCGCAACTTTACGGGCAAATTGACGTCTGGCTGGGTTAGTAGATACTGTTTCACGTGTTGGATGTACACGGTTTGTTAACAAAATAGCAATCGTATCGTTGTTCTGATTTACGACAAATGACGTTCCTGTATATCCAGTATGTCCAATAGTTGATGATTCAGATAAGGCATCCATGTACCAGCCTTGTGCAAGTTCAAATCCTAAACCATGTTCATCTCCTGGAAATTGTGGGATTTGATTTTCGACAAGCAGTTCGACGGTTTCAGGCTGAAGAATTTGTTTACCTCCATAACGTCCTTCATTGATCATCATATGGCCTAACTTTGCTAAATCATTTGCTGTTGAAAATACTCCGGCATGTCCTGCAACTCCGCCAAGTGACCATGCGTTTTCATCGTGTACCTCGCCCCAGACAAGACCCCTATCTGTCCACGGCTGGTATTCAGTGGCCGCAATTTGATCCTTTAATTTTTCAGGTGGATTATACATGGTGTCAGTCATATTGAGGGGTTCCGTGATGTTTTCTTTTACAAATTGATCCAAACCCTTCCCAGATATCCGTTCAACAATAACGGCCAACGTAATCATGTTTAAATCACTATACGTATATGTCGTTCCAGGTTGATTGTCCAATGGGTATTCGAAAACATATTGCAGGCGATCCTGTTTATTTTCGCCAATGCTATAAAGGGGAACCCACGGCTTAAATCCTGATGTGTGTGTCATTAGCTGACGGATTGTAACGTTTTCCTTACCATTCTGAGCAAACTCGGGAATGTAATCCGCTACAGGATCATCCAGGTTAAAATGCCCTTGTTCATGTAATTTCATTGCTGCAATAGTCGTGAATATTTTACTAAGAGAAGCAACGTCAAAAATAGTATCCTTGCTCATTGCAACAGGGTCTTCAAGCTGATTTCCGCTATCATCCTTATATATCGCTGCATCGCCATATGCTTCATGCTGAACAATGTGGCCACGTCGGGCAACAAATGTAACAGCGCCTGGCATCACGTTATCATCAATCATTGATTTCATGACAGAATCAATCTCATTTAACGGTTCTGCAACCATACCAGCACCTTTTATTGAGCCAGGATGCAAAATAGGTGATGTTGGACCCGGGGTGCTCCATCCAAATTTGGGATGAGCCTTTTCTTGAACATTCTTCTTATCCTTCTTTTCAATAGTCGGATTAGGTGCCTTGTCAGCACTTATGGGCAATCCAGTTGTCGCAAAAAATGATGTCGAAACAATTACGGATAATGTAATATACGACAATTTTCTCCTCATCTCTCTCCTCCTTATGACAATTAATGTAAGGGCTTACATTAAGCTTAAAACTTAATATGACTAACGTCCATGCGACGTTGGTATTAATAAACTTGGGAAAGTTACTAAACGTGAGATTAATGGAATAGGCGGAAAGTTTCATGAAGGCTAGTTGATTGCTAGACTTATGGGAAATTACTATACTGGTTCTATTATGGTTTAAAAAGAGGTTTGTCGAATATGGGGTATTCTATACTAAGAAATAAATGGATTGTTTGGGCATTGATTTTGCTCATTACAGTTATCTGGGGTTATGCATGGGTCTTTATGAAGGCATCACTTGGGTTTATGGGGCCATTTACATTCTCAGCATTTCGATTTGGAACAGGGGCGGTCACACTGCTTCTTGTCGTATGGCTGTGGAAAGCCGGTAAGACACCTCGAAATATGTGGAAGCATCTGATTATTGTTGGGATACTACAAACATCGATTGTGTTTCTGCTTGTGATGTATGGGATGCAATTTGTCGATGCAGGAAAATCATCGGTATTATTGTATTCCATGCCACTTTGGAGCAGTATTTTTGCTGTAAAGCTATTGGGTGAAAAAATATCTGCCGGAAAAGTTATAGGACTTGGGATTGGTATGGTGGGACTGCTAACGATTCTGGGCTGGGATATCTTCATGGTGCAGGATCCTGAGGTGATTTTTGGTGAGGTTCTTATAATTGTTGCCGCGATAGCCTGGGCTTCATCCAATGTCTACTATCGGATAAATTTACAAGGGATGAATAAAATTCAGGTCACAGCGTATCAAATGCTGTTTGGGACAATCGGAATTATCATAGCAAGCTTATTTGCAGAATGGGGCGACCCTGTTCAGCTAACAGAGGAGAGCATATTTTACATATTGTTTACTGGTGTATTGGCATCAGCACTGTGCTTTTCCGTTTGGTTCCTGCTGCTGAGTACGATTGATATGGTCACTGCAACCCTATCAACATTGCTCGTGCCGGTGTTCGGTTTGTTCTTCGGCTGGCTGATATTAGGAGAGACATTGACAAGTGGGATTATTGTCGGGTCTGTGCTTATATTAGTTGGGATTGTGGTTGCGCAAACTTCACGAAAATAAATACGAGAGGATGCCTCGATTGGAGGCATCCTCTCGTTAGTTTAAACAATCTTTTCATATGTTTCATTATCACAAATTACATACAGTTCCGCGTCATCTGGTATTTTTTCATCCAGTCGTCTGTTAATATCCAGGTCTTCGCGGTCTGCGATGAGTGTTGCGCCTTGCTTTAATAAATCCTTGAAAGCGTCATGATAGGTTGTCCAATTGTCCTTCTTGGTAATCTTAAAGAGGTCTTCACCATGCTGTCTGCTGATTAACTGTGAATATACTTTACTCACACCCTTATACATTGCAGAACGGACAGCTAAGCTTGAGATGGTCTCCTGGGATAAAATAAATTCGTCTACCTTAACATGTGAGAAGTTCGCGGTGTGTTTTTCCGTTAGGATTTCGACGGTTGTATGTACAGCAGGTGCTAATCGTTCCACGACAATCGCAACAGTTAACGTCTTTGCATCACGTAAGGATGGATCATGGATTTTGTCATCCGAAAATATAATGACTGACTTGGCTTTGGAAATGCTGGCTTTATTAAATGTTTCTTCTTCTGTTGTGTCCCCTTGAATATAGTGAACTCTGTCCTGTGTTACATCAAATGGTGATTTTGGCAATGTATCAATGATCACGACTTCAGCAGTTTCATTTGAATTTAATATTTCATGTACAGCAGATTCCGTTTTCTTTCCCCATCCGATAATAATGATGTGATTTTCCTGTGTATATTCCACTTTACCTTCCTCCCTTTTCTTTCTAAAGATTGAAAATACATCAACAACTTTTCCAATAACGACCCCTAACAGGCCAATTCCTACCATATACATAAGTACGGCGAACAATTTTCCAGCTGCGGTAATCGGCGAGTAATCACCATAACCAACTGTGGAGAAGGTTGTCATGACATAATAGAAAGTATTTAACAAACTCTCAAAGTTATCAGGCTCCAGGAAGTACATTACAAAGGTGCACAGAACAATAAAAATAACGGTGGAGAGCAACAACGTCAGGTTTCTCATCTTTATTAAGTTTAATCCGAGTTTTACAAAAAAATGCAATGACTTGTCCTCCTTGTCTTACTCAGTAAATATATTTACCATTTTATCACAAAAAATTTTAAACTTCCTTAACGGATTGTACTTGTCATTGCAGGCTTAAGTCTGTTATATAAGTTGTGTAGGGTATTTTTGAAAATATTTAAATAATAAAGGGGGCAATGTGCATATTTTTGATAAGGTATTAATGGAAGGATTAAGTGACATGGTTTTTGTGATGAAAGCAGAAGCTGGATTTGAATTTAGATATGATTTTGTGAATCGTGCAGCAATGGAAGGAACGGAAATCACTCAGGCTGCATTAGGCAAAACAATTCGGGAAGTATGTGAGCGGGAGCATTCAGATTTTTTATACGTGCAATATAAAAGGGCAGTTGTCAGTCAAGAAAAAGTAATCTTTGAGGATTCATACATATATCATACAGGAAAAAAATATTACTCGAAAACTGTATTAACTCCTTTATTTAATGAAATGAAGCAATGTGACCATATTGTTGGAGTAGTCAAGGATATCACCAATGAAAAAGTAGCTGAGACTGAAAGAAAAGAAGCATGGGATAAGCTTCATGAAAATAAAGAAAGGTATCATTCTTTATTCCACCATAATTCAGATGCGATTATTTCTCTGGATTTAAATGGTTATATTACAAATGGAAATGTTGCTGTTGAGGCAATTTCTGGATATTCACCTTCCGAATATATTGATTCAGCCTGGGACTCATTCGTGGTTGAAAAGGATAAACAATTAGCGAAAAAACTTTTTATGGGAGCCATTAGCGGATCAACTGAAAATTCATACTTTAAAATTCATAACAAAGCAGGCGATAGAATTTGCCTGTCGATAAAGATCACGCCGTTAAAAATACATGAACAAGTAATTGGCGTTTATTGCATTTTAAGGGATATAACGGAGCAAATAGAATCTCAAAAACTATTAGAAGAAAGCCAAAAGAGGTTTCAAGTTATAGCAGAAAATGCAAATGACTTAATAACTTTAATGGATGAGAAAGGGAAAATAATTTATGCATCACCATCTTATAAAAAAATATTAGGACATGATAGCTAGGAATATACCGGGAAGTATTTCTTGCATAATGTGCATCCTGATGACCGAAAGCAGCTGGAAGGAATTTTTATCCAGTCTATTAATAGTGGTGAATCCTTCACAGTAGAAATCAGGCAATATAACTATCAGAACGAAACTGTTTGGTCGCAATCACATGGTACTCCAGTTTTTGATAATCAAAATAATTTTATACATATGCTGGTATTGACCAGAGACATAAGTTTACAAAAAGCACATGAATTGAAGCTGGAGGATTTTGCTCATCATGATCCATTAACGGGACTGCCGAATCGTCGTCTGTTTAATGTAAGGATAGAGCAAAGGCTAGAGGAGTTTAAGGATCATAATGCTTTACTTGCGGTAATCATGTTGGATATAGACCACTTTAAGGAAATTAATGATAGCATGGGTCATGACGTTGGGGACAGGGTTATTAAGGAGTTTGGAAACCGTCTGCGTGAAACGGTTCGTGATGAGGATCTGGTAGCAAGATTGGGTGGCGATGAATTTGTCATTCTTTTGCCGGGAATTGAATCAGCAGAGAATGCTGTTGCCATCGCAGAAAGCATTCAAAATGCTATCCGACAGCCATGGAAGGCGAATGATAGTACAATTTCCATCACAAGCAGTATGGGAATTGCAATGTCAGAGCAGGATATAACGCCATCTTCTATGTTGAAAAATGCTGATATAGCACTGTATGAAGTGAAAAATAAGGGCAGAAACGCATACAAACTATTTGAATGAAAAAATGCTGTCATCCAGGTGGATGACAGCATTTTAATAACTAGGAAATAATAAAATTTAAGTACTGTGGATAACTGGACTTCCGAATCAACGACGTCCAGCTCCGACGTACAGGACGTACTAGTGCCGGTGACGCCACAGGACGTGGCGTTCTCACCGGCCAGCGCCTAGCGCCTAGTGGACTTCCCTCCCCGTGTCTACGATAAGTCAACATCGAATCGCTTACGCTCTTCGTGTATCCTTTATCTCAGGGAATAGGAAGATCGACTAAGACCGCCGCTTTGCGCGGCAACGTCGACCCACCCGCGATGCGCGGGCGCAGTCCATACGGCGCTGAACAGGCGCTTGCGCTTTTGCTCTTAAAAGAATAATAGACCGATAGATATCGGAATAAAGCTATACAATAGAATCATCACACAAAATCCCATGATGTCGCGGACTTTCAAGCCTGCAATCGCAAGGAGGGGCAATGCCCAGAATGGTTGGATCATATTTGTCCACGCGTCACCCCATGCAACGGCCATGGCGGTTTTTGCGGTGTCTGCACCAATTTCCAATGCTGCCGGTATCATAATTGGCCCCTGAACAGCCCACTGTCCGCCACCAGATGGGACGAAGAAGTTGACGATACCTGCACTGATGAAGGTGAATAATGGTAATGTATATTCAGTTGAGATGCTCACAAACCACATAGACATTTCCTGTGAAAGACCAGATGCGACCATCATACCCATAATGCCGGCATAAAATGGGAACTGAATGATGATGCCGCCAACATTTTTAACTGCACCTGTCACACTGGTGAGGAAGCGACGCGGTGTTTTATGGAAAATAATGCCTAGGAATAGGAAAATAAAGTTGACGATATTTATGTTCAGGTCGAAACCATTTTGCGTAAAGTGATAAACAATAAAAGCAAGACCCAAAATTCCAATTAACATTGAGATGATCTGGCTGTTTTCCAGTCGCTCAGCCGGTGTCATGTTTTCCTTAGCTGGTGTTTTCTCCTCTGGTTCAGCATCCTCCGTTTTCCATGTTGAAGCGTCCGTATTTTTTAGCGGGTCACGTGAATTCATTAAGAACCTGTTTAAAAGTGGAAGTGTAATTAGCAATGTAACGACTATGAAAATATTAAATCCGCTAAATAGCGTTTCAGTTACCGGAACTGTACCAAGTGTATCCTGCAGAAAGTGATCGGGTGTTGCAATTAATAATGGAATAGAGCCCGAAAAACCACCATGCCACAGCAGGAAACCACTATATGCACTTGCCATTAGCAAACGGTAATCTACCGATGGGACCCGTTTTGCCACATGGATTGCCAGTAACGCTCCAACAACCAGACCGAAACCATAGTTTATAAGACATGTGATTGCAGCAATAAACGTAACAAGAATTATTGCCTGGCCAGGTGAATTTGCAAGCGTACTGATTTTTGCTAACAATCGTTTAACAAGCGGCGTATTTGCAAGTATGTAGCCAGTTATTACGATAAGCGACATCTGCATAGCAAAAGCCAGTAAGTTCCAGAAACCGTCTCCCCAATATTGCGTCATCTCAATGGCTGTACTGCCCGTGACACCCATCCCTAAAATGAAAACGATAAACGTTAAAATAATTGCAAAAAGAAATGCATCAGGTAAATATCGTTGAACCATTCGATCAAAAAAAGATGTTAATGCTTTCAATTATTATTCCCCCTTTGTTTTTGTAAGCGCTTTTTCAAAGTATCAGAAAATCGGACATGGAGTCAATTGGCTTGTTTTAGTGTATGAATTGGTGGATTGAATAATGTGTAATAAGGGAAGAGTAAATATATTTTAAAATTTTATCAAAAAAGATTAAAACATTATCGAACCTTGCCGATATAAGTAATATATCATCATGGTGAATGAATGTTATGGCCATAACTTCAGAAGGACATGCGAGACATAAGGATGTGACTCGCAAAAAAAATACACTTACATGGAGGTAAGGAAAAATGCAAATTAATCACAATATTGCAGCACTAAACACGTACAATCAACTATCAAGTAATAACAAGGCAGTACAAGGGTCTTTAGAAAAACTTTCTTCAGGTCTTCGTATCAACAGCGCGGCTGATGATGCAGCTGGACTAGCAATTTCCGAAAAAATGCGTGGACAAATTCGTGGTTTGGAAATGGCACAGAAAAATGCACAGGATGGTATTTCTTTAATTCAAACTGCTGAGGGTGCATTAAATGAATCACACTCAATTTTACAACGTGTTCGTGAATTAACTGTTCAAGCAGGAAACACCGGTACTCAGGGAGGAGAAGAACTAAAGGCAATCCAAGAAGAAATTGATTCTTTGGTTGAGGAATTAGGCGGAACAGGTGATAGTAAAGGTATTTCTGATCGAACAGAATTTAATGGAAAGTCTTTACTTGATGGTAGTTTTTCTGGTGGAACAACTGGATTGACATTCCAAATAGGAGCTAACGGTGGTCAGCAATTAAGTGTTAATATTGAGAGTATGGGAGCGAAAGATTTGGGATCTACTGATGCATCTGGAAATGTTACAGTAGCTATAAATGATATATCAGTAACAGACTTTGACACAGTTTCAGGTGGTGGATCCGGTGGATTTGATGAGACACTAAAGGCAGTCGACGATGCGATTTCACAGGTTTCAACTCAACGTTCTTCGTTAGGTGCTGTTCAAAACCGTTTAGAACACACAATTAATAACCTAAGTGCATCTTCTGAAAACCTAACTGCTGCTGAATCACGTATTAGAGACGTTGACATGGCAAAAGAGATGATGAACTTTACTAAGAATAACATCCTTACACAGGCGGCACAATCAATGTTAGCTCAAGCGAATCAAATGCCTCAAGGGGTTTTACAGCTTTTACGTTAATAAGTTTTTAGGGAAAGGCTCTTTTATTGAGAGTCTTTCTTTTTTTATAAAACTTAATTTTAGCGAATATTAGTTGCTATACCCTCTTGATACTTTGTCGAATCTTGCCGATAATATAAGAAACGATATACAATTTACAGGATTGATGGGGGTTACTATGAAATTATTATATAAGAGTGAACAATTCAACCTAAAAAATAACGTGGCTTCTATAACTACCATATTTGAAAAGGTCAATGATTCCATTGAAGGTAATGATTTTGTCTTTAGTCACTTGATTGTGGATGATATTGAAGTTTATGATAAACATGAAGACTATTTAAAAGAGCATATTGGTGAAATTATTAATGTGGAGATAGTTACTCGAAGAACTAAAGAAATGATTTGGGAAACGATGACTTCAGTTAACTCCTATTTAGAACGAGCAATTCCAGCATTAAGGACATTAGTAGATGAGAGCTATGAAAAATTTACTGATAAAACCTGGAATGGTATTAATCAATTAGCAGAAGGAATGCAATGGATTCTACAATTCACATCATTTACAAAAAATGCACACCAACAACCATCTAATTGGGATTCCATCGAAGAAAGTGTGAAAAAATGTGAGGAGAGTTTTTCTGAATTGATCGAAGGTATAGAAGTACAGGATACTGTATTGATTTCAGATATTTTGTCCTATGAAGTAACCCCTGCATATGAGGAACTTCGAAAGAACTTGGTAATATCGCTTAAAGATGAGAGGTTTTTGAAAAATGTTAATTGATAACACATTATTTTTGCGAGAACACTTTCCGGAGGTTCGCAAATACTTTTTAGAAAATGAGGAGAATATTGACTTGGATCTCTTGGATGTATTGGATTCAAAGACTGGACAAAAAACTCTTCGATACAAAGCCGACATGGATAAAGGATTGATGGTACATAGTAAATATGACCCGATACGTGAAGCAGAACGTATCTTAGCTTCACATCAAGAAAGGATAGGTGATGAAACACATGTCTTTTTTTTCGGGGTTGGTATGGGGTATCACATCGAAAAATTCAAAGAACTGTTTCCAAACAATAGTTATTCTATATATGAACCATTACCTGAAATTTTTTCCTCGATGGCACAGAATAAATTACTCAATTCAATTATGACAAGAAACATGAAACATCTTTATCTTGATACGCATGAAACAGAATCGGATGACTTTTTGGAAGAATTTAGTACAAATAATAAAGATATGCATTTAATTATCTTACCGAGCTACGAGAATATTGTTAAAGAGAAAGTCACAAATTTTCGTGAGAAGATAAAGAAAGTAATTCAAAACCGTCGAACGGGTTTGCACACGAATACAAAATTTCAGAAGCTATGGGTAACTAATAGTTTAATGAATTTTAATGAGGTACTGAAAACTCCCAACATGATGAAGGACATTGAACGCACACAGTTTGAAGGAAAACCTGCGCTGATAGTCTCAGCGGGTCCTTCCTTAGCTGAGGATTTGGGCCACATAAGGTATATAAAAGAGAATGATTTAGCATATATTTTTGCTGTAGGTTCTGCTATTAACAGTTTGATTACTCATGATGTTTTGCCGGATGCTGTATGTACTTATGATCCTGGGGAGTTAAATCATGAAGTATATAAAAAAATGATTGAAAATAAGATTGATCATATCCCAATGGTTTTTGGTTCTAGTGTAGGATATGAAACATTAACAAGATATCAAGGCCCAAAAGTACATTTCATAACCACGCAGGATCGAACTTCGATTTATTTTTTAGGACAGCAATTGAATACAAAACAAGATCTTATTCATGATTCGCCGTCAATTGCCGTAATGACATTTCAGCTTTTAAATAAATTGGGAGCAAATCCTATTATTTTTGCTGGTCAAAACCTAGGTTATTTATATGATCAACTTTATTCAGAAGGAATTGAATATGAAAATTTACGATCTTCAGTTGATGAGAAACAACTAGAAAATGCAATTAATACTGAAGACGTTTATGGTAATGCAATCAAAACTAATCTAGGCTTTAATAACATGCGTGTGAATTTAGAGGGTTTTGCTAAAATGTATAAAGGTAGAACATTTATTAATACGACAAAAGGTGGGGCAGCAATTCAAGGAGTACCGTTTCAACCAATTGAAGAAGTTATACAAAATTTTTTAACTCAATCGATAGCAAAAGAAAAGTGGTGGATTGATCATAATTCTTATAATCAAAGTAAACTCTTTAATCAAAAGGAAATCTTAGAGAATAGTATTAGTGAATTCCATGGATTAATTATCCGATATAAAAAATTATTAGATACTATTTCAATACATACCAAATTAAAGAATAAACAACAGCTAGAAAATTCTCTAATTCAATTTGATAAATTGTACGAGCAGTTAATGCAAAATGTTTTTTATACAAATTTCTTATCTTTTTATATTCGTGTACATGTAGAGTTTATGAGTAATGAGATAAAACGTTTGAATCAGGTGAGAGACATTTATAAAAAAGGAGAAGAGATTGTACAATCGTTTTCTATTTTTTTAGTACGTTGTGATACTGAAAGTAGAGAATTGGAAAGAATAATAGCTGATAAAATAGGAGAGTAATATGAAAATATGCTTTCGAGTGGATGCTTCAATCGAAATAGGTACTGGACATGTGATGAGATGTCTAACTCTGGCAGAATTCTTTAAGAGAAAAGGTCATTTTTGTGTTTTTATAAGTAGATTACGTGAAGGGCATTTGAATAAACTTATAACTGCTAAAGGATTTGAAATTTTAGAACTTCAAACGATTGATAGACAAAGTGAAATTTATAGTATTAAACATTCGAATTGGTTAGGGGTTACTAAAAATTCAGATATTGTAGAAACAAAGAATCTAATTACTAATAGAAACTTGCAATTCGATTGGATAATCATCGACCACTATGGCATTGATAGAGTATGGGAAGACGAAATTAGGGAATGTATTCCTAAAATAATGGTTGTTGATGACTTGGCGGACCGAGAACATAGCTGTGAGATTTTATTAGACCAGAATTATTATAGGAATCGAAACCAACGTTATCTAAATTTAGTACCTGATAAATGTACTTTATTATTAGGACCCAGATATGGACTACTCAGAGATGAATTCATTCACTTATGTGACTTGCCAAAGCCAATAAGGGATAATAAAGCCATTTTGGTATTTTATGGCGGAAGCGACCCAACAAATGAGACACTAAAAGCACTAAATTCAATTAAAGAAATAGAAAAGGATAATCTTATTATACATGTAGTGGTAGGCACAACCAATCCAAATAGACATCTAATAGAGAAGGAATGTAATAAATATAATTATAACTATCACTATAATATTGCTTATATGGCTAAATTACTACATGAGGTCGATGTCGCAATTTGTGCTGGTGGCAGTTTCACATGGGAAAGATATTGCATTGGTGTTCCAGCTATTACAACAGCCATTGCCTATAATCAAATAGAACTTTGTGAAAATGTGCAGTATTTAGGCATTGATAATTACATTGGAGTTTCTGAACGGATAAAACAAGAAGATATTAAAAATGAGCTTATGTCTTTTTTAAAAAATGATAATTTATATGATTTGGGTGAAACGGCAAAGAGTATTACGGATGGACTTGGCAAAAATAGAGTTTTGGAAGTACTTGAATCAACTACAAATAATAATTAAAAAAGCTCTGTTGAAAACATTTGTTTTTGACAGAGCTTTGTTCAAAATTATTAAAATCTGATAGGTTCCCCAAAGGTAAAGTCTTTTTCAGCATTCTTTCCTAAAAGATTTTTATAATATTTTGGTTTCATACCATACCCTGGTCTAACTATTCGAATATTTTCACGTGTATATAACTCACCTTTTTTAATATCTTGTGCAGCATATATTGAACGCCTGAATTTCAAAGAATTTTGTTCTGCTTTAGTTGGACCGTATTTCACTGCACCTATTGCTTTCCAAGCCCTCTCCGTTTCTTCTACAAGTGCTTTCATTTCACGAGGTTCCATAGAAAATGCAGCATCAACTCCACCTTCAGAACGATCAAGAACGAAATGTTTTTCAATTACTGTGGCACCTAAGGCAACACTTGCTACTGCTACTCCAGTTCCCATCGTATGATCTGATAGACCAACCTGGCAGTCAAAAAGTTCTTTCATATGTGGAATCGTTGAAATATTCGTATTTTCAGGTGTTGCAGGGTATGTGCTTGTGCATTTTAAAAGAATAATATCATCGCACCCAGCTGCTCTTGCAGCACGAACAGTTTCATCTAATTCTGAAACAGTAGCCAACCCAGTAGAAATAATCATGGGCTTTCCTGTTGATGCAACTTTTTCAATTAAGGGTATATCATTATTCTCAAATGAGGCAATCTTATAAAAAGGAACATCCAAATCTTCCAAGAAATCAACTGCGGTTTCATCAAATGGTGTACTGAAGGGGACTAATCCTAATTCCCTTGCTCTTTTAAATATTGTTTCATGCCACTCCCAAGGTGTGTAGGCTTTATTGTAAAGATCATATAAAGTATCACCATTCCATAGGCTATCTAGATCATCTATGACAAAATCACTCGAATTTGCATTTAAAGTTAATGTGTCCGCTGTGTACGTCTGTAATTTTAAGGCATCTGCACCAGTTTGTGCAGCAACTTCAACAATTTCTAATGCTTTGTCTAATGATTGGTTGTGGTTTCCAGACATCTCTGCGATAATAAATGGTTTATGCTCTTCTCCTATCATTTTGTTTGCAAGTCTAATGTCTTTCATTGGAACAATCCTCTCTTTTATTCGCTACACCAATAATATTATTAACTGGAGTATCCCAGGCCTTGGTTAAAAGGTATGTATATTTTTGCTTATCATTCTTCTTATGAAAACTTCCTAAATTTTTGTTCTGGGGTCTAGGTGTTATATTACCAATTCTTATATTATTCCAATTTTCAATCAACAGATCTTCAATTGCGTTAGATAAACGATTGTAAGTAGTTTTAAGTGTATCATGATTATATATTTCAATTTTTTTCTGAAGAATTATGTCACCTGTATCAATATCTGAATCTATATAATGTATGGTAACACCTTTTGGGGTATCTTTTAAAAAACTCCATAAATTTGGGTCAGCGCCTCTATTCCAGGGTAGATAGGAAATGTGCAGGTTTAAAATTCGATTTTGAAATTTATTTATTAATTCTTCTTTAATTATATAACGATAACCATAACTTATAATGACATCAATTGAATTTAGAAATTCGGACTCTGGATCTAATTTCCCTTCAAAATAGGAAATTTTTTCTCCACTATTTTTAAAATAGTCATTAAATTTTTTTCTTTCAGGACCTAAAATTAATAAATTGATAGAAATCATCCCTTCCATGTAGGGTTAAATCATTATAACTTCTTTTGTTTAATATCTGAATTAATGTTCATCATTTCTTTATTATTATTTAGTACTTCCAAAATATCATGATATGAGAATATGGGATTAGTTTCGTATAAAGACTCTATTATTTTCTTTATTAACAAATAGTCTTCTTTTGTATCAACGGTCCATCGGTGGTTGCTAGTATCTATATCATTGACTACTGATAATAACCCAAATAACTCAGGATGTTGGTAAATAAATGGTGTTACATGTTCTTTTTCAGCATTACTGCCTGCATTTACATAAGTGTTTTCTAATGTTTGGAATGAAAACACTTCCGTATCCATTCCTCTAGGGTATGTTCGAACCAAAGTATTCGATGTATAATTAATCGAATCATTGTATTCTAAATATTCTCGGATAACTTTATCTATAATTGAAGCGTCAATAATTGGACAATCTGATGTTAGTCTAACAACCACATCTGCATTATGTTCTTTAGCCGCCTCGTAATATCTCGACAAAACATTCTTTTCGGAGCCACGGTAAAAAGAAAGTGAATGTTTGTTACAAAAATCAATTATAGGTTGCTCGTCTTTATTTAAAGTTGTTGCAATAACAATTTCGTCAATTAGTTCAGAACGTCTTACTCGTTCGATTTGATATTCCAATAGTGGTTTATCTAGCACTTTTTTTAATATCTTTCCTGGCAGTCTTGTTGACCCCATACGGGCCTGTATAATTGCTACAACCTTCACGGAATCACCTACTTTATTTGGTATTCTTGAACTATTTTTTTTACTGTATTGATTACATAATGCACATTTTCATCTGTCATAGCAGGGAATAATGGAAGTGTTATAATATGGTCATATAATTCTTCTGCGATTGGGTAATCACCTTTATTGTAACCCATTTTCTGATAATAAGGTTGTAAATGTACTGGTATATAGTGAACATTAACACCAATATTTGCTTCGTTTAATTCTTTAAAGAACCGTTTACGAGTAATAGATAATAAATCTTGCTTTAGCTTTATGACATATAAGTGCCAACTAGAATTCCCATGGGAATGTTGAAAAGGCGTAATTATTTGTTCCATAGTGTTGAATTCATTATTATATTGTTGAACTATTTTTCTTCGTTTTTGAACAAACCTATCAAGTTTCTCCAATTGACTAAACCCTAATGCAGCTTGTATATCTGTCATTCGATAATTATATCCTAGGAACTGCATCTCATAATACCATGGTCCATGGTTTTCATTTAATAGTGAATGATTTCTTGTAATTCCGTGTGTACGAAACTGGAGTAATTTTTCATAAAGAGTTTTATTATTGGTAGTAATAATACCACCCTCACCAGATGTAATATGTTTTACTGGGTGGAAACTAAACATTGTCATATCAGCAATAGATCCCACTTTAATTCCCTTATATGTGGCACCTATCGCATGTGCGGCATCTTCAATTACAGTTAAATTATGCTTTTTTGCAATTTCCATAATTTCATCCAAATCTGCGGGTTGTCCTGTAAAATCAACTGGAATAATTGCTTTGGTATTTGGTGTGATTTTTTTACGTATTTTATCGGGATCAATATTATATGTTTCTGGATCTATATCAGCAAAAATTGGTTTTCCATCTTGATATAATACACAGTTTGCGCTAGCTGCAAATGTCATAGGAGTTGTAATTACTTCATCATCTTCACCAATTCCTGTGGCAAAGCACGCACCATGTAATGCTGCCGTTCCGCTAGAAAACGCAACTGCATACTTTGCATCTACATATTCTGCAACTTTTTTTTCAAAGTTTTCTACAGCTGGGCCTGTTGTCAAATAATCACTCTTTAGAACATTGACAACTGCCTGGATGTCATCTTCGTCGATTGTTTGGCGACCGTATGGAATAAAAGGATGTCGAGGTTGCATACGTTTAATTCACAACCTTATTTTTGTTTACTAGTTCACGCAATTCCTCAACAGATAACCAGTCTTCATTAAAGTTACTCACATAACTAAAACCATCAACTATATTTTTTCCACCATGCGCATATTCGTTTTTCCACCAAGGGAACTCTGGCTGAATAACATAGTAACTTCCCATGTCCAATGTTCGGTGTGCATCATCTTCGGTTATCATTGCTTCATGCAATTTTTCACCAGGTCTAATTCCTATAAATTCAATATCACAATCTGGCGCAATCGCTTTGGCTAAATCAGTTACTTTCATACTTGGGATTTTAGGAACAAATATTTCTCCACCATGCATCCTATCGAAATTATCGATAACAAATTGAACTCCCTGGTCTAACGTAATCCAAAAACGGGTCATACGCTCGTCTGTAATTGGTATAGTTCCTGTGTCTTTTATCTTCTCAAAAAATGGAACTACACTTCCACGACTGCCGACAACATTTCCATAGCGAACGACTGCAAAAGAAGTATTTTTATCTCCGACATAAGAATTTGCTGCAACAAATAATTTATCAGATGCTAACTTAGTAGCCCCATACAAATTTATAGGGCTACATGCTTTATCAGTACTTAACGCTATTACTTTAGTAACGCCTCGATCAATAGCTGCTTCCACAATATTTTGAGCTCCATTGATATTTGTTTTAACAGCTTCAAATGGATTATATTCACATGCGCCTACATGTTTTAAGGCAGCAGCATGTACGACGTAATCAACACCATCAAACGCTCTGTACAATCTATCTTTATCCCTAACATCGCCTATAAAGAAGCGCATTCGATTGTCAGTAAATTCCTGCCTCATTTCATATTGTTTCAATTCATCACGGCTGAATACGATGACTTTATCTACGTTTGTCTGTAGTATTTTTTTTATAAACTTTTTACCGAATGAGCCAGTACCACCTGTAACAAGGATAGTTTTATTATTTAAATTGTGCATATTAATTCCTCTTTTCTTGATAGTAAAAATGAAAAGTCGTATACGATTATATCAAACTTATAATGATATATATCTATTATTATCGACAAAATATATGATTTTTGAAATCATATTTTGCTATTTCAATATACAATTTATAGCAATCCTTCAAGAAAAATGTTTTTTCGCCGATACTAAAGTGTATGTTTTTTCAAAGCCTAGAGGAGAAAAGCAGAAAGTTAAACTTAATGTAAGGGGAGATTCCATTATGGGGATGTTAAGAAAAGTAGGAAAAGGAGCCGGTAGTGTATTTGGTACTGTAGTAGGTGGTACTGTTGGAATAGTAGGAGAAGCAACAGGAAGTAAATTTATAAAAGATGTAGGTGAAGGGGTTAAAAGTGCCTCAAAGTTTACGGGAGATTCAGTGGGACAGGCTGCTGACGGAGTTTGGAATACAGCTTCAGGTATGGTCCAAAACCACAGTAAAAAGATTGATAGTGGTACTAAGGATTTAAGTGATTCAGTTGGAAGGACTGCAAAGGGGATTGGAACCACAATTAAAAATACAGCTCAAGATGGCTATGATACATATAATGGATTTAAAACAGGGGATACCGAAAGAGCTAAAGAGAGTTTGAAAAATATTGGGAAGACTGCTGCCGTTGGAGTACTTGCAGTGGGCATTGTTGATTTGGCAGACGGGGCTGATGGGACTCAAGGAGTAGAAAATACCCAAGTGAAAACGGAGGGGATTACATCCGATGATTCTGGTACTCACAATGTTAATCCTCATTATGTAGAAGGTTACACCCGTGCTGATGGAACATATATTGAAGGCTATTATAGAGATGGTGATGGAGACACAGCAACAAATCGCTCTTTTGATGATGGCGGAGGTTACGAGAGAACTAACCCTGATGGTTCAATTTCAAATAATCTAGGCTAGGGTAGAATATAACTGAACCAGCAATCACAAGAAGTTCTTAAGAATTAGCAAGTGCCTGTCACCCAAGACAATTCTGAATAGTTTAAAGTGACAGGCTCCCTTTTTATTGAAGGTACTATGCTAAAAGAGATGGATGGAAAGGATAGATAAGATGTTTATACCATATTTGGTTTCTTAAATAGTTTTTTATTGTATCAGAGCTCATAACCCATAACCTAAGAGAACTTCGTTTTAACTCGACCGAACTGAACATAAATAAATGGTTTTTACAATAAGGAGACAAAATAATAATGTCTGAACAGCACAGTATTAATATTCCAGCTCATCCTAATGTATACCTAGGTAATACTGGTAGAGAATTGAGAATTGACTTTTCAACGCCTCAGGATGGAGTGAATACCCATACTGGCCTATTAATTCTAGTTGCCGGTTTTGGAGGGGGTATTGACTCTAAGGTGTATAAAAAGATGCGGAAAGTATTTGCGGACAAGTACAATATGATAACTATCCAGTGTAATTATTTCGGTAGTAATTATATGCAGGGAACAAACAAGTTTACATTAAATGATAGTAAAATTCTCCAAACTATTTTTACCATGGAAGAAAAAGAAAAGATTAATAAAGAATCTTCTGTATTATTCAATTTATTAAGAGAAAAAGATGTGGTATTACCTGTCCAAGCTAAAATTAATGAAAGTTTAGAAGAATTTAATGATATGAGTTACATGCAGGCTATAGATATCATATCTGCAATTGAAGCTGTACGAATTACATTGAATGAGAATAATTTAATATTTGACTCGAATAGAATGATTGGATATGGACATTCTCATGGTGCATACCTTCTTCACTTAAGTAATATATTAGCACCCAATATTTTTTCATATATAGTAGACAATTCATCTTGGTTAGAGCCAGTGTATTTATCAAGTAATAGATATCTTTATCAAAAAGTAGGTAATGCAACTCTTGCTGTTGAGTTTGATTACTTGGCAAAAAATATCATAAAAAATAAACATGATTTAAATTTAAAAAATTTGTATAAAAACTATTCTGGAACTACTCAAATTTTATCTTTTCAGGGCAATAATGATAATCTAGTAAACCATTCTGAAAAGAAAAATATTATGGACACAATAAGTAATTGTAAATGCATTCTTGTTACTGAAGAAGATATTGATAATAAGAAATATAAAACAAATAACCACGGGCTAAATGCAGACTTCTTGGAATTGTTTTCATACGCATTAAATTTTGAGAGTCCTAAGAAGGAAATGACTGAGTTAAATATGAAGTATGTGGTGGATTTTATGGGTGTACGAATCGATGTTGATTATACTGGTGGCTTGCCGTTATTTAACGTTGTATTTAAGTAAAGTTAAAACATAAGCTAGCTTTATTGCCGTGAAATAGAACGAATGCCAACTTATTAACTTTAGAAATTTCCTGGCAACATCGTTTAACAGCGATTTTAGCAATATTTGCATTATTATCAACAATAAGACAAAAAGGTAACCTCCTTCCTAGTCCACTTGATATGTACCCTTTGTAAAGGAATTATAAAAAAATAACTAAAAGAATATGCTACACGAAGAAGATGATTTCTGTATTTTGAAAATAATAACCTACCTTATGATGATACAACGGATAACCCTATGGAAGAAACTCAATCTAATACCGATGAACCTAATAGTATAATAGCAGATATTGAAAAAAGGTGGAATAACAGAAAAAACGAAAGCTGCAATTCCAGGACAAGTCGCTCTAGATCGTCTTTTGAACGAAAAGAAGAAGGAGAAGGAAAAAGAGACGGAACCGGAATCAGATACCAAGGGGACACGCAGCGATAAACATGCAAAGTAAGAAAGGCTATCAATATTGTGGTCAGTTCATACGAAGTAATTTGTCTTTAGTTGTATCTGAGGGATGGATTTTTAATAGTATCTCAATTTATAATTTGTTATAGTATGAATGAATTGAAACCCTTTCATTAATAGATCTATTAAACTTCTTAACTAATTTTCGTTACTGTGTTTTTTATCGGCGTCACTATAGCCCATTCCTCTAAAGTCACACCGTATGGAGCACCACACCACCTGACGTATATCCTGCGATATATGCAAATGTCTCATCACTTTCATCACACCAGGATTCCTCTGTTTCTTGTTTTTTCTTTTATTCCGCCTTGTATTGGAGTGCATTTGCATGGTCTTGTAGATTTTTCTTATACGTTAGATCGACAGGGTAATCCAACATTTCAAGCTCTTTAATAGCACAAAGTTTATCGACGGCGAAATGCTTGCTATAGCCACGCACCAGATTCTTGCCATCATATTTGGGTATCCAGTGATTCGCTGCATTTAGCCTTGAGGTGCTGTTAAACCGTTTATGGCGTGGTGTGTTGATTTCTTCTTTCGTTTTCCCATATTGGATTCCTTTTTACTGTTCACAGTTAGACTAAAATCGTTTATACCGCATACTTATTGGAAATTTTGTATAATAGCAGTATAACATTTTTAAAATGAGGGTTACTATGGGCTACGAGATGGAAAATAAACATCAAAAGGCGTTGAATGAAATTGAATGGTTGAAAAAGGAAAATTCCAGACTGCGACAGCTTTTACAGCACCATCAAATACATGATCCACTAAATGAATTGGAAGACAGTACGAAAGCTGAGAAATTAAAAAAGCGGGTTAATTTGTTTAGAAGTCTTTTCAAAGGAAGAGAAGATGTTTTTGCCTATCGGTGGGAAGTGGATAATGGAAAAGCAGGATACTCTCCCGCACGTAGCAATGACAGTTTTCAGCCCTTCACAGATAAGGTGATATACAATCATCTCACTGGTGAAAAGACAATAGGGCTTTATCCTGTATTACTGGATAATTCGTGCTGGTTTTTGGCCATTGATTTTGACAAGAAAAGTTGGCGAGAAGATGTTCACGTTTTTATGCAAACGTGCAGTACCTTTGGTGTGCCAGCAAGTGTTGAAAGATCGCGCTCAGGAAACGGGTGTCATGTCTGGATCTTTTTTCAGGAACCTATCCAGGCAGATGTCGCACGAAACCTTGGTACAATTCTTTTGTCAAAAGCAATGGAAAAGAGTAGCCAAAACGGGTTGAATTCTTATGACAGAATGTTTCCGAATCAGGACAGTGTGCCAAAAGGAAAGTTTGGCAACCTGATCGCTCTACCACTACAAGGCGGTCCGAGAAAAAATGGGAACAGCGTATTTGTTGATGAAAAATTTAATCCCTATAAAGACCAATGGCTATATTTGTCTAAGGTGAAAAGATTAAGTAAAAAAGATGTTGAATCCATTGTTGCGCGTAGTCATAATTCTTTTGTAGTGAAAGAAAGTCCTATTTCAGTTGAAAGCAGCCCTGAAAAAATTAATGTGCTGTACAAAAACGGTATCTATATTTCAAAACAGAATTTACCTCAAAGTCTAATTAAAGAAATCGCCCAGCTTGCAAAATTTAGTAACCCTGCGTTTTATCAAGCGGAGAAAAAACGTTTATCCACAAAAGAGATCCCACGTGTGATCGATTGCTCAGAAGAGGCCCATGAATATTTGTTTCTGCCTAGAGGGTGTATAGAAGAACTTAAAATTTTGATGGAAAAGAAATCAATTGAAATAGTATTAAACGATGAGGCGATTTTGGGGAAGTCTATTAATGTTCAATTCTACGGGAAGTTATCACTGCAGCAAGAAGAGGTAGTCCAAGCGATGCTGGAAAATAAAACAGGTATATTGTCAGCGGCGACGGGCTTCGGAAAGACTGTTGTTGCGGCGTCCATCATAGCCAAACGACAGGTGAATACGCTTGTAATTGTTCATCGAAAGCAACTGATAGATCAATGGAAGGAACGTCTTGCTTCATTCTTTAAAATTGATCCTAAATCAATCGGACAAATCGGAGGTGGGAAAAATACTGCTATAGGCTTTGTGGATATTGCTACGATTCAGAGCTTGAATCATGGAGGGATCGTGAAGGACAGTATTAAAAAATATGGCCAGATTATTGTTGATGAGTGCCATCACCTGTCAGCATTTACGTTTGAAAAGGTGTTAAAAGAAGCAGATGCAGCATATGTCCATGGATTAACAGCGACACCCAAACGTAAAGATGGGCTTGATCCCATCATGCGGATGCAGCTCGGTCCGATTCGTTATAAAATAAGTGCCAAGGATCAAGCAAAAGTGCGACCATTCAAGCATATTTTGTTACCGAGGTATACTGGATTCAAAAGTGCAGAAAGCGATATCCAAGCACTTTACTCCGAACTTGTTTCAAATGAGTCCCGTAATGAATTAATTTTTAATGATGTTTTAAGCGAACTAGAACAAGGTGCTGCTCCAATTATACTGACGGAGCGGATTGAACATGTTAAGAAACTGGAAGCAATGTTTGAAGGGTTTACCAAAAATTTGATTGTTTTAACCGGAGAGATGACGAAGAGGGAAGAAAGAATGCGGTTAACTAAACTGGAAAAATTGTCAGATGATCAGGAGCGTCTAGTAATTGCAACAGGAAAGTATATAGGTGAAGGCTTTGATAATGCACGGCTTGATACGATGTTTCTGACTATCCCCATATCGTGGAAGGGAACATTACAACAATATGTTGGCAGGCTGCACCGGCTGCATGAACGGAAAACGACAGTAAAAGTATATGATTATGTTGATCATAACGTACAAATGTTTCAAAAGATGTTCAAGAACAGGAAAAAAGGGTATAAAACGTTGGGATATGTGAACAAGGAGTCGTCGTCTGAAGTAGTTACGCAGCAGATGAACTTGTTTTGACTATATATTGCATCTAATAGTCACTGATGTTAATTTTCACTTTTCAATCGAAATGCATTACAATATGTAATATGTAATACATTACAAAATTCCATTGGGAGGGTTTAAAATGTCAGCTGAAGAAAGAATCATTCAAGAGATTGAATCGTTGTCAAAACAAGAAAAGCTTAATGTATTAAAAAAAATAAGAAATAAATATTTTGGCAATCAAAATGGGGTCTTTGTTGTAGGTGAAAACTATGATTTTTGGCTAAATGAAAAGGACGAAGACTATGACAAATAAATTAAGGCAAGGTGATGTATGGTTAGCTAAGGTATATTTCAAGAAAAATAACTTTTTATAAAAAGCGTCCAGTAGTTGTTGTAGGTAGGGATATAACAATTGATATTGATGTAATAATTTCACCTGTTACAAGTAGTAGACCCAGGAGTGAGTATGATGTCAAAATAGAACACTGGGCGTACGCTGGTTTAATACACCTAATTGTAGCACGTACTGCTAAAATACATGCAATTCCACAATCGTCTTTAATAAATAAACTGGGAAACCTGCATGAAAATGATCTTCAGAAGGTACTTCGTAAGTGTAAAGAGTTATTTTAATATTTGCTTCAAATAATATGTCCTCCAATTACTCTACAGTAAGTTTTTCACATCAATTATTCCTTCTTCCCATTTAACACCTGGTCCTAATTATGCTACATTATAAGTAAGACATATCCAATCAATCGGGGGTACATAAATGAACACATTATTGAAAAATAAAAACATAGTCGTAATGGGTGTTGCGAACAACCGCAGTATTGCGTGGGGGATTACAAAATCGCTTCACAATGCTGGGGCTAACTTGATTTTTACAAACCGCCAGGAACGTTCGAAACAAAAGCTGGAAAAACTCCTCGCGCAAAATGATATTGATCCTACACTAATCGTATCCTGTGATGTTGCGAATGATGAGAGTATCGTCTCAGCATTTCAGGAAATTGGTGAGAAAGTAGGCACGATTCATGGGCTTGTCCATTCGGTTGCTTTTGCGAACCGTGACGAGCTGAATGGTGAATATGCCGATACTTCTCGTGAGGGTTATCTTTTGGCACAAAATATTAGTTCGTATTCGCTCGTTGCTGTGACGAGAGAAGCGAAAAAGCTGATGACAGAGGGTGGTGGTATCGTTACGCAAACCTATCTTGGTGCTGAGCGTGTTGTGCCTAATTATAATGTGATGGGCGTTGCTAAGGCCGCGCTTGAAGCGAGTGTGCGTTATTTGGCTGAAGACGTTGGTAAGTATGGTATTCGTGTGAATGCTGTTTCAGCTGGCCCAATCCGCACGCTGTCAGCTAAAGGTGTTTCAGGCTTTAATGACAAAATGTCTGTTATTGAAGAAAAGGCGCCGCTCCGTCGTCAGATTGATCAGGACCAGGTTGGTGATGCTACTGCATTTTTATTGAGTGACATGGCACGTGGTGTTACTGGTGATGTACTGCATGTTGATTCCGGTTTTCATATTATCGCTGGATCTTAATAATAGGCGAGCATCCTGCTACTGGATGCTCGTTTTTCAATTTCATCCCCGTATATAAACACACTATAATTCCTTCTATTACCACTATCGAACCCATACTGCAAAAAGTGGCATATCTTCAAAATAATTCAAAATACCTACAGCCTAAAGGCTTAGCAATAATTTGTACTAAGATAGTTAACCAAACATTTGTTCGTATTTTTGCCGATTTTTATGCTATACTATCTAGTAGATAAAGTTCTATTTAGGGTTAGGTCAGCTACCCCAGCATTATAAAGGGGGTGAGGCGATTGGGTGTTTTTGAAGTATTTTTCTTGCTGATCGGGTTTGGAACATTTATGACCGGTTTTCTGACGCTGATTGTGCACATGATTAATAAAAAATAGACCTCCCTGTAAAGCCGCAAAGCGTTAATGGGAAAGTCTATTTGTGGATAGCTGATCCCCTATGGGAACCGCTTATCGTTGGGCCACAGCTGCAACTGTGGTCTTTTTAGTATATGCATATTTCTACCTATAGTATACCACAAAGTTGGGGGATGAAAAGGAATATAATTGAGGTATTAATTACCAAAATGGTGTGGGGAACCTTAACTATATTGCTGGGAAAGGAGTTAAAAATCCAAAAGTCGACATGATTCGATAAATATTTCCTGGGCAATAATACCCTTAAAAAAGAGGGACGGATTAAACCGTCCCTCTACAACATTAATTATTTTCGTCTATTTTAAATTTGTTCACTTGCTGTTGCATTTCTGATGCGTATGTTTCCAGTTCTTCTGCCAGGTGGTTTAATTGTTCCATTGATGCTGTTTGTTCTTCGATTGATGCTGAGGTTTCTTCTGTTCCTGCTGCAGTTTCCTCACTTATCGATGCGATACTTTGTGTATTGTTGGAAATAATCTGTTCCTGACTTATGATTGTTTCCATTATATCCATTACCTTATTAATTAATTGATTATTGGTATGAATTGTTTGCTGTATACTTGTGAATGCTTGTTCTGTTTCACTAACTGATTGTGATTGTGTCTGGATGACTTCATTCGTTTTTCCAATCAATGTTACCGAATGCTTTGTTTCGGATTGCATTTCTTCGATTAACGTGGATATATCTCCTAATGCACTTTCTGATTGTTCGGCAAGCTTTCTTACTTCATCGGCTACAACTGCAAATCCGCGTCCATTTTCTCCTGCACGGGCAGCTTCGATTGCTGCGTTTAAAGCAAGAAGATTTGTTTGACTGGCGATATCCGCAATTTTAGTAACGATTTCGTTAATGTTTGTTGATTTGTCATCAAGTGATTGGATTGCTCTGACAACCTCACTGGTAATTTGTCCTGTTTCTTCGGACTGTTTACGGAGACCGCTTACTGTTTCTGCTCCTTTTTCAGAGACTTCATCCATGACACGCGCCTCATCATATACTTTTTTATTATATTCTTCTATTTGTTTAATTAACGTTGACAGTTTTTCGGTTGCAGCAGCATTCTGTTCCATAATTTCTGATTGCTCTCCAGCACCAGTTGCAATTTGTTCCATGGTTGTTGCGACTTCATTTGATGATGCAGTATTTTCCTCTGCACTTGCAACAAGTGTTTGTGATGCTTCGGACACGTTGAATGAAACATCTTTAATTTTGATCATCATCATCCGCATTTGCTGGAGCATATTATCAAAACTTTCGGAAAGCTGACCGATTTCATTATGTGTTTTGACATTTGTTTTGGCTAAAAGATTCCCATTCTCTACTTCCTTCATCGTTTCTTGCAGGTTCTTAATAGGTTTTGTGATTCTTCGTGTTGTAAAAAAGGAAATGACGATTGCCAGTAGCAAAATAATTAGCAAGGTAGCAATGATCGGAATTAAAATACTGCTTGCTTGATCACTAAAATCACTTTTAAATACTGTTTCTCCAAGAACCCATCCAGTAGTGCTGTTCGTGGTGAATCCAAGGATTTTTCCCTCACCGTTTTCGGTATATTCGATAACACCGTTTTTACCATTGCTGCTTAGTTTACTATAGAATGCAGATCCTTCAGCACTTTTTCCAACAAGTTCATCATTCGGATGAGCAATAAATGTTCCTTTCTGGTCAATAATCATTGCATACCCTGAATCACCGGTCTGGATGTTAGCTGTCATGGAAATTAGTGTATCAACTAGAACATCTGCGCCAATTACACCAACGACTTGTCCGTGTTTGCTATAGGATTGTGCAGCGGTAACAATTGTTTTACCTGATGCAGCATCTGAATAAGGCTGTGTCCAAATAACTTCTCCATCTGCTTCAAGAGCGGCTTTATACCAGTCGCGTTCTCGCGGATCAAAATCATCTGGCAAGTCAGTTTCTGGATAAATGGTTGTTTCACTGGAAAGTTCAACACCGGTATAGATGTTCGCAATAGTGGGATTCGCTTCTACAGTCTCTCCCAAGTAATCGACAATAGCTTGTCGGTTGTTTTTATCATAATTAACAAATAATTCGTTTTGAGTAAGCCGATTTAAAATACTTGTTGTATTGTCAAAAAACACATTAAATGTATCGTTAAGGTTACCCATTTGTGTTTCAACACTTTGTGCTTTTTCATCAATTATCATGTTTTTACTTAATGTGTAGTTGGTGAAAGCTATCACTGCTCCGGCAATAATAATTAATGATAAAAACGGTATGAGTATTTGTCGCTGCAGTGATTTACTTAGAAAGCCTCCTTTATTGTCTAGTTTTTGTTTTGCTTGTTTCTTTTTCTTATTTTCCCCCATATATGTATCTCCTTCTGCTTTTGCTATAGATATTATTTATATCGGAAAATATTGTCGAAAGTTGTAATTAATTATGGCGTTTAACCAATTTAAATTAGTAGGCATATAGTGATAGCGGGGAAGTTTATCTGCCAAACGTGTAGGAGGAAGAGGTTTTTCTGTTTCGGCAGGGAAGCTTCTTTTTTAACTATCAATTCGCGTGTGCTATATTGAAAGGAAGAGCTTTTTAGAAGGGATTTGTACATTTAATGACAGAAGCAGATGATCGAAGAAAGATATATCAAATTTTACTTATAGCAGGAATTGTCATCGTAGCGTTTAATTTGCGGCCAGCTATTACGTCTGTCGGTCCATTAATTGGGACCATTCGTGATGATGTGGGGCTATCTAATTGGAGTGTGGGAATTTTGACTAGCCTGCCTCTTGTTGCATTTGCGGTGATGTCACCGGTTGCGCCTAAGCTTGGCAACCGTTTTTCGAATGAACGAACATTAATTGCCGGACTTATTCTTCTTTTATTTGGTATTACAGTCCGTTCGTTTCCTTTTGCAGCATTACTATTTATTGGAACATTATTTGTTGGACTTGGAATAGCTATATGTAATGTACTTTTGCCTGGTGTTGTAAAAGAAAAGTTTCCATCAAAGGTAGCATTAATGACAAGTGTTTATTCAACGTCTATGGGAGTTTTTGCTGCGACAGCTTCCGGGTTAAGTATCCCCTTTGCACGCGGATTGGATATGGGCTGGCAATTTGCTCTAATCATTTGGACTGTTCCTGCAATTATTGGGATTATCATCTGGATTTATCTTTCCAAAAAGAATAAGACAGATAATGACGTGGAAATGCAATATGTTAATGTGAGTGATAACAGAATGTGGAAGTCGCCACTCGCATGGCAGGTGGCGAGTTTTATGGGACTGCAGTCGTTTATGTTTTATGTAACGATTTCATGGCTGCCGGAAATTTTGCATGACTATGGTGTCAGTATGGCGACGGCTGGTTGGATGCTTTCCTTTATGCAATTTATCGGATTGCCGGCGAGTTTTTTTGTCCCGATGATTGCAGGACGTTTCAAGTCACAGCGTGGGATTGTACTTGTCATGACAACTTGTGCGTTGGGTGGTTACGGAGGCCTATTAATTGGAAGTTCATATACTGTTATGGTTATTAGCACGATTTTAATTGGAATTACGTTGAGTGGCTCGTTTGCTCTGGCCCTGGCTTTTTTGGGAATGCGGGCACGCAATTCCAGGCAGGCTGCGGAACTTTCAGGTATGGCGCAATCGTTCGGCTACACACTTGCCGCAGTTGGGCCCGTGTTTATTGGCTATTTATATGATGTAACACATGTCTGGACGGTTCCATTACTTACATTAATTGGGGTAGCTTTATTGGTCATGATATTTGGAATGGGTGCTGGACGCAATCGTTATGTGTTGGATTAGGCTTGAATATGCTATTATGCTAGTAATAGAAATTCCGGGAGGCGTTCGGTATGCATTTTACCTTGTACGCGATGGGTGATTCGGCAGTTAAGGTTGATTTTAGTGGTGATGTTTCGCCTGAGTTAAATAGGGAGATCCAGCTTTTCAGCGAAAAGTTAAGTCGTGCCAATATTCCAGGTGTCTTGGAATGGGTACCGGCATTTGACTCGGTAACGATCTACTATCAGCCTCATAGGTTAAGTTACGCGGATGTTTGTAACAAAATTTATCAGATTAATGGAATGAATGGTAATAGAATTGAGCGTGAATCAAGGCTTGTCTTGGTTCCAGTTGTCTACGGAGGACAGTATGGTCCAGATTTAGGTCGTGTTGCTGAAATAAATGGACTTTCAGAGGAAGAGGTTATTCATATTCATTGTGGGCAGGAATACCTTGTTTACATGTTGGGTTTCCTGCCAGGGTTTCCATACTTAGGTGGCCTTGATAAGCGGATTGCAACGCCACGACTGGAAGAACCTCGGGCAAAGACTTTTGCAGGCTCTGTAGGAATTGCCCACGAACAGACAGGAATTTATCCAATAGAATCACCGGGAGGCTGGAACATTATTGGAAAAACTCCTCTTACGTTATTTAATAGGGAAAAAGAAGATGCTTTTCTGTTCCGGGCAGGTGATCGTGTGAAGTTTTACGAAGTTTCGGAAAGTGAATTTGAAAAACAGACAGCTATCGAGGAGTTTGTAGTAGAGGAGGCTTACGATGGCAAAGCGGATTGATTTAAATTGTGATATGGGTGAAAGTTTTGGGGCTTATAAAATTGGCTCGGATGAAAAATTGCTGGAATTTGTTACATCAGCGAATATTGCCTGTGGTGCGCATGCTGGTGAACCAAACGTGATGGACAGGACAGTTCGCCTGGCAAAAGAACATCACGTTAGTGTCGGCGCACATCCGGGATTTCCGGATATAGCTGGATTTGGTCGTCGTATGATCGACTTTTCACCTGATGAAATATATCGGATGGTAGTTCATCAGATTGGTGGATTACAAGCCTTTTGCACGGTTCATGGTGTTCAAATGCAACATGTGAAGCCGCACGGTGCGATGTACAATTTGGCAGCCAAAAATCGTGATGTAGCAGATGCTGTCGCTCGTGCTGTATATGATGTCGACTCCAGATTGGTATTGTTCGGTTTAGCCGGCAGTGAACTGCTTGCGGCTGGCCGTGAAGTCGGACTACGTGTTGCATCTGAAGTTTTCGCTGATCGGACATATCAAGCAGACGGCAGCTTAACTCCCCGGGGAAGAACTGACGCATTGATTCGTGATGTAGACGCGGCAGTTCTGCAGGTAGAGCACATGGTGGAGGAAGGCGTTGTGCGTGCAGTAACTGATGAGATGGTGGATATCGAGGCAGATACGATTTGTGTGCATGGTGATGGCGAACATGCTGTTACATTTGTCGAGAAATTACGCGCGATGTTGGAGCGTGCTGGAATTGTGGTTCGTGGGGTAGGCTAGTGGTCCTGCTTGGTGGATAGTGTCAACTCGGGCGACAGAGGGGTAAACTCGAGCGACAGAGGGCGAAACTCGAGCGACAGAGGGCGAAACTCGAGCGACGGAGGCTCAAACTCGAGCGACAGAGACCACAGCTCGAGCGACACCTCACCGCCGCAATCGTCCAGCAGCACATCTCCAATCAAAATACATAAGAGAAGTGGTGAATAGGATGCAGCGTGAGAAAATATTCCATGTGATAAAGCCTGGTGTGCTTACAACTTTTCAGGATCTTGGCCGGACTGGCTATCAGAAATATGGTGTCCCTGTTTCTGGTGCGATGGATACGTTTGCACTGCAAATAGCTAATATTCTGGTTGGGAATCAGCGTTCTCTAGCATGTCTTGAGGTGACGCTTGTTGGACCTCATCTTGAAATGACTGCACCTGATCCAATTACGGTTGCACTCACAGGTGCGGGACTTGAGCCTAAAATTAATGATAAGCCGATTGAGATGTGGAAAACATTCAGAATGGAAAAAGGGGATCGTTTAAGATTTGGCAAGCATCAGTCCGGAGTGCGTGCATACATCGCGGTAGCCGGGGGATTTGATGCACCGGTGTTTTTTGGCAGTCAGTCAACGGATGTGAAGAGTGGTTTTGGTCGCTCGTTAGTTAATGATGATTCTATTTATGGGTACCCGTCTAAAGCGAAAAGTGGCATCGGGATAACCAATCCGCCAATCTATCTAAAGTCGGTAGAGGTATCTGTGATCGAAGGGCCACATACGGATTTTTTTACAAAACAAGGTTTATACAACTTTTTCAACTCTTCTCATACTATAAATGCGAATTCGAATAGAATGGGATATCGTCTAAAATCAGAGCCGATAACACATGAAAATTATACGGAAATGTGGTCTGATGCCGTTCCTTTCGGTGGAATTCAGGTTCCGAGTAATGGTTCGCCAATTATTCTAATGGCAGACAGGCAAACGACGGGAGGATATCCGCGGATAGGTACCGTTATATCAACAGATCTGCCAAAGATTGCCCAGCTTGTACCTCAAGGAGAAATCCGCTTTACTCCAATAACAATTGAAGAGGCTCAACGGCGGGCAATTCAAATGGAAAAGTACTTATTTAAATTAGAAAAATTTAAACTAAACTAAGGGTGGAGGGGGAGAATTCTTGAAGAGTCATCCAAAAATAAAAGTACCTGCAACAAAATGGGAGAAGTTTTTAAACATATTATCAGTAATCATTCTAATTTGTTCAATTGTGTATGTTGTACAGGCGTATAATAGTTTGCCGGAGCAAGTCCCTACTCATTTTAATGCAAAAGGGCAAGCGGATGCGTGGGGGAACAAGGCTACAGTTCTGCTGATGCCGGCAATTGCTCTTGTTTCATTCATTATTATGTATTTTGTAACGAAAGCACCACACACATTCAATTATATGGTAAAAGTGACTGAAGAAAATGCACCACGATTATACGCGTTGGCACGCACATTTATGGCAGCAATTAATTTCGAAATGGTCGTAATTTTTTCCTATATTGCCTGGGCTATGGTACAATCTGCAAATAGTGGAACAGGGCTAGGGGTAAGCTTTATTTTTTTCGTAATAATAGTCCCTATCGCAACAATTATTTCTTTCATGATTAAAATGAATCGAGTAAAATGACTTTATACAAGAATGGATCATGACATGACAGAGTGGAGGAGTGTATTAATGGATGAACTAAAATTAGTAGCATTAGATATGGATGGAACATTATTAAATAGTGATGAAGAGGTTTCCGAATATACAAAAGAAGTGATCGCAAAAGCCTTGGTGAAAGATGTGCATGTTGTATTGAGTACAGGTCGCTGGCTTGATTCTTGCTATCCGTATGCAGAATTACTTGAATTGCCATCCTATCTGATTACGAGTAATGGCGGCGAAATTTGGACGGTAAATAAAGAGCTAAGAGATCAGCACTTACTTGACCCGGCGCGGGTTCAGATGATGTGGGAACTAGGTGATCAGTTGAATTTACATAGCTGGATGGTGGCAACGGATGGCGTATGGCACGGAAATCGTCCAGATGATTTTTTTGCCCATGAATGGTTAAAATATGGTTGTGATTCACTTGATACGAAAAAGCTTGATAAGGTTGTTGAGGAGCTTTCCTATTATGATGAATTGGAGCTTACCAATTCACTGCCGACAAACGTTGAAGTGAATCCTAAAGGGGTTAATAAGGCAAGTGCCCTTAAAAAGGTTTGTGATGAAATTGGCATTACGATGAATAACGTCATGGCTGTTGGTGACAGTTTGAATGATATTAAAATGATTCAGCAGTCTGGACTTGGGGTTGCGATGGGTAATGCACAAGAGGCAATTAAAAAAGTTGCGGATCATGTAACAGATACAAATAATAATGAAGGTGTCGCTAAAGCAATTGAAAAATTCGTATTATAAAGAAGCTCCCTAACTGTAGGGAGCTTCCTTAGATACCTGCAATCCAGTACATGACTATTGACAGTAATATGGAAGCAGTCACCATGGCGATCAGTGGTCGCATTGCTTTATTTTTTACATCTTTCAAGCTGACATTTAATCCTAATCCTACCATCGCGGCTGTTAAAATAAACGTCGTAATCTGACTGACAGCGTTCATTGCACCATCAGATACTGGAATAATATCCCCTAGAATATAGCTCCCGAAAAGACTCATTCCAATAAACCCAATCAGAAACCAGGGAAAGCTGACTTTTGCATTACTGTCAGCATTCCGGTTCCGCATCCAGAAAATCAGGATGAAACAAAGTGGAACAAGCAGGAAAACACGGCCGAGTTTAGCCAGTAAAGCAATTGCCAGCGCATCCTCTCCAGCTGGTTCTGCTGCTAGTGCGACATGGGCAAGTTCATGTAAGGAAATGCCTGACCAGATTCCATACTGCAATTCCGTAATAGGCAGAAGTGGCTGTACAATGGTATAAATAATGGAAAAAATAGTTCCAACTAGAGCAATGATTCCTACACCAATTGCAGTGTCCTCGTCTTTTGCCTTGATAATCGGGGATACAGCGGCAATCGCTGCAGCACCACAAACACCTGTGCCAACGCCAAGCAATAAGGCAAGCTGTGTGTTAGCTTTTAATTTTTTTCCGATATAAACGGTAAGTAATATGGCAAAAATAATTGCTACAGCACCTTTAGCCAGCAGTCCAAGACCATCCTGCAAAATAATATCAACATTAAGTTTTAAACCATATAAAATGATGGCAAACCGCAGTAAATATTTTGATGAAAACTGTATTCCTGAACGGAAAAATTCAGGATAGCCGAAAAATTGTCTATATATGATTGCGATAATGATTGCACTGGCTAACTGACCAACACGGCTAAACCCTGGGACAAGCGCAAGTATGTATCCGATAAGTGCAATGAGGAAAGTGAACCCGATTCCGGAAATCATTTTTGTGAATGGGTGTGTCTTTGATGTCATAGCAGTTTCCCTTTCTACTGTAGAAGTTTCAGAATAAATTCAAGTATAATCGTTATAGCTTATGGTTGTCCAATAGGTATATTTTAACTAATTTGTGGTTATAATGAATTAATGTTGCTTGTTCCCTTACTTTTTTTGCTATAAAGGAGTATAATGAAAGTAGTACCATGAAAGGGGTTGCTGTCATGTCATTTTCTCGCGGGCCAAAAGAGCCAGTGCCAGAAGTGGACACAAATGTATGGTCTTGTACTAGTGAGGACTGTTCAGGATGGATGAGAGAATCATACAGTTTTAATGAAGAACCAGAATGCCCACTCTGTAAATCATCAATGAAACAGGAAGTACGTGTACTTCCGGAATTGAAGTAGTTAATATGGTATTGAAGCTATAGTAAAAGCAATTTATATTAAATATTCACTAGGATGTCATTGCAGGCATCTTTTATACTTTCTTAAAGTATAGGAAAAATACAGGTATTAAACCTGGATTTTCTGTTATTGGCGCTGGGAGACCAGCGTCTTTTACTATATATGCTTCAGCAAGATTAAAACCAACTCTCTTAATGGGTTGGTTTATTTTTTTGAATGACTGTTTACTGAGAAATTCAAACGCAGTTGATATAAAATGCGACGTACATTTTAATAAGCCTGAGTGCTATTATGCCGATCCAGAAATGCACTTCATGTATCTTAGTGTGGCTGATAAGCCTCCTTGCTCCTACGTCAACTGCGTAGTCCCATTTAGGCACAAGTTCCCACAGGAGTCTACCTGTATTTCCTCCGCTGTTGACTGGAGCAGCAATAATAACCGGAAGAGTCTTTAAAAAGTTTAATAGTTGTCATAATTGCGAATTTATTGGTATAATCTGATATAGAGGCTTCAACAGGGGTTCTTCATCAAATTATTTGTAAGCGGTTACAATATTTAGAGGAGGAATGGTTGAATGAAGTATGCAAATCCAAACACAGATGGGTCCAAGGTCACCTTTAAGGATCGTTATGACAATTTTATTGGAGGGGAGTATCGGGCACCTGCAAGTGGAAAATATTTTGAGAATGTGAGTCCTGTTACAGGTAAGGTATTTTGTGAAATGTCCAGATCGACGAAAGAAGATGTGGAGGCAGCTATTGATGCGGGAGAAGCTGCCAAAGACGCTTGGGGGAAAACAGCTGTAGCAGAGCGAGCAAATATTTTAAATAAGATTGCAGATCGCATGGAAGAAAACCTCGAAATGCTTGCGGTTGCAGAAACTTGGGACAACGGTAAAGCTGTTCGTGAAACCTTAAATGCTGACATACCACTGGCAATAGATCACTTTCGTTATTTTGCTGGAGCAATACGTGCGCAAGAGGGTGGCTTAAGTCAAATTGATAATGATACTGTAGCATATCATTTCCATGAACCATTGGGAGTCGTTGGACAAATTATTCCGTGGAATTTCCCGCTATTAATGGCAACTTGGAAGCTGGCTCCGGCACTTGCAGCTGGCAACTGTGTTGTACTGAAACCAGCGGAGCAAACACCAGCTTCAATCCATGTTTTTCTTGATTTGATTAAGGATTTATTACCAAACGGTGTATTAAACATTGTGAATGGCTTTGGCTTGGAAGCAGGGAAGCCACTTGCATCCAATAGCCGTATTTCCAAAATTGCCTTTACAGGTGAAACTACGACAGGGCGTTTGATCATGCAATACGCTTCAGAAAATATCATTCCGGTTACACTTGAGCTTGGGGGAAAATCACCAAACATCTTCTTCCCCGACGTAATGGATGAGGATGATGGGTTTCTGGATAAAGCAATTGAAGGGCTTGTTATGTTTGCCTTGAACCAAGGTGAAGTTTGTACATGTCCATCAAGAGCGTTAGTTCATGAATCGATATATGATGAATTTATGGAAAGGGCAGTTGCACGGGTAAACGAAATTAAAATTGGTCACCCACTTGATACCGATACGATGATGGGTGCACAGGCATCTGAAGAACAAATGGAAAAAATCAAATCGTATCTGGATATTGGTAAACAGGAAGGTGCAGAAGTACTTGTTGGCGGCGAAGTCAACAAACTTGATGACGAAATGACTGATGGTTACTATGTTCAACCAACCATTTTTAAAGGTAACAATAAAATGCGTATTTTCCAGGAAGAAATTTTTGGACCGGTACTTTCAGTAACAACGTTCAAAGATAAAGAGGAAGCAATGGAAATCGCTAATGATACATTATATGGTTTAGGTGCTGGAGTCTGGACACGAAATATCAATACTGCATATCGCTTTGGACGCGGAATTGAAGCTGGTCGAGTATGGACGAATTGCTACCATCAGTATCCTGCTCATGCTGCTTTCGGCGGTTACAAAAAATCAGGTATCGGACGTGAAAATCACCTGATGATGCTTGATCATTATCAACAGACGAAGAATCTGCTGATTAGCTACAGTGAAGGTGCTGCTGGATTCTTTTAATCAGTTAAGAAGCTTACTGTATAAGTGGCAACTAAGGCATGGACTCCAAAGTTTAGGGGGCTCTAGAAAAGCAAACAACGCATTCTAAGAATACCTTGAACTTTATCCATGTTTACTTTATCTAGTTATGCTTACAGGGGGTTTTGGGAAAAGGGGGGCCGATGCTCCTTTTCCGCATATAATAATTGAGACGAAAAATTTTAAAAATAGAAGGGGTGTGAAAAATGGCTGATCGTGTAACAGCAACAGAAGAAGCGCTAAGTCTGATTAACACATTAGCTGACACACATGGGCCACTCATGTTTCATCAATCAGGTGGCTGCTGTGACGGAAGTTCGCCAATGTGCTATCCACGGGATGAGTTTCGCGTTGGGGATTCAGACTTGCTGCTAGGTGAAATTGGTGAGACACCTTTCTATATATCAAAGGATCAATATGAATACTGGAAACATACCCAGCTGATCATAGATGCTGTTAAAGGTCGCGGAGGAATGTTTTCATTGGAAGGACCTGAGGGGAAACGGTTCCTGACAAGATCCAGGGTGTTTACGGAGGAAGAACGAGCGGAATTATAGTAAAGATTAAAGTCATGTGGAGAACGAGTCTCCGCATGACTTTTTTTGATGAAATGAGTTGAACTGAACAAATCCTATATGCGAGAACATCAACAGAAGGGCAAAGAACATTAACTCAGCCCCTAGACTGAGGATGAAAACATCTTTACGGCTGATGTATTTCTCTGACAAATCGGTATAATGAAGTTAACAAAGTTTGGAAGGGGTTTGGGAACATGGGGAGTATCGTTACAGTAGATGGAATTAAAAAGAGCTATAAAAAACGGAAGTCTAAGGAAGAGTTTGTTGCGGTTAAAGGTGTTTCTTTTGAAGTCGGGAAGGGGGAAATTGTCGGCTTGCTTGGGCCAAATGGTGCAGGTAAAACAACAACAATTAAAACAATTTGTGGACTGCTTGTTCCTGACGAAGGGTCGGTCACAATAAATGGCTTCGATAGTGTGAAGGACCGCAACAAAGCATTGGGCCATATAAGCGCGGTTCTTGAAGGGAATCGAAATCTTTACTGGCGTTTGAATGTGCTTGAAAATATGGAGTATTTTGCAGGCAATCGGGGTGTCCCGAAAAAGGAAACTAAAAAACAGGTAGATGAGTTATTGAACCTCTTTCAGCTTCAGGATAAAAAATATGAATTGGTAAATAACTTATCACGAGGCATGCAGCAGAAGCTGGCTATTTGTGTGGCAATGCTTGCAGACACAGATGTGATCCTGCTGGATGAACCAACACTTGGCCTTGATGTGGAGACAGGATATGAAGTTCGTGAATTACTTCGAAAAATTGCTCGTGACCAAGGAAAGACGGTTATCATTAGTACGCATGATATGCCAGTTGTTCAGGACCTATGTCAACGGACAATCATTATTAATGATGGAAGAGTAATTGCAGATGAACGTGTAGACCAGTTGCTGCGATTGTTTGAAACAAGTGCATATCAAGTGAACCTGAAGGAAGAATTGACTGCAGAACAGTGGGAGGTTCTTGAATTGAAGTTCCCGATCCACCGGTGGGAAGGGTTGAAGCTTGAAGTCAGTTTTGAGCAGGAACAGGACATTTATGATTTGATGGAAATTTTTAAAAAGAATCAGACGCCAATTGAAACAATTAATCGTACCGAAATTAATTTTGAACAAGTATTTCGAAAGCTTGTTAAAGAGGAGGTGGCATCATGACATCTTTTTGGAATGTGCTGCGCGTTAATACGAAGATGGAGTATCTCGAATTAGTAAGGTACAAAGCTAATACGATAAGCCTTCTTTTGACATTTTACATTATTTTTATTGCGATGATGTTTGGAATTCAGGTTATTGGTGATCCAGCTCAGGCTGGTACAAATACGCAGTTTGTTATTGTGAACTATATTTTTTGGTATTTTGCTATGATGGTTCTGCAGTCAATTGGGTGGACGATATCTGATGAAGCAATGAAAGGTACGCTGGAGCAGCTTTTCATGTCGCCAGTAAGCCCGTGGAAAATATTCTTGTCCAGAATGTTTGGGATGATTTTTAATCATTTTATCCTGGTGATTTTTCTGTTATTCGTATCAATGGCGACGGCTGGCCAATGGTTAAATCTGAACCCGTTTGCCATCATTCCTATCCTTCTGTTGACATTGGCCAGTATGATAGGTACCAGTTTTGTCATAGCAGGAATGGCGCTTATTTTTAAACAAATTAGTGCATTCCTGCAAATCCTTCAGTTCATCATTGCTGGACTGACATTTGTTCCATTGTCAGTTGCACCGTTTATGGTTGCTGCACCATTTGTAAAAGGAGTTGATATGACAAGACAAGTGATGATTCATGGTTACACATTAGCAGATTTTACAATGGGTGATTACTTCTGGCTGATTGGGAATGCCGTCGTTTATGGAATTATTGGAGTCGGTATTTACTTGGCGTGTGAAAAATATGCTATGAAAAAAGGCTTGCTTGGACATTATTAAGAAAAAAATCGTTATCCCTAGGGTGACGATTTTTTAAATGGTAAAGTAGAAGCAGGAGGTGTTCTTTTGAAGAAAAAAATTGCGATGATTCAGATGGATATTGTATATGGTGAACCTAAAGCGAACATTAAACGAGCTAAAAGTGAAATTGCAAATGCAGTGAAAACAGGTGCAGAAATTATTTTGTTACCTGAACTGTGGACGACTGGCTATGACTTAACCCGATTAGATGAAATAGCAGATAAAGATGCTCAAGTGTCGATTGCGTTTTTAAGTGAATTGGCAAAAGAATCCAATGTAACATTAATTGGTGGGTCTGTTGCTGAACAGTGTGATGATGGTGTGCGCAATACATTACTGGTAATAGATCAGAAAGGAAAGCTGATACACAAATACAGTAAGTTACATTTATTTCAATTAATGGATGAACATCTGTACCTGGAACGTGGAGAGGACGAAGCAGAGTTTACTTTGGATGGAGAGCCCGCTGCGGGATATATTTGTTATGATATACGCTTTCCGGAGTGGATGCGCAAGTCAGCAGTCAACGGAGCCAAAGTAATGTACGTTGTAGCGGAATGGCCAAAGCCAAGAATCGATCATTGGCGTACCCTTCTACAGGCACGTGCTATTGAGAATCAATGTTATGTTGTCGCTTGTAACCGGATTGGTGCTGATCCAAAAAATGAATTTGGCGGTATGTCGCTTGTAGTTGATCCATGGGGAAAGATCGTAGCTGAAGGTGGAAGCGGCGAGGAGATTGTCACTGCAACAGTAGATTATGAACTAGTGGATGAAGTTAGAGGGCGAATACCAGTGTTCCAGGATCGGATTGTGGAGAAGTACTAGGAAATTAAAAATCTTAATCACCAAACCCCAACAGAAATCATAAAATGAATAGGCTATACTTATACTTTTAAAAAAGGAAGTGATCAATATTGCCTAATCTACATTATTATGTCACTGGGAACACAGCCCGCGGCTTGGTTAATCTCCTGGATAGTAATTTAAATGGAATCAATCAGGTTATTAAGCTCAGGCATCCTTCAGCAGTACTTAAAACGAAAGTAATACAGAATTTGCTTAGGCATTATCAGGAGAGTATGATTGAGGTTCTTCATAGTCCTTTAGGGAGTACGTACCTTAACGGAATCATTATCCGTGAAAAATCACTGGCAATTTTAGATGAGTCAATTGTAAACGGAGAATCGGCTGCAATTAACCTGGAAGAAGCAGTCCCTACAAAAAAACATCCAGATCTAACAGATTTCAATGTTTTAACCCAATCTGCATATGACAGTTTTGCCAAAGGGTTAAGTATTCACGATGAATTGGAAGAAGTCTATATTAATCAAATGGACTTTAATCGTGCAGATCAATTTACAGAAGAGTTTATCTATACACTTTTAACAGGTATTTCGAAAAAAGCCCGCACAGCTCATACCTTTCATAGGCTTTTTGGGACCAATACGGTGGATGGCGTTGTCAATGTTGTTCCACATCTTAAAGAGAATATCGCAAACGTTTTTTTTATCAAGGGGCGTGCCGGGACAGGTAAATCGACCTTTATGAAAAAAATTACGAAAGCATGCGTAGAACATGGGTACGATGTTGAGATGTATCATTGCAGTTTTGATCCGAATAGTATTGATATGGTGCTTGTTCGTGAATTGGATGTATGTATTTTTGACAGCACGGATCCACATGAATTTTTCCCGGAACGTGAAGGGGAGGAAGTTGTGGATTTGTATGAGGAACTTGTTGCACCAGGAACCGATGAACGGTTTGAAGTGGAAATTAATGAACTGAATAATACCTATAAATCCTATATGAAACAAGGTATCCAATATTTACAGCAGGCCGGAATCAACTTTGACAAAAATGAACAAAATTTTTCGAACACCGATGTTCAGAAGGCTGTTGATTATACGCTGAACAGCTTATAAAATCCTGACAAACAGGCAAGCTATCTTTAGCCTGCAGCAATTGAGTGGTATATTGCAGCTTGCAATTTTCCAAAAATTTCACTTGTGTTTTTGTGCGTTATATAGTAGAATGAATTTACAGAAAATTAAGAGTATATTATGCTCTGGGAGGTGCAAGAGTGGTTACAGTGAAGATGTTGAAGCCTTATTATATCAAAGCAGATGATAATTATGTTCGCGTAATTTTGGCATATCAATATTTTGCAGTATTCATTAATAATAAGGTTTACCAATTTGTGCCGATTGAATCAAAGGAAATCCGTATAAATCGCAGAACAAAAAAAGTCGAAAATCTTGGTGCCAGGTTTGCTTTTCAAAAAGGTAAAGACATCATTTACATGGCTATGAGCGAGCTTATATCACTTCCTGATTTCTTAGTTCAATTACACTCGATTGCTGATCCGTATTATTTAAATAAAGAGATAAAAAGTGAACCAGATTATGAAAGTGAAGCTATTATTGATGAATTAGAGCAATTAAACATGAAACGATTGATTGATAAAGCATTGGATGATCGCGATTACGAGGCATTTCAATCATTAGTGAAATTACTTTAAGACACTTCCTGCAATGTTAGGGAGTGTTTTTTTGGGCAGTCTTACTGCATGATTTAACTAAGTCCTGGCGACAAGATCAATTTTTTCTACTAACATATTTTTACATAGGTTTTCTTAAAATTAAAAGTATGATATTATATTAAGGGCTATAATTACTTGGAATGCCAAGTGTTAAATTTTAGAAAAATGAATCGGTTCTCTCCTTGCTATAATTTTATAGTAAGGTTTTTCTATTTATGTGGATATTTATCATTATATTGATAATTATCATACATTTTTGAGAATTAAAGCCGACTCATTTTTACAGCTAGAATATACGTAAGGAAGGTGTTTATTTTGTCAAAGCAGGATCCAAATCCAGATTTTAAGCCGTACGTACCTGCATCCAAAAACCCGCCTGAGTTCACATGGGTTGCAATGGTGATTGGTGCAGTATTGGCTATCGTATTTGGTGCAGCAAATGCATATTTAGGACTTATCGTTGGGATGACTGTTTCTGCGTCAATTCCAGCAGCAGTAATTTCAATGGCAGTGCTTCGAATTATTATGAAGCGAACTTCTATATTAGAAAATAATATTGTACAGACGATCACATCAACTGGTGAGTCGCTTGCTGCAGGTGTTATTTTTACTTTACCTGCCTTATTCATTTGGCAGCTTGAGCCAAGTTTGACGACAATCGCTATTATTGCTTTAGCTGGTGGTATTTTAGGTGTTGTTCTAATGATACCGCTGCGCCGGGCATTGATTGTTAATGAACACAAAACACTGCCTTATCCGGAAGGAACAGCATGTGCTGAAGTACTTCATGCCGGTGAAGAGGGTGGAAAAGGCGCGAAACTAGTATTCAAAGGGCTTGGTATTGGTGCTGGTTTTAAACTGTTAACAGATGCCGTTAAAGCATTCCCATCTTCAGTAGAGTGGGAAATTTATAAATTTAAGAATGCTGCAGTTGGTATGGATACACTGCCTGCATTGCTCGGTGTTGGCTACATTATCGGACCTCGCATCGCAGGAATAATGTTTGCCGGTGGTGTATTGGGGTGGTTAGGGATCATTCCTTTAATCAGCTATATTGGTGGTTTTGCGACCGAGCCAATTTACCCTGCTGAAGTTCCTATATCGGAAATGAATTTCCATGCTATCTGGGATAATTATTTACGTTATATTGGTGCTGGTGCGGTAGCATTCGGTGGTATTGTAGGGCTTCTTAAAACATTACCAACTATTGCATCATCATTTAGTGGAGCAATTAAAGGATTTTCATCAGCAGGTGATGGTCAGGACCTGCGTACAGATAGAGATATACCAATCACGTTAATTGCTGTCTTAACAGTAGTATTTATGGGCATTCTTATGTTCTATCCAACAATTGATTTAGGATTTATAGGAGCGATTCTGCTCTTTATCTTTGGGTTCTTCTTTGTAACAGTATCATCTAGAATTGTTGGTATTGTCGGAAGTTCCTCAAACCCTGTATCCGGAATGACTATTGGAGCATTGATTTTCATTTCGCTTGTATTATCTGCTGTTGGTCAAACTGGACAAGCAGGTATGGTTACAGCAATTATTATTGGTTCTGTAGTTTGTATTGCAGCTGCTATTGCCGGGGATACGTCACAGGATTTGAAAACTGGTTATATTGTTGGTGCAACACCAAAATGGCAGCAAATTGCACAGCTTTACGGAGTGCTGATTACAAGTGTTGTAATTGGTTTCATCCTGATTTTGCTTGATAATGCATATGGATTTGGGTCTGCTGAACTACCTGCACCACAAGCGGTTCTTATGTCAATGGTTGTTGAGGGCATTATGAGCGGTGACCTTCCATGGAACTTAATTTTCATTGGTGCCGCAGCTGCAGCAACTGTTGAGCTGTTTGGTATAGGATCATTGCCATTTGCTGTTGGACTGTATTTGCCGATCCATTTGACGTCTCCAATAATGGTTGGTGGACTTATCAATGCGATCATTAAACGCAGCACAAAAGATGAAGACGAGTTGAAGGATAAGAATGAACGCGGAATTTTACTTGCTTCAGGTTACATTGCCGGTGAAGCATTGATGGGAGTTATTGTTGCATTAGCTGTAACTGCTGGTGTCGTATTCCCTAGCGAAGCATTCTTCGGTCCGCTTGCATCGATTATTGCTTTTGCACTTGTAGCATGGTATCTGTTCCATACTGCAAATAAAAAATCGCTAAATAAATAATCTCACTATATAGAGCCAGTCCTTTTAAAAGGGCTGGCTCTTACTAAATATAAATGCGATATCCAAATTTTCTAATCTAAGGCAACTTCTGTTATGATTGTTTTTATAATGAATGAAATCTGCTACATATACATAAAATCCAATCCAGGACAGGAGGTATTCCATTGCAGCAGTGGAATTTATTTATTGCCTTTTTTCGAGTGGGGATGCTGGGGTATGGTGGTGGCCCTGGATCGATACCGTTAATACATAAAGAGGTCGTCGATAAATATGAGTGGATGAGTGATGAGGATTTTGGTGACCTCCTTGCGTTAGCGAACACACTCCCAGGACCAATTGCTACCAAACTAGCTGGCTATATTGGGCATCGTGTTTCTGGATTAGTTGGTATGATAAGTGCTGTTCTCGCAACAATTATACCCACAATTATACTGATGATTATTCTGTTGTCGTCATTATCCAGCATCAAGGACGTTGACTGGGTTCAGGGTATGACTGCAGCAGTAATTCCTGTAGTGGCAATGATGCTGGCGGTTCTTACGTGGCAATTTTTTGATAAAGCCAGAAAAGGCATGGGATGGACGCAAACAATTGTTATGTCAGCGATCATATTTATTTTGTTTCAATTTCTGAATTTACATCCTGGGATTATCATTGGTGTGTTAATTTTAATAGCCCTTCTCAAAAAAGATACCACATCTGCAGATAAAGGCGGTGCTTACAAATGAAATATTGGCACATCTTTCTGGCTTTTTTTATACCTGGAATTCTCGGCTATGGTGGGGGTCCTGCTTCAATCCCGCTTGTTGAAAATGAGGTTGTACGGCGATATGAATGGATGTCAGTTCAGGAGTTTAGTGAAATGCTAGCACTCGCCAATTCACTTCCTGGTCCAATTGCAACTAAACTTGCTGGCTACATCGGCTATGCAGAAGGAGGACCACTTGGTGCTGTCATCGGAGTATTCGCGGCAGTGGCGCCGTCACTTATTATCATGATATTACTGTTAGGCGTATTGTATAAATACAAAGATTCACCAAAAGTACAACGGTTAACATTATATGTGCGTCCGGTTATTGCAATTTTACTAGGTGTCATGGCATGGCGATTCTTTCAGACATCGTTTGAAGGAATTGGGTTGTGGCAGGTTCTGCTGATAACCATATCAAGCTTTCTTTTAATTGAACGAATGCGCATCCATCCCGCAATTGTAATTGGAATCACATTAGTATATGGAGCATTTATATTATAAAGGAGCATTCCTTAGCTGAGAATGCTTCTTTTTAGTTTTTTGGTAGGTAAGAAAGTATAAATACTTTCTTACTGCATAAGCGCAACTAAGGCTTATCTATATTAGACCTTGCGATAAGCCAAGTTTTCTAAAAAAATTTGACCTGTATCAAGGAAATACTGACTGAATCATATAATAATAGAAACAAAGGAGGAGTTGGGATGGAATTTAACAGAAATTACAATTACACAGACATAGATCGAATGATTAATGAAGGGCTGGCAGGCGGGTATTTAAATGAAAGGTATGGCGATACACAACTTGAACTTCTGGATAACGAAAAGGATAGGTGATGACCATGAACATATTAGATTTACTCATGCAGGAATATATGGTGGTTTTCATTATGGCAGTTATTACAACAGTTTTTACAATTATGATGCGGTCCTTCCTGGTAACTTTAATACAAGTGCTGCTTTTATTAAGTTTGATTGTACTTTCGGAGAGTGCTGGGACAATCCAGTTCATATTCATAGCAGCCCAAATAGTGCTAAGCGGAATAGTTATCTATAAGATCATCATGGCTATAGATATGAACTACCGGCTTGTGCTAGAAAAAACACATCAGACGCGCCCCGACCTAATAAATGATGAGTCTAGGGGAAGCAGATTTTCATTCTGGAGGACGAACTAGTTTTTGCTACCTTTTAATAGGTAGTATTTTTTTGCAGTAATATAAATACCTTCTTACTGTATAAGCGTTACTTACGCTTGACCAATAGGTTGGTTTTCTAGCGTTGCGTTGTACCCGGCTGGGCAGTTTGGTTAGCAGAAATATGAACCAGTACATTTTAATAGAATTGTGAACTTGAGCGAGAAGATTGTGAACTTGAGCCGAATTTGTGTCTATTTGAGCCGGTTTACTGTGAACTTGAGCCGAATGTGTGACAGTTTGAGCCAATTCACAAATTATCCACATTCATGCTTTTTCAAAAGAATACAACAATTCTACACAAATGTTTGGTATTATAAGGCTATATTACTTTTTACCTAAAGGGGGGGATTAGTTGTATTGCAGTGAATGTGGAACAAAGAATGATACATATGCATTATATTGTGTGGAGGATGGTTATCCACTTCAGACACTAGATGTAAGTGGAAATTTGCTCGTTGATCAGACTTCATATTGCAGGTCATGCGGTACAAGTAATAGTGATTTAGCGAGATATTGTACAGAGTGCGGGAATTCATTTGACACGTATGAAATAGCGAACCATCATAAAAGCCATACAAATTTTGATAAGGATCTTGGCAAAAAAGTTCTGCCGGGATTTCTATTGTCGATAGGTATCTTATTTTTACTTAATATCGTATTAGAGTCGTTAAAAGGCAGCAGTTTAAGTGATTTATTCATGAAAATTATTATACCTTTCAATGAGGAAGTATTGGATCAGCTTAGTGTTTTGGATTTTGCGTTACTTACTAACCTTACCAGTTTCTCAACTGAAATCGGTGATGCGGAGTTCTCGCAGCAGCTTGCATTTTCTTCCGCCGGATTAGCTTACCTTGGCATAATCGCAGCAGTTCCTTTAATTGCCGGGGGATTATTTTTGAAGTTCCGGAATCCAGCCATTAACGAATGGAAGGCAGCGGTATTTTTTGCTATAGGATATGGCAGTTTGTTGGGAGCTATTTCACTTATTACAGGAAATAAAACGATTGTTAGTGAGTTCTACACTATAACGCTTGATTTCCACTTTATTAGTGCAGTGATAAATGGGCTATTTATGGGGTTCTTTTTTAGTTATCTTGGAATGGTTATGATCAGAGGGCCATTAAAGGAAAAGGCACACTATATTCCGTATCAGTGGCCTCTTTATTACAGCTCCCTTGCCTTTGTGGGTGTAATTGTTACAGTTGTGGTTTTAAGTGTATTTCAGTTTAGTCAATACACTTCAGTTATTGCTGAAAACCGAATGTTTCAGGATGTTATAGGTGATTCAATATTTGCTGATATAACTTTTGTTGGAAGGGTTGCAATTTATTTGCTGAACCTTGCAATGTTTAATACATTTATTTTCCAGCGTACACAAATGGAAGAAGTGCAGTACTCGTTTCATGCAGGAATTTCTCATACGATGAATACTTTGGATGAAAATATGGGTGGAATAACTGATTTTATTATTCCTAACAAGTTATTTGAATCCTATGAGATTATATCAATTGTAATTGTGGCTTTATTCTTTATTACGGTTGGGCGTTTAATAAGAAAATCGCAGAATAACTTTTCAAGCAAGATTATCATGTACAGTATATTCTTTGCTGTTATTTCCTCATTTTTTACATACCATGCAACGCTAAACTTTTCTATCCAACATGAAGAAATGGGTGATTCACAGGCGTTCTTTGCAGGTTTTAAATTAATTCAAACGTTTTTCATTAGTTTGTTATACGCCGGATTGACAGGGTTTATTGGTGCATATTCAAGAAAGCTTTTCTAAAAGGAGGATCACATGAATAATACGATGGAAGATAAACGAACGGTTCAGGATTTGACGGCTGCCAAAACCAAAGTTCTGACTGAATTAGGGCAGGAAGTCTATTTAGCCTATCGGCGTGGTGAAAAATTTGCTTCAGTCTTAGATGAAAAAGGTGAGGTATTAAAAGATTTAGATAAAAAAATCCACGCTGCTATAGGTCAAAAGGAACCAGAAGCAGGCGACATGATGGAGTGCACGTGTGGTGCTTTACTTACAGAGGATGATTTATTTTGCCAGCAATGCGGTAAAAAGGTAGATGTGCCAGATACCGAATATCAAAAAACTACCTTATGCTACCGTTGTGATCATGAAGTGCCAGCCGCGGCTAATTATTGTAATGTGTGTGGCGTAAGAATGTAATGTTAAAGCCTGCTCCATAAATGGAGCAGGCTTTAATTGAGTTATTTAATGGCTTTTAATAATTCGGTAACTGTTTCCACAGTATATGCGCTGCCACCTTTATCTTCTGTGTTTTCAATCATCATGGAAATTAGAATGTCCTGGTCTTTAGTTGGATAGCCAACAAACCAGCCATTTTCTGCACCTGATTCCTCACCGGATTTTTTAAGCTCGGCTGTTCCGGTTTTCCCAGAGATGGCCAAGTCGTCAATGTCTGCCCCTTTTGCTGTTCCGTTTGGTGCTGCAACCACTTTACGAAGTGCTTCCTGTATAAGTGTGGCTTGCTCACCAGTTATTAATTGTTCCTGCCAAACCTGGCCTTTTTCTGCATCGGCAAGGATTGTAGGCTTAAGCAGGTTACCTTCATTTAAAAATGGGGTATAAGCCATAGCCAAATGGAGTGCGCTCATCTGGACTTCTCCTTGTCCGTAACTTGTATCGGCAAGTAAAACCTCATCATTAAGTTTTCCACTGGATGAGATTGTGGATTTTTCAATCGGGTATTCGAATGGAAAATCTTTAGCGAAACCAAATTGCTTTAATCCTTTCACATACTTATCACTGCCCATTTCTACTGCTTTCATAGCAAAATAGATATTATCCGAGCGAACCAATGCATTCGTAACGTCTACCGGCCCGTTTGACTTTGATACACGGCGAACCTGGTAATTTCCCCAATTTTCACCGTTACTCCATGTTAAGCCATTAATTTCTACACCTTCACCAGGAACGATGGTCCCGTTATTCAGGCCAATAGCCGCAGTTATTGGTTTAAATGTTGATCCAGGTGCATAGGTAGAATTGAAGCGATTTAATAATGGTTGTTTCGGTTTATTTTGCAATTCTTTCCGTCTTGATTGTGAAATACCAAATCCCATTTCGTTCGAATTAAAGGAAGGGCTGCTCACAAGTGCTAATGTTTCACCTGTTTTTGGATGAATTGCAGCTGCTGTCCCGGATTCACCATCATAGCTTTCATATATTTTCTTTTGCAAATCGGCATCTATCGTGGTTACGACATCTTCACCATGTTTAACCGGCTTCTCGGCTAGGACAATTTCTTCTTGGTTTTCTTTGGAAACAGTTATTTTTACGCCTGCTTCACCACGAAGTTTTTCCTCAAATAGTAGTTCAAGCCCTCGTTTACCAATTATGTCGTTTGCACTGTATTCGCCAGAATCCATATCCTCTAACTCTTCGGCAGTTACTGGTCCTGTGAAGCCGACAAGATGACCTAATGATTCTCCATATGGATAAACACGACCGGTTACTTCACGCTCCGTCACGCCACTTATTTCCCATAATTGATTTAGCGTTTTCTTTTCTGATTTCGGCACTTTTTTAAGTGGGACAAATAAATCAGGCTCAACCCATCCGGCATCTAGCTTAGAATTGATCGCTTCAACCGACATGCCCAATAAGTCAGATATCTTCTGTTTCGCCTGTTCTGGATTAGAACCTATTTTTCCAGGAACGATGCCAACATTATGAACGGTGTCATTTAAAGCTATGGGTAAATTATTCCGATCTAGTATTTCGCCTCGTTCAGGTTTTATCGTGGATAGACCGATTTCACCGCCATCTTGAATTGCTGGAAAGATAAAGCCTGGATCCCATTTTACGAACCAGTTGGCATCCTCTTCTTCACCTTCTTTAATAAGTGTTGCTTTATAGTCAAATGCGATTGGACCTGCAATTGTTTCCATTTCGACTGAGAATGGAAACTGAGCTGTTCCTTTTTCCATGGCAGTTTTCATTTTTTCTTCGGATAATTTTTCATAGGTAATCTTTAAATTGTTAACGTTTAGGTCGCCATAAATATTTTTATATCGTTCAACATAGTCTTCTTTTGCATATTTTTCAGTTGAAGCAGTAGTACTCATACTGTACATCTCGTTAAATTCCTGTTCATTCCAATGCTTTACATATTGATCGAAGCGTTCCTGTGGTGTAACTTCATCATTAGAACATGCAGTAACAATCAGAAGTAATAAAAGTGGAAGCAAAGCAATTATTCTTTTCATAATGACCCCCTCAATCTTTTAGAAAATATAATCTAATCATATCACCTTTTATATGCAAAAACATGTATGTAAAAGCAAAAAGCCATCTTTAGATGACTATTTCGCTTTCATATGCTCTTTTATTTCGGTTTGAACCCGATTCATTTCTTCATCGGGTACAACATAGTACCAAATTCCGTCAATCATTTGACCATTGCCGCTTATTTCCATTGTATCGATGTTATTTCGAGTTTGACGATAATCGGAAAATAATGTTTGCATCTGTTCCATTTTGAGATCAGTTTTTACATTCCCGCCAAGAATACCTAGAATATCGGTGATTTTGGTAATGCTTGAGAAACTTGCTGCTTCGCCAATAGCTGCTCTAATTACATTACGCTGACGCTCATTACGTCCAATGTCTCCTCTTGGGTCACCTTTACGCATACGAATGTACTTTAGTGCTTCTTCACCATTCAGATTAATTTCACCTGTAGGGAAATCTACTCCTCCCTGTGAAAATGCACGGTCATTTGTAACTGTTACGCCACCTAAAGCATCAATTCCTTGCTGAAATCCTTCCATATTTACTTTTACATAAAAGTGTACCGGAACATCAAAATTCTCCTCCACAGTCTGCACGGATAATCCAACACCACCAAATGCATAAGCATGATTGATTTTATCCATCCCTCGACCTGGAATATTTACGTACGTGTCACGAGGTATACTCAACATTTTCATTGAATTTGTTTGTGGGTTCAGTGACATCAATATCATGGTATCTGAACGTCCTTTGTCATTTTTCCGTTCATCGACTCCAAGTAAAAGAATATTAATGGTATCATTTTCACTAAAAAGCGAGTCCAGTTCTTTTTGACGATCAGGATTTTCATCCCGTGCCAGTGGTTCATGCATGACTTCGACGGTATCGCCGACTTTATCATAAATATAAAATAAGTAAATGCCAATTATTAATACTAAACCAAGCGTAATTCCCCCAACCCAGTAGGGCCATTTGCGTTTCTTTTTCTCATTTCGTTTTTCAATTCTCGAATCCACAATTTATTCTCCTCTGTCGTTTCAGAAATAATCAATAATTAGATAAATTATATCGAAACTAGTCATTTTAGTCTATTATTCTTTTAGAATTGGTGGAACTGAATGATGCAGTGAACAGGTTCGTGCCAAGATAACTTGTTTCGAGTACATCTTTGCGTTCCCTTTCACAATAGGCAAATCTCATCATCTTAAGGTATGTAAATAGAAGAAGAAAAATCACCTAGCACATTAGTAGACGTTTTTGCGGAGTCAAATGTTTCATGATTTTGTAGTAAGATTTGTTGCTTTTATCTACGCAGTTGATATTAACTGCGAACTACTTTTTAAAAAGTTTGAGTGTTCCTATACCGCTCCGGAAATACACTCCGCGCACCTAGGGCGGCTGATGAACCTCCTTGCTCCTACGTCGCTGCGTAGTCTCATCTAGGCGCAAGCTCCCACAGGAGTCTACGTGTATTTCCTTCGCTAGGTTTTACTCACTTTATCCTGTAAATTAATCAATGCTTATTGTGATATTGCTTCTTAGCCTTGGGAACACTTTAGGCTCTAATCAGAAATCTCTATCAGTGGAGGCAGAATACGCAGACTCCTATGGGAACAGCACGTTCCGAAGCCCCCGGAAGAAGCGTTCTGAATGCGTATAAAATTCATTGCTTTGTAAAAGGTAACAAATGTGAGAATACAGGCTGGTTTTTAGAGATGAGAACTTGCGCAATATTTTTGCCCATAAAGTAATACGTATATCGAATGTATGTCTTTGTTAGAAGGGTTTTTAATGTGCTAAATGGTTCGAATGACCTATATCGTCAAAATAATTTTTGAAAATTACAAAACTAGTTCGATTTTGACAAAAGAAGACACCCAATAACCCCCATAAATATAGTATAGTAGTCTTATAAAACGATGGTTCCTCAGAAAATAGCAAACTTATTGAAAAATGGGGGCGCAAAGTCACGGGTCTAAAGCTTTATAGCTATGACGGCCGGACTGCCTGGGAATTTAAATGGGGGACGATAGAAATGATTAATGCAAGAAAGAACAAAGAAATAGATTATGAGTGGTTGGAACTGATGAAAGAGGCAAAAACCATCGGGTTAACTTTGGAAGAAGTTAGGTTGTTTTTGGCAGATAAGAAAGAATAAAGCCTTTATTACTACATATGCCTAACGAAGACTTTCACCATTTAGACTTGGTGTAATGTCATGTTTTATAAGCATAAGTTAAATAAAATAAATAAATATTTTAAAAAGTCTTGTGCTTTATATAGAACCATACACCTTTTTATGTTATAATTTTTTTTGAAAGAAGGTGTATTACTTGATCGGTGAAAAAATAAAGCAACTACGTCAAGAAAAAAAGATGTCGATTTCTGAACTCGCAGATAAAGCTGGTGTAGCCAAATCCTATTTAAGCTCTATTGAACGAAGCCTTCAAACGAACCCATCGATCCAGTTTATTGAAAAAATTAGTTCTGTACTGGGAGTCCCAGTGAATGAGTTGATATTAGAAGATAAATGGAAAGAGACAGAGGAACAATTAGATGGTGAGTGGTTGAAAATTGTTCAGGAAGCTATGGAATCGGGTGTATCAAAAGAGCAATTTAAAGAATACCTTGAATTTACTAAGTGGCGAAAAGAACAGGATAAATAAGTGCTGACCGTAAAGCTAATGGCTTGCGGTTTTTTATTTTGCACTTAAAAAAATAATATAAATATTTCATGTAACAAATGGATTGTTCAATCGTTTAAATATATAGAGGGGGTGGGAGTTGATTGAAAAGATCCATATTTACAGATTTATTTGAGGCGTATCAACTTCCACTTTACCGCTATTTATTGCAGATGAGCCGAAATAAACAGGTTGCTGAAGAACTATTGCAGGAGACGTTTTATCGGGCGATGATTTCGTTAGAGGTGAAAAACATGGCACAGGCAAAAGCGTGGCTTTTTAAGGTAGCTCGTAACCTTTTCATCGATTGGACTAGAAAGTCTAAGTCTGAACAGCTTATGGTGGAACGAATTCAATTGGAACGTGCCGACAATAACAATATCGGAAACCCTGAAGAGCAGTTAGAGAACCTTACGAAGCAGGTACATATTGAAGAAGTTCTTAGCCGATTACCTGAACGAATGCGCACCATTCTTTACATACGTGAAATTCAAGGTTTTACATATCAGGAAGTCGCGACCGCTATGAATCTATCAGTTAGCCAGGTTAAAACTACGCTGTTCCGTGCAAGGAAAAAATTTCGATATTATGATCAGCTGCTGAAAGGAGAATATTCAGATGAAAGATGATAATGTCTTAGATGAATGGGAAGAGAAAGACCAAGCTGAATTAGATAAAAAGAGTGCGAGAAAGATGGTATGGCGAACGAGACTATCAATTGGATTTACTGTCATTAGAACACTCCTGTTAATTTTTCTTATTTACATTGTATATATGATTCCTGTGAGCATTTATTATGATATGTCAGGAAAAAAAGCGGAGTTTGACAGACTAATAACAACACTTGTTGAAACAAGGTATTCTGGTTTTGAGGTACATGAATCGCATGGGACTAATGCAGAAATCAATGCGCTTCTGACTCAGTCTACTACATTAAAGTTGTACCGTAGTGTCGGCGAATGGGACGTGGTTATTGGAGAAGTTACCGCGCAAAAACATTTAATTGGCAAAATTGGGTTTGAATTTAATTTTAACGAAAAGTATCTAAACACACAGGATAAGATGTTTAACTTTGCTATTGCCCCGGATTTACTAGGAAAAGATAGTGCCTCGTCAAATGGCAAAGAAGGCAATCCTAAATTGTGGGCTCAGTTTAATAAAATAGGAGATGGGCATGTCGCACAGATTCATTTCTCTGCAAAAAAAGGTATGACTCCACGAGAGATGATGAATTTATTAAACCCATATGATTTAAAAGTTCTCCAAATGCCGGTATATGGTGGAGAGATTAAAGAGTATGATATAAGTCATTCAAGAGCTGGACAATTTACATTTGTGAACGCGCTGCTGTTAAGGCCGCAAGCTAAATATGACGAGAAAAACAGACTATCTTTTTCGAGTTATTATTTGCACCATGATAGTATAGGACAATCAATCGATCAATTTTATAAAGATATTGAGTGGTTAATCGAAAATGGAAGTTATAATGGCAAAGATATTGACCGGAAGCGTTTGAACTACCTACGTGAAAATGGCATGAAAGTTTATGGCGCTACGGTAACAGGTCCTGTTCGTGAAATTGAAAAATTACAGAGCGAAGAACTGCTTCATCAGTTTTACTTAGGTGGAATTGAAGTGTGGAACTGGGATGAGAATTAGGGTGAATTTACTATGAAAAAATATATCTATTGGCTGCTGCCTATTGGCTGGATGGGGATAATTTACTATTCCTCAGCACAGCCTTATGAAGATCAGGATGTTAAGCCACTTTTGAAAAGTTCATTTGATTTATCCTTTTTAACACCTTTGGTTGATTGGATATCTTTTACTTACCATCATTCAGAGGTAAGTGTAGCAGAATTGGGGACTGCGGGTATCGTTGAGTTCTTCCTGCGTAAAGGCGCACATGTTGGAGTATTTTTTGTGCTAATGTGTTTATTTTATATTGCTTTAAGAAGTACATGTGATATGAAGTTCCTTCCACTAATTATCATATCGTATTCACTTACAATTGCATATGCTGGATTAGATGAATTCCATCAAGGTTTCACTGCTAATCGAACACCTTATATAGGTGATGTTGTTCTGGATGGAGTCGGTGCTGCAATAGCCGCCCTATGTTTATTGTTGATTAAATGGAAAACAGTCACAAAATAAATCCTGATACGAATTATTTTAGAAAAATTTCAGTGGTCGACATTATTCGACAACATCACTGTTTTAAACATGGTATAATAGTCATGCATTTTGACAAAAGGCGGTATGAAAATGGTAGAGCAGGAACGATATAAAAATATGCTGAAAAAGATGATTGACGAAACAGAGAACTCAAAATTCCAATCTTCCGAGGAACTGATCCAGGCGTTAATCCAAGAGTTAACAAATGGAAAAACAATCTATAAAAATATTTCAAATTGATTTTATAAACTACATTGCTGTTTAGGCGAATGTAGTTTTTCTTTTTGGGGTTGGTTTCTAGACATGTGTGTTGCGGATGTGCTACCTTAAAGATTAGCAAATACAAAGGGCTGATAAAGAAATGAAACGTTCGTTATTTATAAAAAATGCCACTATATTTACTGAATCAGAAGGCGTAGTTAATGGTTCAATCGTTTTAGAGGATAGTATGATAAAAGAAATACATAATAACGTAGATACAACACCTCCGGAAACTGCACAAATCATCGATGGGCAAGGCTTAAATCTTATACCCGGATTCATCGATGGACATATTCATGGTGCAGCAGGCGCAGACGTGATGGATTCAACTGAGGAAGCATTGGATACGATGGCAGAAGTTTTACCAAAAGAAGGTACGACCAGTTTTTTAGCAACAACTATTACACAATCATCTGAAAGTATTGAGGCTGCATTACAAAATGTGGCGGAATATAAATCTAAGCGTGGACAAGCGGAAGTTATGGGTGTTCATCTTGAAGGCCCCTTTATTGAAAAAAGTAAAAAAGGTGCCCAGCCACTGGAATATATAATGAAGCCAGATATTGGGCAGTTTAAGAAATGGCAGCAGTTGTCAGGGAATAAAATTAAAACCATTACCCTTGCCCCTGAACATGATGAAGATGGCACATTTATTAGGTCTTTATTCGAGTCAGGTGTAAACGTTTCTGCGGGTCATACGGGGACAGGATTTGACGGGATGAAAACAGCGGTTGATCATGGGGTTCGTCAGGTCACACACATCTGTAATGCGATGACTGGCATACATCATCGTGACATAGGTGTCGTGGGTGCTGCATTTCGACTGGAAGAATTACGTGCTGAATTAATTGCAGATGGAATTCATGTATCCCCCGAAATGCTTCAATTAATTTATTCAAATATGGGAAGCGAACGGTTAATTCTGATTACGGATGCGATGCGAGCTAAGTGCCTCCATTCTGGTGCATACGAGTTAGGGGGACAGCCTGTTAACGTAACAGAAGACCGTGCTGTTCTTGATGATGGGACACTTGCCGGAAGTATTCTGAAGATGTATCAAGGTGCACAGCAAATGCTTCAATTAAAGGATGTATCAATCAGAAATGTAATTGAAATGGCTTCTTCCAATCCGGCGAAGCAACTGAGTGTTTTTGACAAAAAAGGGAGTATTAAAGTTGGGAAGGATGCAGACCTTTTACTCGTAGATGATGATTTGCACATTAAATACACAATTTGCCGTGGAGAAATTGCGCACGAGGAGGATTAAGACTGAATGGAAATTGTTAAAGTAAAAAATTATAAAGAAATGAGCGAGAGAGCATGTGATTTAATCGTTGAAAAAGTAAATAGCCTCGATAATCCTGTATTGGGCCTCGCCACTGGTTCCACTCCAGAAGGAATGTATCAGCAGATGATTAATTCCTATCAAAGGAATGAGGTTTCATTTACAAAAACGACAACGTTTAATTTAGATGAGTATGTTGGCCTCTCAGGAAACAATTTTAACAGTTACCGCTTTTACATGAATGATAAATTGTTTAAGCATATTGACTTGCCTGACAATCGTGCCTTTTTGCCTAATGGTGATGCCGAGGATCTGAAAAAGGAATGTCGAGATTATGAAACATTAATGTATAAAGCTGAGTACATCGATGTGCAGGTTTTGGGATTAGGCCTGAATGGACATATTGGATTTAATGAGCCTGGCACAGCTTTTGACAGCCGTACACATATTGTCGATTTGGATGAGACTACCCGTAAGGCTAATGCGCGATTTTTTGATTCATTGAATGATGTGCCAGAAAAAGCCATCACGATGGGCATCGAAACAATTATGGAGAGTAAAAAAATCCTTCTGCTTGTCTCCGGTGAAAAAAAGGCTGAGGCTGTTAACAGAATGATAAATGGAGAAACTTCTGAGGAATTCCCAGCATCCATACTCCAGAAGCATGGAAACGTCACGCTGATTGCAGATGAAGAGGCACTGTCGAAACTTTGAGACAGTGCTCTTTTTTTACCCAGAAATGGGAGATATCAACTTGAAAGCTGGGATATCGACCTGAAAGCGAGGATATCAACTCGAGACCGGAAACTCCAACCAGGAAACTTCAACTAGATCCGGAGAACTTCAACTGAACTGAACATCAATCTCCACATATGCTGTGCCTTTGGTTTCAAAAGTGACTTGATCACTTGTGATATCTGTAATCCATTCGCGGAAATTCGCTTCTTCGCCATCTCTTACATAAACTATGAACTCCACTTGTTCCAGATAATTAATGGAATCCAAAACATGATCAGAGTTACGTAATACATTCTCTACTTTGCCTAGTAGTGAGTAGCTGACAACAATAGATATACCTTGCATTAGCTGACGTTCCACAACACCAGCAGCCGCTATTGCTTGTGATGTCGCACTGCCATAAGCCCGAATTAAGCCGCCAGCCCCTAGCTTTACGCCACCAAAATATCTGGTCACTACGATTACAGTGTCCTTTAGATCCTGTTTCTTTAATACCTCCAGCATCGGTACACCGGCCGTACCACTTGGTTCACCATCATCATTAGCTTTTTGTATCTGATTATTCTCGCCAATCATATATGCTGAACTGTTATGATTTGCGTCATGGTGCTTTTTCTTAACTTCGCTAATAAAGGATTGAGCAGCTTCTTCTGTTTCTACCCGTTTTACGTAGCCAATAAATCGTGACTTTTGTATGATTAGTTGAATAATTCCTTCATTTTTTACGGTAAAATAATTCGATAACATCTTGCTTTTAACCTCCTGACAATCCATTATTATAGATAGGGCTATATTTTGACCTATAATAAAAGGATAAACTTTCCTAAAAGTATGCTAAAAGACCCTATTAAAAAAATACTTTATTTCGAATAATTATATCATAGGTTGGTGGGAACAAGATGGTTCAAAAAATGGAAGAAAAAGCATTAGATTATGTGATCGATGATATGATTGATGTTGTTCAAAACAGTAAAGATGAAATTTTTAACATAAGTGAAGAAGCACGAGGCGAATATGAAAATCTACTTAGAGAATTAAAAGAAACCAAAGAAAAAGTCATCGAGCACATTAATGATGGAGATGCATTGGAACAAAAGGTTAAGTATTCCAGACAACGGCTTTCTGAGGTGAGTAAATATTTTGATCGCCATTCAGAGAGTGAAATACGTGAAGTTTATGAAAACACACACATGATGCAAACAAAACTGGCAATGCTGCGTCAGGAAGAGAAAGGGTTACGCGATCGCCGAGATGATCTCGAGCGACGATTGCTTACGTTGGATCAGACCATTGAGCGTGCTGAAGGTTTAGCTAGTAAAATATCAGTTATTCTCACTTATCTAAACGACGATTTTAAACAAGTCAATGAAATGATTGAAGAGGCAAAAGAGAAGCAGGAATTTGGTTTGAAAATTATTGAAGCCCAAGAGGACGAGCGTCGAAAAATATCCAGAGAAATTCACGATGGTCCTGCTCAGATGCTAGCAAACATATTGCTTCGCTCAGAGCTTGTTGATCGTACATTTCGAGAAGGGACCGTTGACGACGCGTTAAAAGAAATAAAGAGTGTGCGAAAAATGATTCGTTCATCTTTATATGAAGTGCGACGCATTATTTATGACTTGCGTCCAATGGCATTGGATGATTTAGGACTTATACCAACGATTAAAAAATATGTTGCTACAATTGCTGATTATAATGATACAGAAATTGAGTTTTCAACGATGGGGCTTGAAAAACGATTGAATCAAAAATATGAAATTGCTTTTTTTCGCCTAGTACAGGAATCCATTCAGAATGCTATTAAGCACGCAGAAGCAACTCTAATTAAGGTGAAGCTGGACGTTGGGCCAAAGGATTTAGTGATGGTTATTAATGACAATGGAAAAGGCTTTGATCCAGCGTTAAAACGGGATAAATCGTTCGGACTAATTGGAATGAGAGAACGTGTTGAAATGTTGAATGGTAAACTGACAATAAACTCAACGATTGGTGAGGGAACAAAAATTAAGATAAAAGTTCCATATGAACTTTCGTGAGAAAAAGTTACTACTTTTTGACTATTCAAGTATAATAGTTTTAAACCGATAAAGAAAAAAAGTACGAAATAGGCTACCATTGAAACGTAATAGGGTATATATAAATAGCTATTAATCTAGGAGGAACATAATCGATGAATATGAAACAAACAAAAATTGTATTAATTGATGACCACAAATTATTTCGTGAAGGTGTAAAGCGAATCCTTGAGTTTGAACAATCATTTGAGGTTGTTGCAGAGGGTGATGATGGTCTTGTTGCTTCTTCATTAGTTAAGGAACATAATCCTGATGTTGTATTAATGGATATCAACATGCCAACAATGAATGGCGTACAAGCAACTGCAGATCTCGTAAGACACTTTCCAAACACGAATGTTATTATTCTTTCAATTCACGATGATGAAAGCTATGTTACCCATGCTCTGAAAACGGGGGCACAGGGGTATTTGCTTAAGGAAATGGACTCTGATTCGTTAATAGATGCGATTAAAGTGGTTAGTGAAGGTGGTTCCTATCTTCACCCGAAAGTAACCCATAACCTGGTTCAGGAATATCGCCGTCTCGCACAGGAAAATGTGTCGAACGTAGCGGAAAGCGCAATCGAGTACCACAAGCCGCTTCATTTGCTGACAAGACGTGAATGTGAAGTATTACAGCTCCTTGCAGATGGAAAAAGTAATCGTGCTGTTGCGGAAACATTGTATATTAGTGAAAAAACAGTAAAAAACCACGTCAGCAATATCCTGCAGAAAATGAGCGTAAACGATCGCACACAAGCAGTCGTATCCGCAATTCGTAAAGGCTGGGTGGAAGTACAATATTAGTAATTTGTTCCTTTATAGATATCGATACTCTGTCGCTTTTGGGTGACAGAGTATTTTTGTTATAAATATGTGATGCAAATATATTTTTCTTCATGTAAAATAATACATTATAGTACAAGTTAGAAGAGGAGAAGGTACACGATGAAAGTTGCTGTAATGACTGATAGTACGGCATATATTTCTGATTCACTGAAAGATCAGTACAATATTCATGTCGTCCCGTTAAGTGTCGTTTTTGAAGATACATCATATCGTGAATCAATTGATATTTCGACAAAAGAATTTTATCGGAAGGTCAAGGAATCAAGTAGCCTGCCTAAAACATCACAGCCCTCAATTGGATTTGTTGCAGATAAATTTGAAGAGCTTGCCAAGGATTATGATGCGGTTATAGCCATTCACTTGTCGAGTGGAATTAGTGGAACATATCAAACTGTAGTTAGTGCTGGAGAGATGGCTGAAGGAATTGAGGTTTATCCGCTAGATTCGGAGCTTAGTGCCATGGCTCAAGGTTTTTATGTGCTGGAAGCAGCAGAAATGGCCCAAGCCGGAAAAGACCCTAAAGAAATTATCAATCGCCTCAACGAAATGAAACAAAGTATGCGTGCATATTTTATGGTGGATGATTTAAATAATTTGCAGCGCGGAGGCCGTTTAAATGGTGCTCAGGCGATTTTAGGAAGTGTACTTCAAGTTAAACCGGTACTGCACTTTGTTGATAAAAAAATTGTTCCTTTTGAAAAAATAAGAACACGAAAAAAAGCATTAAATCGAATTATTGGTATGCTAGAAGAGGATGCTAAGCAAGGGAAAAATCTGAAAGTCGCTTTTATCCATGCTAACGATGAGCAGGCTGCAATTGAGTTAAAGAACAGTGTGGATGCCATGTATCCAAATGTTGACAGTACAATAAGCTACTTCGGACCAGTAATTGGAACACATCTTGGTGAAGGTGCTCTTGGCGTTACTTGGTACAAGAAATAGTTATTAACTGCCAGTCACCCCGGCTGGTAGTGCTTAATTCTTCTATATCCCCAAAGAAGGAGCGTGAGTTCGTGTCCTCTAACCTCGACAACGACTTTATTAACCGTTATTCAGGAAAACTTTTATTACGAAGAGAAATTCAAGTCGATGAAACCACCTTTAACCATTTTTTGAGTAATTCATACTTCATACCAATACCCTCGATAAAAAAGAAATATTATAACTATCAATGTCAGCGATGTGGAAATCAAAAACGGTCCCTATTTGGGAATATCCCGTGTAATAATTGCGGTATATCACATGAATATTGCCGAAAATGCATTGAAATGGGCCGTGTTATGAAATGTGAGCCATTATATGAATGGACAGGTCCAAAGGTTAATTGGCCACGACATACCAATGCATGTACATGGACTGGAGAGCTTACGGAAGTTCAGCAAAAGGCAGCCGACCGTATTACGGAGGCAATACGCAATAAAGAAAATGAATTACTAGTGTGGGCAGTTTGTGGTGCTGGTAAAACAGAAATGCTTTTTCCGGGGATCACAGAATCGTTAAAACGTGGCAAACGGATTTGTATCGCTACACCACGAACAGATGTCGTGCGTGAATTGCTGCCAAGACTACGTGAAGCTTTTTCAGGAATCTATGTCCAAGGACTTTATGGCGGAAGCCGTGAGACTGAAGGAGCAGCTCAACTCGTTATTGCGACAACACATCAGCTGCTGCGATTTAAGAATGCGTTTGATGTCATCATCATTGATGAGATTGATGCATTTCCATATCATGCGAATAAATCTCTTTCATATGCAGCAAACCGTTCAAAAAAAGAAAAATCGAATACGACTATTTATTTAACAGCTACCCCACGACAAAACCATCAAATTCAAATTTCTCGCAAGAGACTCCAGCATATTTTCGTACCAAGTCGTTTTCATGGTTATCCATTGCCAGTACCTGTCTTTCACATGTGTTATTCCCTGAAAAAGTATATGATAAGTTCCCGGCCTCCAAAATCTTTTTTAAATTGGTATGTTCAGCGGGAAAACCCTAATCGCCAGCTTCTGATATTTGTGCCGACGATTTTATTTGCAGAAAAGCTGAGTAAAAACCTTACAAAAATACTACAGGATGATAAAGTAGTTGCTGTTCATGCATCAGACAAAAATCGTGAAGAGAAAATTCAGCAATTCAGAGATAACCAAATTAGTATTTTAGTTACAACAACTATTTTGGAACGTGGCGTTACGTTTCCTGCCGTTGATGTAGTCATTTTTGATGCGGGGCACTCAGTTTTTGATGAGGCAGCATTAGTTCAAATAGCGGGAAGGGCAGGCAGAAGCCCGAAGGATCCAACAGGTGAAGTGGTATTTTTTCATGATGGAAAAACAGAAGCAATGGTGCAAGCGGTCCGTTCCATTAGGAAGATGAACAAACGGGGAGGGTTTTGCTAAGATGAACTGTCTGTGGTGTGACGTTGAAATAGTTCCCGAGACTAGCTGGGCAAACGTGTTTATTTTACCTAAACCTAAGAATCTATGTTCTGCTTGTATGAATGAATTATCTGTATTGAAAGGAAAACGATGCAAAAAATGCAGTCGAAAAAGCGAAGAATCGTTATGTCAAGATTGCAAAAAATGGGATCTACATGGCGTTAATGATCCATTAACACTTAATTTTTCTGTTTTTGATTATAACGAGCAGATGCAGGATATGATCTCCAGATGGAAATATCGAGGGGATTATTGTCTTGGTTATTCTTTTAAACCTTTTTATACAGAAGCGTTTGAAAAGGAGTTTATTTCTTTACCAAAAGATATTGTTGCTGTTCCAATCCCCTTAAGTAATGAACGAATGAAGGAACGTGGTTTTAACCAGTCACTGCAGCTAGCAGACTTCTTACCACTGGAATCTTGTGAATTGCTTACCCGTGTTCACGGTGAAAAACAGTCCAAGAAAACAAGAAAAGAACGTATCTCAGCATTAAATCCATTTAAAATAACGAAAACTATAAACAAACCAGTCGTATTAACCGATGATATATATACAACGGGGTCTACGTTGCGTCATGCTGCATCGTTATTAAAGGAGCAGGGATGTCCAACCGTTTATGCCCTGACACTAGTTCGTGGATAGCGGACGGTGTTATTATATAATAGGAGGGAGAGTTAAAATGGCTGATTTAGCAAATTGCTCTCGCTGCCAGGCGGTTTTTGTGAAAACGATTCGGGATGTTTGTCAAACATGTTATAAAGAAGAAGAGAGAGCTTTTGAAACAGTTTACCGTTTTTTAAGTATACGGAAGAATAGAGAAGCAACCATGATGGAGATTGTCAAGGCAACAGAAGTAGACGAAGATCTTATTATTAAATTCATTAAGGAAAAGCGTTTGCGGACTTCTCAGTTTCCAAAACTCGCCTATCCATGTGATCGGTGTGGCGTTGATATAATTCATGGTAGATTGTGCGGCGATTGCTCGGATGATATAAAAAGTGGTCTGGAGTTCTATGATAAAATGGAAAAGCAAGCAAGCGAAAAGGAAGAACGAGTAAATACTTACTATACATATGATAATCGTAAGAAATAATCGGATATCGCTTTACTAAACATAAAATCTGCCGATATAAAAAGTACGAGAAAATTATACATGAAATCAAAATATATTGAACTGTAATGGATAAAGAATGAGGTGATTTTCATGAAAATTAATGGTCCAAACCAAACAAATTTTAATCCCTATAAAAACCAACTGCAAAAACAAATGGACTACTCCAAAGATAACAATAAGAAGGATCAGCTCGAAATCTCAAGTCAGGCTAAGGAAATGCTGCAAAATGAGAAGCCAAGTGAGAAACGTGCAGCATATGTTCAAAACATTAAAGATGCTGTAGACGCTGGTGAATATCAAGTCAACCATGAGAAAACAGCACAAAAAATGGTTGATTTCTGGTCGAAGCAATAGTAAAGGAGGACATCAATTTGTCCGTTCAACCAATAATACAAGCAATGGAAAAACTGATTGGTTTACATGAATCACTGCTTGAAATCTCAAAACAGAAAACAGCTGTTGTTAAAGAGGGATCCATAGAGAAACTGCAGCCGCTTCTTTTGAAAGAGCGCAAACATGTCCAAGCATTGGAACAAGCTGAGGTTAAGCGTCAAAAAGCAGTTCAGTCATGGGTCGACGAGTACAGTCCTGGTCTGGAACACCCGACAATTACAGGTATACTTGAGGTTATGAATGATAAACAGTCAAAAAATGAATTGGAAGAAATAACAATAACTTTAACGGAAACAATTACGGAATTAAAACAACAGGAACAACTGAATCAGTCGTTAATTCAACAATCGATGCAATTTGTTGAACTATCGCTCAACATGATGAAACCATCCATTCGCAATATGAACTACGGTGGAAATAAATCATCTGATTCTACAGAGCGTTCCGTTTTCGATTCAAAGGCATAGCCGCAGCAGATAATAATCGGAGGGAGTAGTAAGTAAATGAGTACTTTTCATGGGTTAGAAATGGCTAAGCAAGCTTTATCTGCACAGCAATCAGCACTCTATACAACTGGACACAACATAGCCAATGCAAATACGGAAGGGTATTCCAGACAGCGTGTGAATTTTGAAACGACTTCACCATTCCCAGCCGCTTCAAGAAATCGGCCGGAGATACCCGGTCAAATGGGTACAGGGGTTGAAGCGGGATCGGTACAAAGGATTCGGAATCAATTTCTGGACTACCAATATCGTGCAGAAAACAGTAAATTCAATTATTGGAGCACCAAAGCAGACGCTCTTAGTAAGATGGAAGGGCTGCTTAATGAACCATCTGAGAATGGTTTGAATAAAACAATGGACCAATTTTGGCAATCACTCCAGGATTTATCGGTTCATCCTGAAAATACTGGAGCGCGATCTGTTGTCGCACAAAGAGGGCTTGCAGTAGCCGAAACGTTTAACTATTTGTCTGACTCATTAGGTTCGATGCGAACTGATTTGAGGGAGCAAATTGATGTTAAAGTTAAAGATGCAAATTCCATTTCCGATCAAATCAATTCAATTAATAAACAGATTAAGAACATAGAAACACATGGATCCCTGGCAAATGACCTTTATGATGAACGTGATCGATTAATTGATGAATTATCCGGAATTGTTAATATCGAAGTATCCTATTCAAAGAGCAGTGATAGTGCACTGGATACTGCCGATGGTTTAGCAACTATTAAACTTGCTGATGAAAGTGGGAAATCATTGGGCTCGACCTTGGTTAACGGTGATTTGTCGCAAGGTGAGCTGAGTTTTAAAGAAATAAGTGTTATGCCAGAAGCCGATGATGTCAATGCTGGCAATGCCATAGAAACAATTAACATTGGCGGTAACAATGGTGATAGTTATTCAGTTTCAGAGTTCACTTCAAACGGTTCACTAAAAGGTTTTATTGAATCGTACGGGTATACAGACGGTGGAGATATTAAAGGTGAATATCCTGAGATGTTGAATGATTTGAATAAAATGGCAAAAGAATTTGCTGAAGTATTCAACGGTGTTCACAGTAGTGGTGAAGATTTAAATGGCGATCCTGGTACTGCTGAATTTTTCCAAAACGCAAATGATGGAACTACTACCAATATTACAGCCGGAAATATCACAGTGAGTGAATCAATATTAGATAATCCTGATGAAATAGCTGCAAGTAATGGTGGTGGATCTGGAAATGGAGGGAATGCTTCTGACTTAGCTGATGTATTTGATACCGAAAATGCAGATTTAGATAATGCATCTGTCAGGGGTTTCTATGAATCTGTTATTGGTGATATGGGGGTAAACGCTCAAAAAGCAAATAACATGGTTGAAAACTCTGGAATTCTAAGATCACAAGTAGAAGATCAGCGAATGTCAGTTAGTTCTGTGTCATTGGATGAAGAAATGAGTAATATGATTAAGTTTCAGCACGCATATAGTGCAGCTGCCCGCAGCATGACAGCAGTAGATGAAATGATTGATCGTGTTATCAATAATATGGGATTAGTAGGAAGGTAGGTAAATCTTAATGCGAATTACACAAAGCATGATTTCGAATAATATGCTCAATAACTTGTCGAATAGTTATTCCAAAATGAATACGTATATGAATCAATTATCTACAGGTAAAAAAATCAACCGGCCATCTGATGATCCTGTAATTGCAATGAAAGGAATGAGCTACCGGACAGAACTTAAGGAAGTTGAACAATATCAGCGGAACACGAATGAAGTCCATAATTGGATGGATAATTCAGATGCTGCATTGGATAAAGCCACCCAAGCACTGCAAAAGTTACGGGAATTAGCTGTTCAGGCAAGTAATGATACATATGATGATGGGCAACGAGAAGACATTATGGAAGAGGCAGAACAGTTAAAAGAGCATCTTGCTGATATTGCTAATACCCAGGTTAATGGTAAATATATTTTTAATGGGACAAATACAGACACAAAGCCTGTTACCATTAACGAAAACGGTGACATAACAAAAATTGCGATTAATTCAGATCCAGTTATGATTGAAGTTGCAAATGGGACAAAATTACAGGCAAATGTTGATGCTGGAAGTGTATTTGCAGGTGACCCAAATAGTACTGGTGATTTGTTTGGGGAAATTGATTCATTTATAAATGCACTAGACAATAACAACCGAGCTGCCATTGAAGACCATATTAAAACACTAGATGTAAATATTGACAATGTCGTAAATGCCCGTGCAGACCTTGGTGCACGAATGAACAGACTGGAATTAATAGAAAATCGGTTGAGTGAACAAGAAGTAATCGCAACACAAACAATGTCCGAGAATGAAGATATTGACTATGAAAAGGTAATTACAAAACTGACATCTCAGGAAAGTGTACATCGTGCAGCCTTATCAGCAGGATCCAGAATTATTCAACCTACATTAATGGATTTCTTACGCTAATTAATCAACAAGCCCTGACCTTATCTGGTGCAGGGCTTTAATAAAATAAATAAAGCCAGGGATTGATAATTTTGCAACTACCACAAATACGAATGGAATCACAAATGGCACGTATACAAATTCAGCAAACGTCTGGGAAACAGGAAATTCAGCAGCCACATGCCCAAATTTCAATTCAGCAGCCAAAAGCTGAGGTTTCCATGAAAACGACACCTTCCAAGTTAAGCATTGATCAGACACAAGCATGGGAAGACATGGGGCTGATGCATATTTCAAAGCGAATAGAAAAGTTTGCAAATGACGGTCGCCAAGGATTACTCAAGGGAATTGCCCGACGCGTACAACAAGGTGAAGAGCTTATGAAGATTGAGAATAACGGTAATCCAATTGTTACTCAGGCAATAACAAATGCCCATGACCAAATCAAGCAATTAGGTATTAAATTTATTCCATCACATTTTGCTGTAAAAATTGATTATCAGCCATCTGAAGTACAAATTGACGTGAAAGTAAACCAGCCTATTATTGATAACCAAGCCCAAAAGCCGATTATTAATTATCAGCCTGGTGAAGTCTCAACGAGTATGGGGCAATATCAGGATCTGCAAATTGATTTTATTAACCTTTTCTCTGAGTCGATTTAAGAAAGGATGTTTAGAAAAAAATGAAAATAGAGACCAAATACTTAGGTGACACGGAAATAACCGACAGTAAAATCATTCAATTTTCATCAGGGTTACCAGGTTTTATTGATGAAACAAAGTTTGTGTTGCTGGATTTGCCAGATAACACAGCTTTTCAAATCCTGCAATCAGTGGACACTCCAAGTATCGCGTTTATTGTTACAAACCCATACCTTTTTTATCAGAACTATACAATCGATTTGGACGATGGTATTATTGCTAATCTGCAAATTGAAAATGATAAAGATGTAGTTGTATTGGTTATTGTAACGGTAAAAGATCCATTCAATACAAGTACAATAAATTTAAAGGCACCGATAATTATTAATTCGCAAACTAAACGCGGGAAGCAATACATATTGAATATGGATGACTATCCATCCAAAGCAGCTATTGCTCCATCAACCTCTTCTGCCGGGAAAGGAGAATAGCTATGCTTGTACTTACCAGAAAACAGAATGAGTCGATCCAAATTGGTGAAGATGTAGAAATTAAAGTGCTTGCAATCGAAGGAGATCAGATTAAATTAGGAATTGATGCTCCTAAATCCGTGGATATCCACCGCAAGGAAGTTTATTTAGATATTCAGAACCAGAATAATGAAGCAGCTAATGTTTCATTGGATATTCTTGAATTATTGGAGGATAAAAACAAGGATAGATAATAGTTTTTACAAATTATTTCTCAAAACCTTAACATTACATAATTTTAATCCGATATAAATAGAAAATAGAGGAGTTGCTTGGGCAATGAAGTTAGAAAATGCACTAACAGGTACTCAACCCTTGCAAAATGAAAAATTCAACAGGCAAATGACAGCGGCAAAGGAAAAAGTGGCTGAAGGGAAAACTGCTTTACATGATGAAGAAGTCATTAATACAGATAAAGTTAAGACAGTAGTGGATAAATTGAATGAATTTACCGAGACCCTACGAACAGATTTGAAATTCGAATATCATGAGAAATTAGATGAATACTATGTAACCGTTGTAAATCCTATAACAGATGAGGTTATTAAGGAAATTCCACCTAAGAACATGCTTGATATGTATGCAGCAATGGCAGAGTTCATGGGGATTCTGGTGGATGAAAAGATTTAAAGGAGTTGTATGTTATGCGTATTGGTGGTCTAGCTACAGGAATGGATATCGATAAACTTGTAAATAAGTTAATGAAGGCAGAGCGGATGCCATTGAACCGAATGCAACAGGAGAGCACTACACTAACATGGAAGCGGGATGCATTTCGGGATATTAACAAAAAGTTACTTGAGTTAGATGATATGATGCTGAATATGAAGTATAGTAGCACTTACAATGCAAAATCTGTAAGTTCATCTAATGAAAGTGCTGTTACTGCAGCAGCGTCATCAGATGCGACAAATGGTACCTATAATATTAGTGTATCTAACTTAGCAACCTCTGCTACTAACATTAGTTCAAGTGGAGTAGGTATAGATCCAAATACTGCATTAAAGGATACTAGTTATGCAGAAGGGTTTGGAACGAAATCATTCAAGACATATAACGAGGATGGCTCAACAACAACACATAAATTTGATGTAAATGAAAATGATACTTTAAATGATGTGCTAGAACGTATATCTGATGCTGACAATAATGTTCGGGCCTTTTATGATTCAAATACGAAAAAGGTGATTGTAGAAGCTACTAGAGCAGGTAACTATAATGATGACGGAGATACTACTAATGGTGCAGAACCGGAAATTGACTTTACAGGTAATACCTTCTTCACTACAACATTGAATATGGATATGGCTAATGAAAAAGGTGGAGAAGATGCCAAATTCAATTACAATGGAATTGAAATGACTTCACATAACAACTCCTATGAACTTGGTGGAGTGACATACCAATTTAAAAGTGAGGGTAGTGCTAGCTTAACTGTTTCAAACGATGTAGAATCATCATTCGATAAAATCACGAAATTTGTTGAGAAATATAACGAGGTTGTAGAGAAGTTAAATGGATCTCAGCAGGAAGAGATATATCGTGATTATAAACCATTAACGGATAAGCAAAAAGAGGGTATGTCCGAGGATGAAATAGAACTATGGGAAGAAAAGGCGAAAAGTGGTATTCTCCGTGGTGAATCTGCAATTTCTGATGGATTATTTTCCATGAGAAGAAGTTGGTATTCCAATGTCGATACAGGTGGTGAAATAACTTCACTTACCCAAGTTGGTATCACTACATCCAGTAATTATAGGGATGGTGGTAAGCTAACTATTGATCCAGTTGAACTTAAAGCAGCATTAAAAGAAGATCCAGCTGGTGTTCAAAAATTGTTTTCAAATAGTAACGAAGATGGCAGTCGCGGACTGATTAACCGGCTAGATGATGCACTTGATTCGACTAGAGGAAAAATCGAAGCAAGAGCTGGTAGTGGTTTCGATACATTAGAAAATTACTCATTAGGAAAACGAATGAAAGATTTAAATACGCGTATCTCAGATTTCGAAGATCGCTTGGTACGGGTGGAGAACAGATACTGGAGCCAGTTTACACAAATGGAGAAAGCAATACAACGAATGAATCAGCAATCGGCACAATTAATGTCCCAATTTGGTGGAGGCGCTTAAACTTTTAAGGGAGTGTTACTATTATGGCAAACAGGCATTACCAAGCATATCAGAATAATTCAGTTAACACAGCGTCTGGTGGAGAACTGACATTAATGTTATATAATGGGTGCATCAAGTTTATTAAGCAATCAATTAAAGACTTACAGACTGAAAGTTTTGAAGCAAAAAACACGAATATCCAAAAGGCGCAGAACATTATTCAGGAATTAATGGTAACGTTGGATCCAAAAGTCGAAATTTCAAACCAGATTATGCCTTTATATGAGTATATTAAGTTTCAGTTAAAAGAAGGCAATGTAAAGAATGATGTTATAGCACTGGAAGAAGCCTTAAACTATGTAATTGAGTTTCGAGACACCTGGAAGCAGGTCTTAATACAGACGAGGAAAACACAATATGCACAGGGCGCTCAAGTATAATGAACCAACTTCAAAAAACATACGATGTAACGAGGCAGCTTGAAGAAGTGCTAAATAAGAAGATAGATGGAAAAGATCGAGATGCTGTAATTGAACAGGTAAATCATTTGGTTGAACAAAGAGGTGATTTGCTAAGTGAAATAACTCCCCCGTATTCGGAAGAAGAGAAGCAACTTGGTAAAGAGCTAGTCAAATTAAATGAACAGATCCAAGTGAAGATGAATAGCTTATTTGATGATTTGAAAGTGGAAATGAAGCAAGTGAAAAAACAGAAGAAGTCCAATCGTACATATATAAATCCATATGAAAATGTGAAAACAATGGATGGTATGTATATGGATAGTAAAAAATGATGAGAAACTCCTGGTAAATCCAGGAGTTTTTAACTATTTTTACAAAAAGAGAAGTGACTGTGATTCTGTGTGCATGGGGTTTCCGGAAATTATCCGACAAAAAAATACAAGATTTGATCCAATTATTTGATAGTTTAGGCAGGAAATGTACCGGGTAACGTAGTATAATAAATACATAAGGATGAAAGGAGGACACTTTTAATGAAGTACAACATTCGTGGTGAAAATATCGAGGTGACGGGTGCAATATGGGAATACGTAGAAAAAAAGATTAGTAAACTTGAGAGGTACTTTGATACACCCCCAACATCCGATGTACACGTAAACTTAAGTGTCTATAACGATGAACAGAAGATTGAGGTTACGATTCCAATGACTAACCTGCTACTGCGTGCTGAGGAGCAGCATATTGATTTGTATGCAGCAATTGATCTGGTAGTAGACAAGTTAGAGAGACAAATTCGTAAGTACAAGACTAAAGTTAATCGTAAGTTTAGACAGGAAGGTTCTCCGAAACACATTTTTGCCGAATTGGAAAAAGAGGCAATTGAAGAACAACAGGATTCAGATGAAATCGATATTGTTCGAACAAAGCGATTTAATTTAAAACCAATGGATTCTGAGGAAGCAGTATTACAAATGGACATGTTAGGTCATGCATTTTATGTGTTTACCAATGCCCTATCAGGTGACACAAATGTAGTTTACCGCCGTAAAGACGGAAGATATGGTTTGATTGAACCTAACAGCTAACAATTAATAAATATTCACAGGACGGTCCCATATTGGGGTCGTCCTTCTTAGTTTATAGAACAATTAGGATGTGTCGTTTTCTGCTGAAGCAGAAAACTTATTTCTATAAGAACAATCGTTTCTCGACACTAAAAAGTGGCATAAAAAAATATTTTTTTTCGTAAATAATTTTGGAAACCCTATTAAATCAAGAATTGACAAATCAATTTTATTAATTGTCGAAATTTGTCGTACGGTATCCCAAAATTTAATTATGGAGCTGAATTTTATCTCTTTTTTTGATAAATTGTGTGTATAATTGCTCAACTTCTTATTTTTCTTGGAATTTTTTGTCGAATTGCTTCCTAAAAGTGAAAAATGGCAATTAGCATCATTAGATTGTTTCGTGATATAACATATTTACACAGATAAGAAAGGGGGATTTGATGTGAGTGAAATAAAATATGATGAACTGCTAAGAAGAGTGCAGCAGCATGAAGAAACCATTACCCAACTAGTGGAGATCATAGCTGTCACAAACCGGCGTCTTTCAGAATTGGACAGGAAGCAAAATGAACAGTTGCATACATATTCGCTCACATAATTTTCCTCTAAGTCAGCAAGAGAATTACAGTTTCCGCTAATAAGCCTCATACTCACCTCATTTTAAAGAACAGTTCACCCCCGAACTGTTCTTTTCTCTATTATTTGTTAAAAGGATTAAGCTCTTTCAATCAGTTGTCATACGACTTTAGATGCGTTATTATTAATGGTGGACTATCATATGAAAGAGAATTTTTATAAAATAAATTTTATTGGTACAGTTTAAGATTAACGAAAGTCATTCTGTTGGAAGAGGCTAAGTTTTTCTTATAATACGAGGAGCGTTATAAATGGCTAGTTTATTGACAAAGATTTTTGGTGATGGAAATAAAAAACATTTAACCCGATTAGAGAAAAAGGTAGATCAGATAGAGGTATTGGAATCGGCAATGGAAGCTTTATCTGATGATGATCTAAGGTACAAGACTGAGGAGTTTAAACAACGTTATACTGATGGTGAATCATTAGAGGATATGATGGTTGAAGCATATGCCGTTGTACGTGAAGGGGCAAAACGGGTGTTAGGTATGCGTCCGTTCGCGGTACAGCTCATGGGTGCGATTGCTTTGCATGAAGGTAATATAGCTGAGATGAAAACCGGTGAAGGTAAAACCTTAGCATCAACTATGCCTGCTTATTTAAATGCAATCGCTGGGAAAGGCGTTCACATTATCACGGTAAACGAATATCTTGCTGATCGTGATGCGAAAGATATGGGAGAATTATATGGATTTCTTGGTCTAACGGTCGGATTGAATGGTAATGGGTTGACCAAAGAAGAGAAAAGAGAAGCTTACTACAGTGATATAACTTATGGAACAAACAATGAATTTGGCTTTGATTACCTACGGGATAACATGGTTCTTTATAAAGAGCAAATGGTACAACGTCCGTTGAATTTTGCCATTATTGATGAGGTTGACTCTATTCTAATCGATGAAGCCAGAACACCCTTAATAATTTCAGGCTCAGCACAGAAATCTGCACAAATGTATCAGCAGGCAAATTCATTTGTACGAACACTAACACATGAAACTGATTATACCTATGATGAAAAAACAAAAGGTGTTCAGTTAACAGAAGAGGGAATTAACAAAGCTGAGAGCTATTTTAATATTGAGAACCTATTTGATTTAAATCATGTATCATTGACACATCACATTAACCAGGCGTTAAAAGCACATGCATCAATGCATGTTGATACAGATTATGTTGTTCAGGAAGGCGAAGTAGTCATAGTGGATCAGTTCACTGGGCGTCTAATGAAAGGACGTCGTTATAGTGATGGGCTGCATCAGGCAATCGAGGCCAAGGAAGGGTTGCAGATTCAGAATGAAAGCATGACACTCGCATCTATTACGTTCCAGAACTTCTTCCGTATGTATAATAAACTCTCTGGTATGACTGGTACTGCTAAGACAGAAGAAGAAGAATTCCGTAACATATACAATATGGATGTTATCGCAATTCCAACCAACAAGCCAATTATAAGAGATGATAAGGCAGATATGATTTATAAATCGATGGAAGGCAAATTCCGTGCGGTTGTAGATGATATTAAAGAAAGACATGAGAAAGGTCAGCCAGTTTTAGTTGGTACCGTTGCAGTTGAAACATCAGAATTAATTGCAAATATGCTGCAAAAATCTGGTGTTAAACACAATGTATTAAATGCAAAGAATCACTATCGTGAGGCTGAAATTATAGAGAACGCGGGTCAAAAAGGTGCGGTTACAATCGCAACAAATATGGCCGGTCGTGGTACCGACATTAAACTTGGTGATGGTGTTACAGATGTAGGTGGTCTTGCTGTTATTGGTACAGAAAGACATGAATCACGGCGGATTGATAATCAGTTGCGTGGCCGTTCCGGACGTCAGGGTGATCCTGGTTTGACACAATTTTATTTATCAATGGAAGATGAATTGATGCGTCGTTTTGGTTCGGATAACCTTCGTTCCATGATGGAGCGACTTGGTATGGATGATGATCAGCCAATTGAAAGTAAAATGGTTTCTCGAGCTGTAGAATCTGCCCAAAAACGTGTTGAGGGTAACAACTTTGATGCACGTAAAACAGTATTATCATATGATGATGTCTTACGTCAGCAACGTGAAATTATCTACAAACAGCGATTTGATGTCATTGATGCTAACGAAAACCTGCGTGACATCATTGAAGCAATGATTATATCCACACTTGAGCGTGTAGTTGGTGCAAATACACAAGATGAGCTCGATGAAAATTGGGAACTTAATTCCATTGTGGAGTATGTCCATGGAAACTTATTGGACTATGATGATATATCAGTAGACGACATCAAGGGTAAAGAACCTGAAGAAATTACAGAATTCATCATGGAAAAAGTGAGAAAACGCTATGATGAAAAAGAAGAAGAGCTTACTACGGAGCAAATGCGTGAGTTTGAAAAAGTTATTTTATTACGTACAGTTGATACGAAATGGATGGACCATATTGACCAAATGGATCAGCTTCGTCAGGGAATTCACCTGCGTGCATACGGACAAAATGATCCATTACAGGAGTATCAGGCAGAAGGCTTCCATATGTTTGAGCAAATGGTTGTTGCAATAGAGGAAGAAGTTGCTAAATACGTGATGAAAGCACAAATACGTGATAATCTGCAACGTCAGGAAGTTGCCAAAAATACGCAAGCAGTTTCAGGCGGACAGGATGACAAGAAAAAGAGCCGTAAACCATATGTGAAGTCGGAAAATATTGGACGTAATGATCCATGTCCATGCGGCAGTGGTAAAAAGTACAAAAATTGTCACGGCAAGTAGTAATAAAAACACTCCCTAGGTATGGGAGTGTTTTCATTACACGATAATATTAACGAGGTGAATGTTATGGAACTAGGGGAAATTGGAAATAAAATTGAATTAATGACAAACAGAATTGAAGATTTCAGGGGGTCTCTTTGACTTAGATGATAAAAGAGAACGCATAGAAGAGTTGGAACAAATGATGACAGTACCAAATTTCTGGGATGACCAGAATGCTGCACAAAAAGTAATATCTGAAACGAATGGTTTGAAGAGCTATGTCGAAAATTTTGACGAATTAGAAGAGAAGCTAGACAATTTGAAAGTCTCTTTTGAATTGGTAAAGGAAGAAAATGATAACGAGCTTTTTTCTGAGCTTGAACAGGAAATAAACACGTTACTTGAAGACATAAACAATTTTGAACTGCAGATGCTTTTAAGTGAACCATATGATGCAAATAATGCTATTTTGGAATTACACCCTGGTGCTGGTGGTACAGAATCACAGGATTGGGCAAGCATGTTGCTGCGTATGTATCAGCGGTGGGCTGATAGCCGGAACTTTTCTGTGGAGACACTTGATTACTTACCTGGTGATGAAGCAGGAGTTAAGAGTGTTACGTTATTAATTAAAGGCCACAATGCTTATGGCTATCTGAAAGCGGAAAAAGGAGTGCATCGGCTCGTTAGAATTTCACCATTTGATTCTTCTGGTCGCAGACATACGTCTTTTTCATCGTGTGATGTACTTCCGGAAACGTCTGATGACGTGGATATCGAGGTTAGAAATGAGGATTTAAAGATTGATACGTATCGTGCGAGCGGTGCAGGTGGTCAGCATGTAAATACAACAGATTCTGCTGTTCGGATAACTCATGAGCCTACAAAAATTGTCGTCACTTGTCAATCGGAGCGTTCACAAATTAAAAACCGGGAACAAGCAATGAAAATGCTAAAATCCAAGCTATATCAGAAGGAAATAGAACGTCAGCAACAAGAAGTCGCCGCACTGCGTGGTGAACAGAAAGAAATAGGCTGGGGTAGTCAAATCCGTTCCTATGTCTTTCATCCCTATACAATGGTAAAAGACCACAGAACAAACATGGAAGTCGGTAATGCACAGGGAGTGATTGATGGTGGCCTCGACCCATTCATAGATGCCTATTTACGTGCTCAAATTAATTAAGAAATTATCAAATGGTACAAATTAGTATGTTTTCATGAAATTGACACAATTTGGCAGAGCTATTGCCCCCCATCGAATTAGGAAAATTTTAGTATAAAAATGGCATTGTACGATAGTTTTAATTCTTTGTAATTGGGTTATACTAAATTCTGATAACCTTTATACTAAATTATGTTAGGGGGATTTATGCATGAAAAAATGGTTATTCACAGTACTATTTGGTTCAGCACTCGTGCTTGGTGCCTGCGGCGGTGGCGGTGATGACGGTGGTAATGAAGAGCCAGCAGATAATGGTGGAACAGATACTGAAGAGTCTACAGGAGATGACGCTGGTGGCTCAGTAGATACTGCTGCTGCTGAAAAGCTATATCAGAATAACTGTGCATCCTGCCATGGTGGTGACCTTTCTGGTGGAGCTGGTCCTAAGTTGTCAGCAATTGGTTCAAAATATTCTGCTGATGAAATTTCTGGTATCCTTAAGAATGGTAAAAATGGTGGTATGCCAGCATTTGAAGGTCAGCTATCTGAAGGAGAAATAACAACACTTTCTTCATGGCTGGCAAAAAAGAAATAATGTAATTACTTAGTTACTACTGGCTTGTTCCTTAGTTCCAAGGGACAAGCTTTTTTTGCGTCTTTTTTACAGATAACGAACAGGATTCTAAACATTAATAAATTCCACTGTTACGAAAATTTACATTTACTTACCGAATTGAAATGAAAATGTAATATTATTTTTCCTAAATTTTTTGCTGAAAAATGTTATAATATATATAATTATATGGTTAAACAAAGAAAAAGGTTGTGTAAACTATATATTTAAGCTGAAAAATCGACAACATGAGCTACTAAATAAAGGTTAAAGGTGATACATAAATGATAAAAATGGAAGACATATATAAGACATATGCTAACGGTGTTACTGCACTTAATGGAATTAATATAGAAATTGAACAAGGGGAATTTGTTTATATTGTCGGACCAAGTGGTGCTGGCAAGTCTACCTTTGTAAAACTCATGTACCGTGAAGTTAAACCTTCGGAAGGTACCATGGTCATAAATGAAATAGATGTTAATAACATGAAAGAAAAAAATATTCCGTATTTACGCAGGGATATAGGCGTTATTTATCAGGACTTTAAGCTGTTGCCTAAACTATCAGTCTATGAAAATATAGCATTTGCGCTGGAGGTTATTGAAGAATCACCCCGAAATATCAGGAAACGTGTAATGGATGTGCTTGAACTCGTTGGGTTAAAGAACAAAGCGCGTTTTATTCCTGACGAACTATCAGGCGGAGAGCAGCAGCGAGTATCAATAGCTAGAGCTATAGTTAATCATCCGAAAATTGTTATTGCGGACGAGCCTACTGGAAATTTGGATCCGGAAACATCTTGGGGAATTATGCGGATCTTTGAAGAGATTAACGCCAAGGGTACAACGGTTATCATGGCCACACATAGTAAAGAAATTGTTAACACGATTAAAAAACGCGTTATTGCTGTAGAAGACGGGTTGGTCGTGCGTGACGAACAACGAGGTGAATACGGCTATGAGGTTTAGGACAATGAAAAGACACTTTAGAGAAGGCATGAAAAACATATTCCGTAATGGCTGGATGACAGTAGCTTCGGTTGGTGCAGTAACAATTACATTATTACTCGTTGGAACTTTCCTTGCTTTAATGCTCAATCTTAATTATATGGCTGAGGGGCTTGAAGAAGATGTTCAAATTGATGCATTAATTGAACGTACTGCAAATGAAGAACAGATTCAAAATCTCAGGGGTTCCATTAAAGAGATGGAAGAAGTTAAAAGTGTTGAATTTTCCTCAAAAGATGAACAGCTTGAACAATTAATAGCAGGTATGGGAGAAGAAGGGAAATCATGGGAATTATACAAACAGGAAAACCCTTTAAGCCATGCATATGTCGTTAAAGCTGAAAATCCAGCTAATACAGCAACGTTAGCACAGAAAATTAAAAATCTGGAATATATTCAGGAAGTAAATTACGGGAGAGATGTTGTCCATCGCTTATTTCAGTTTAATGAATACGCGCGAAATATAGGCCTAGCATTAATTGCAGGGTTACTATTTACGGCTATATTTCTTATATCCAATACAATTAAACTTACGATAATGGCACGCAGTAAAGAAATCGGAATAATGAAGCTTGTCGGAGCTACGAACGGATTTATTCGCTGGCCATTCTTCATCGAAGGAATGCTGCTTGGGGCGTTAGGAGCTATCATCCCAATAGCCGCTGTTCTAACTGGATATTACTATCTAGTAAATAATTTGGGTGAAAAAATCACCTATAGTTTTGTGGAATTATTGTCATTTAATCCATTTGCTTGGCAGCTTTCACTCATTATTCTTGCTATTGGTGTTTTCATCGGTATTTGGGGAAGCGTTATGAGCGTTCGAAAGTTCCTCAAAGTTTAAAAATATTATATTGCGCACATTTTTTGGAGGGGGAAGAAGAAAACAAAATGAAAAAAATAGTTTACATTTTAATTGCTGTATTAATAGTAGGTTCAGGTTTCGTAGATTTTCAAAAAGTATCCGCAGAATCAATTGAAGATTTAGAGAAAAAAGAAGAAAAAATAGAAGAAAAGAAAAGTGATTTGAAAAATAAAAGAGAAAATACAGAAGAAAAGATTGAAGAAAATCTCAATAAACAGGAATCTGTTGGTAACGATATCGATTCAATTAATCAGCAGCTTAGTGAAACAAGAAACAAAATTGAGTCCAAAGAAAATGAAATCACAGCAACAAATAATGAAATAGAGGATTTAAAACAACAAGTTAAAGAAATAAACCAAAAAATTGAAGAGCTTAAAGAAGAAATTAAAGCAATGAAGAAGCGGATTAAAGAACGTGAAAAAATGCTTAAAGATCGCCTTCGTGCTATTCAATCCAATGGTGGAAACATGAAGTATATGGAAGTAATTCTAGGGTCACAAAACTTTGGAGATTTTATTAGCAGAGCTACAGCTGTAAATACGATAATGGATCAGGACAAGAACATTATGGAAAGACATATGGCTGAAAAGAAATTGATGGAAGAAAAGAAAGTAGAAGTTGAACAAAAAAAGCAAGAAATAGTCCAAAAGAAAGCTAAAGTTGAAGAGAAAAAAGCTTCACTTGTCAGCCAAAAGGACGAGCTTGAATCATTAAAATCCCAGCTAGACAATCAAATGGCAGAGAAAGAGAAGTTAATGGGAGAACTTGAAGAACAGCATAATCACTTGGAAGAATATAAAATGAGTCTTGCTGAGCAAAAGCAAGTCTTAAATGATCAAGCTGCTGTTATAGCCAAAGCGAAGAAGTCAGCTTTAGCACAATTGGCAAAAGAAAAAGACTCTTCATCTAATGGATCCAGCGGAAATCTTAGTGCTGGTGGAAGTGGCATTTTTAGTTGGCCAACTTCTGGAAGAATCTCTTCTTATTTCGGGTCTAGAAGCCTTGGGTATCACTACGGACTCGATATTGCTGCATCAACTGGAACTACCATAACAACGGCTGCTCCTGGTGTTGTAACAAGATCAGCTTATTCAACCAGTTATGGAAATGTTGTGTATGTTTACCATCCACAATATAATAAGTCTACTGTTTACGCGCACATGTCAAGCCGTTCAGTTGGACTTGGTCAAAATGTATCTTCAGGACAGAAATTGGGAGCAGTTGGCAATACTGGCCATTCATATGGAGCCCACTTACATTTTGAGGTACATAATGGGAAATGGAGTTACCACGGTGGTATAAACCCAATGTCATTTCTTAAGTAAATTATTATGAATGTATTTGCAATTTGTTTGCATAAACTATAATATTAAAGGCATCGCACATTACGGTGTGATGCCTTTTTAGATATTAACGGTATAAACTGACCGTTGAGTTAAAATAACTGGTAGGACATGCTATGAATGGAGGCCATTTATGGTAGTCTTATATTTTTTACTTGGCAGGTAAGAAAAGTATTAATACTTTCTTACTGCATAAGTGCAACTGAGGTACTCGCCATTAAGCCACGACGAGTGCCAGGTTTTCTAAGAAGTAGTACGACCCATCATCAAATACATACAAGTTGGGGTGAAAGAATGAATATTCGTAAGCAACATATTATAATCATATTATTTGCAGCCTTACTCTTGGGGTTTGCAGGTGCGTATTTTGGGGTGAAATTAGCACAGCCTGATACTTTGCCAGAACAGTCTCAACAGACTAAAGTAGAAATACCAGGTACATCTCAGGAAACTAGTGCCCCACCAGAAAATATTGAAAAGGTTTCACAAGCCTTTAATTTAATAAAGGAAAACTACCTGAATGACGTAAAAGATAAACAGTTAATTGAAGGTGCTATCCAAGGCATGTTGACAACACTGGAAGATCCATACAGTTCCTACATGGATGTTGAAACTATGGAACGGTTTAACGAAACAATTGAGTCCTCGTTTGAGGGCATTGGTGCAGAAGTTAGTTCAGTTAATGGAAAGGTAACAATTGTTGCTCCCATTAAGGATTCCCCTGCGGAAGAAGCTGGACTAAGGCCAAATGATAAGATCCTGAGCGTGAATGATGAAAGTGTCGTTGGAATGGATCTGTATGAGGCAGTAGAAAAAATACGTGGGGAAAAGGGTACAGAAGTTGTACTTGAAGTTCAACGAGCTGGTGTATCCGAACCATTTGATGTGAAAATTGTCCGCGATGATATACCGTTGGAGACAGTCTATCCAGAAGTGAAAACTGTTGATGGGAAAAAGACTGGTATAATTGAGATAACAACTTTCTCTGAAAAAACAGCTGAAGATTTCTCAAAAGCACTGAAAGATTTGGAAGACAAAAATATAGAAGGTTTAGTAATTGATGTTCGAGGCAATCCTGGTGGATTATTAACAGCAATTGAGGATATTCTGAAGAACTTTATCCCTAAGGACATGCCATACTTACAAATCGAGAACCAAAAAGGTGAGAAGTCCAAATCATTTTCAAAGCTTGAAGAGAAAAAACCGTATCCAATAAGCGTACTAATCAATGAAGGAAGTGCTTCAGCGTCTGAAATCCTTGCTGTTGCAATGAAGGAAGCTGGTTATGATGTTGTTGGTACTAAAAGTTATGGAAAAGGAACAGTACAGCAAGCAGTTCCAATGGGTGATGGCAGTACAATTAAGCTGACTTTCTTCAAGTGGCTTTCACCAAAAGGTACCTGGATCCATGAAAAGGGTGTTAAACCAACGGTGAAAGTTGAGCAGCCAGCATATTATTTCACAAACCCTGTTCAGGTTGAAGAATCCATTGCCTACAATCATACAGGTGATAAGGTGAAGAATGTACAGGTAATGCTGAAAGGATTGGACTATAACCCTGGAAGAACGGATGGTTATTTCAGTAAAGAAACTGAAGAAGCAGTTCAAGCGTTTCAAGCAGATAATGATTTGAAAGTTACTGGCGTAATAAATAAAGATACTGCAGGTAAAATACAGGCAAAAATTGTTGAGAAAGTTCGTAGTGGTGAAGATGACCGACAAATGGATAAAGCATTAAATGTATTATATGAATAGATATGCTGTCCGCGGGTAATACCCGCGGATTTCCTTTTCAACAAAGATCGTAATTTTAGCAGGTATTTAATCGACAAATATCGAATATAGCTAGAGAAGACTATGTACTGTATCCATGCTGGAAGGTGATTATATTGGCAGAAGCTTGGTTTATTGAAATAGCAAAAGGTGTAGGAAGAATTTTTTTGAATCCAATATTCTACTGGACATTCGTATTAATTTTACTAGCTGGCTATATACGGATCCGCAGAGAGCGAAGTAATTTTGGGTTTAAATTATTTGACGTTTTTTCGGAATGGAAAAATACGTGGGTTCTGTCCATTATATCAGGGTTACTTATTTCCATCGTTTTTGTAGGTGCTGGAATGATTTTTTCCTATGAAACGATTTTGCTATTGGGTATCGTGACGATTGTTCTTAGTATAACAGGGCGATTCACAATGCTTTCAGCAAGTTATACAATTGGCATTACATATTTAGTTCTTTTACTGTTACCTTTTCTTCTGGAATATCAGAGTACTGTAAATAAAGAGATGTTTTCAAAAACAAACTTTATCGGGTTGAGTTTTTTATTGTCAATTTTTCTAACGATTGAAGCTCTTTTATTGAAACGAAACACACGCAATACGACCTTTCCGGATTTGGAGTTAGGACGTCGGGGAGTATGGACTGGTGTTCATCACGTTAAAAAGTTAAGTGTTATTCCATTTTTTGTGGTAATTCCATCGGGACTTATTTCACCAATTGCACCTTTTTGGCCATATTTTGGTATGAATAGTGAAACTTATAGTTTGTTGCTTGTGCCGTTTTTATTGGGGTTTGATCATACTGTAAAAGGCAGTATTCCAGAAAAGGCTGCACTACAATTAGGAAGGTCAATTCATATTCTGAGTTTATTTGTACTGCTACTTGCAGTTGGAAGTATCTATGTAGGCTGGCTATCGTTAGTTGCAGTTATTTTAGCCATACTTGGCAGAGAATTTATTAGCTACAAACATCGTCAATCAGATAAGGAAAAGCCAAATTATTTTAATAAGAATGAACGTGGGTTAAAAGTACTGGCAATTATCCCTGGTACGCCTGCAGATCGACTCGGTATCCTTGCCGGTGAGACGATTGTTAAAGTAAACCGAAAAAAAATAAATACAATGGATGAGTTCTATTACGGATTACAAGACAGTGGTGCATATTTCAAGCTTGAGATTATTGGAGATAATGGCGAAATACGGTATGTACAGAGTGCACTATATGAAGAGGACCATCATGAATTAGGAATTATCACTACAAGTAACCGCTACCGGGAGAATCAGTCAGAAGCGAATTGATTATTAGATTAAAATATAAACAGGTAATAAAGTGTGCATGCACTTTATTATCTGTTTTTTTATGCGAGTTAAGAAGGAAAACACTATTGTAACAGTAAAAATTAATAAAACTCTCTTTTCACAAATTAAATGAAAATCAGTGATTTGAATCACTCGTTAAGGGTTGTAATTTTCGTATGATAAATCCGATCGATAAAACTGTCGACTTAGTTCTAAATGATTATGTAACGTATATGGGAGGTTGTTTAATTTGGTACAAACAGTTGCTTGGATTGTCAGTTTGTTCTTCATGCTTGTTGTTGTAGCCGTATTTAGTTTTGTCGCATGGAAGTCACAAGAAAAGAGAGAGTATGAGCCAATAAAGAAGAAATGGTATAAGGCACGTACATTTTACGGAATCACTTTAGTTTCCCTGATGTTGATTATCACTATTTATACTTTAAGGGAACTGCCCTATAATCAACCTGTTTACGGGGCAGAAGGAGATCCAACGATTGTCGATGTAGAAGCAATACAATTTGGCTGGAATATGAGCGACACAGAGTTTTCAGTTGGTGAGCCTGTCGAATTTCATGTAACAAGTAAAGATGTTAACCATGGTTTTGGAATTTATGACGAAGATATGAACATGATTGCGCAGACACAAGCAATGCCAGACTACACAAATAAGGTTTACATTACATTTGATGAACCTGGAACATATGAAATCCTTTGTCTGGAGTACTGTGGTGCAGCACATCATTTAATGAAAACAAAAATTGACGTTAAGTAAATAGCTGGAGGTGTAAAAAAAGATGGAATCAACAGTAAAGTCTCGTAATAATTTGGTTGTAAGTTATATAACTGTCGGTGGTATTGTTATTATAGTGATGATGATTTTTGGTATCTTAATGCTCTTGACTCAGGGTGGTGTCATTGATTTACCTGCTACTTCATTTTACCAGTTTCTGACTATACACGGGACAGGAATGGTCGGAGCTGCAGCATTAGCGGCCGCAGGTGTTATGTGGTATTTTCTTAGCCATTATGTGAATTTGTCAAAAAAGGTTATGTCAATAAATCTAGTTCTCTTCCTTACTGGAGTAGTCATGGTAATCATTGGTGTATTTTCGTTTAAGTACGCTAGTTCATGGACATTTTTATATCCATTGCCAGCACTTTCTGCAAGTGCATGGGGGACTGTTGGAGCATTGCTTTACCTATTTGGTATGCTTATTTTGGGAGTTGGTTTTTTACTATTTTATTTGGATTCCGGGAGAGCTATTATAAAAAGATATGGCAGTCTTGCAAAAGGTTTGGGATGGGATGTTATCTCTGGGAAAAAGTCAGAGAAAGATGCTCCATCCGGTGCTGTTGTGGCAAGTACCATGGTTACAATTGTTAATGTAACAGCACTAACAGCAGGAGCTACTGTACTAATTATGAATATAATTAATGTAATTAACCCAGCAATTACATTTGATCCATTATTGGCGAAGAATCTGACATACGCTTTTGGACACATTTTTGCTAATTCAATTATTTACATGGGTGTAATTGCTGTTTATGAGATATTACCTCGATATACCAATCGGCCGTGGAAATCAAGTAAAGCATTTTTAATTGCCTGGACAATGTCAACAGCATTTACATTAGTAATATATACGCACCACTTGTTAATGGATTCGGTAATGCCTAATTGGCTATTAATCATGGGGCAGGTTCTATCCTATGCGAATGGATTGCCAGTACTTGTTGTCACAGCATATGGCGCACTAATGATTGTCTACAAATCAGGTATTAAGTGGGATATTGGTTCAGGTCTGATTTACATGTCTATGTTTGGCTGGGTAGTCGGAGTTGTTCCTGCAATCGTCGATGCTACCATAGTTGTTAATCATGTTATGCATAATACAAAGTGGGTTCCGGGTCACTTTCACATGTATATGGCACTCGGAGCATGCGCAATGATTTTTGGGTTTATGTATTTCCTCGCAAAAGAGGACAGCGCTATTAAGACAAATATAATGGATAAAATTGCATTTATAGCTTTTACCCTATCCATTGTCGGGTTAAGCGGATCATTCCTTGTTTCTGGTGCATTAAGTACGCCGAGAAGGTGGGCAACGCACATTCCTGAATGGATGGCACCTGCTGTATTTGGCGCAGTTGCTGGTGTGTTTGCTGTTCTATCTGTTACCGTGTTTGTCATTCACTTTATTCGTTATGTTAATAAGCGAAATAAAGTGGGTTCAACGAAACATTTGAAAGAAAAGAAGCTGGCGTAACTTTAAAAAAGGGGGGATGATCTTATGTTACAGGCAAAGTATGGATTTCTTTTGTTCGTATTATTGATCATTCCTCCTATACGAAATGTGATGGAATCCGTTATGGTTATCCATATGCTCGTTCAAATCCCATTACTGATCATATCAGGGTGGTTGTTAGCAGGTTATTTTCAAAGCAAGTTTTCAAGCTTTTTTTTAAAGTGGAATCATAACGGTGTTCCTGGAATTATATTGGTTGTGTTATTTGTTGCCTATTGGATGATTCCCCGGACATTGGACGAAGCCTTAAATATGTGGAATATTGAGTTATTCAAATTTGTCAGTTTGCCATTTTTAGTTGGAGTTGCGCTTAAGGATAGCTGGAAGAAGCTTGCTTCACTTGGTAAAAGTTTTATTATTTTTAATTTTATCCCCATGTTTGGTTTAATGGCATGGTTATATATAGACGCTCCTGTTCGGTTATGTAATAACTATTTGGAGGTCGAGCAAAAAACGCTAGGGTGGGGTTTTTTAATTATTACAATAAGCATTGTTTTGTATATGCTTCAAAATGTTTTTACCGATCATTCGGAAGGGGCATAAACAGGAAATATCTCGGCGAGACTATTATTTGAGTCCTGTTGGGATATTTTTTTGGTTAGTCTCTCTGTAAATTAGTAATTTTTAGATGTGCAAGGCAATCACTCCATAATACTCCTGGAGTCTGTGAATATTGCTTACGCTTCGTTGAAGTATTGAAACATGAAATAAGAACCGCTGAATATTCGAAGCGGATCCTCATTCCGCTAAATAGCAAAAAAGGTGCTCTCAGAAGGGTGAGACGGATCCTCGTTCCGCTAATAGCTGAAAATCAGCCGATTTTAAGTGAAATAATCAAAATAGCGGAACGAGGATCCGAATCCAAGCGTAAAACGATGGTTTTCAAGGAAATAGCGGAATGAGGATCCACCAAATCAGTTCTTCAACAACAAGACCGAGATTTATGCTAATTATTACCTGATCCTAATATTAATAATATTTTCCCCTCCCAATATTCACCCCGTTACTTTTTCCAGGAAAGTTCATTTACGCACAAACTAAGCTTGTAAGAGTTATAATAAATGCCTTTACATAAACAATTTACACTATATTTACTATCGACATATATTGTTCACAAATTCACAAAGATTAGTGATTTGAATCACATGTGGGGATTAAGACCTAGCTTAAACTTAAGTTGTAAGGGAGAGATAGTACACAGAAATAGAAAGTGGATAGTCACTCCCTAATAATAAAATTTTAAAGAGGGGTGTTTTAAATGTTTTTGAAAAAATTAGGAGCGATTGTGACTGTACTGATTTTATCCTTATTAATTACGGCATGCGGGTCAGATCAAGTGAAAAAAGATGAGTCAAATACGGACCCCCAAGAGGAAATAACAGTTCAGGCTGCTGCTAAACAAAAGACAGAAACACCAGAAATAGAAAACATTGGACCACATGAAGGTATTAACCAAGCCCCAGTACCAATTAACGTAGAGCGTGTTGGTGAACATGAAGTTAATATTGAAATGACATCTCAGATTACAGATATTGAACTTGATAAAGGTAAAATGTACAAAGCTTGGACGTTCAACGGAACAGTTCCAGGACCAGTCATTCGTGTTCAGGAAGGCGATAAACTTACATTCACACTTAAGAATATGGACCCTAAAGTAGATCATTCCATTGATTTTCATTCTGTATATGCTGCACCAAATAAAGATTTTTCAAACGTAAAGCCAAATGAGTCAGGAACATTTAGTTATGAAGTTGGTTCTCCTGGAGTTTATATGTATCATTGTGCAACAGAACCCGTTTTACAGCATATCGCAAATGGAATGTACGGAACAATGATTGTTGAACCAGAAGGAGGTTATCCAACCGATAATGAAATTGATAAAGAGATTACTGTTGTTCAAAGTGAATTTTACAAAGATGGTAATTTCAGTGAAATGTTGGATGGTGAGCCTGAATATGTTTTATTTAACGGAAGCACACAAGCTGTAAAAGGAGAAATGATTCAGGCAAAAGTTGGCGATAAAATACGAATCAATTTTCTTGATGTTGGACCTAACGAAGTTTCCAGTTTCCATGTAATTGGTTCCCAGCTTGAAACAGTTTATGTTGATGGCGACCCTCGAAATGTACTTAATGGTTTGCAAACAGCAATGGTTCCGGTTTCTGGATCTATGGTTGTTGAATTCACAGTTAAAGAAGCAGGTATTTATCCTTTTGTAACACACGCATTTGATCATGTTACAAAAGGAGCACTAGGCAAGATTGAAGTTACGGAATAGGGTTAAAACAGCTAAAGGCTATAAATAAGGCTTCTGCTCAACTAAGAGTAGGGGTCTTTATTATTGGATTAAAATTCCTTCTATAATATTGATTATTTTAAAGCAAACTAGAAATAAAAGAAGGGGAAATTAGATGAAGAGCTATATATTGGGTGTCTGGAATGCAATTGATCCTATTTATTATAATGTTTCGAGACTTCGCTACGTACCTGACAATCATAAGCGCAATACTTTATTTCGGGTCAGGCTTACAAGGTACAAGGGGGCAGAAGTCATACTTAAAGATGGAACAATTATTCAGAAAAATGACCTGCTATTAAAGATACATTTGCATAATGTAAGGATGTTAAGTGATTTAAAGCCAATCAGCAGTGACATTAAGCGAGCGGTTCTTTTTTATCACTCGATTAAAGATACGCTGCCTATCCTATCCCGATATGTTCTTTCTCATGAAAAACATAAAGAAATCAAAGGAATAATAGGAATTACGACATTATATCGTGGTGCAAATCGACTTGGCTTTGAAACGGTTCCTATAAAAAACTCCTATTACCGACTTTATAAGAAGGTGACATTTCTGCCAATAAACCATATAGCGAATGCATCATACCAGGCAACACCAGCATATTTGTTTATGTCAAAAGAAACCTTGCATGAAAAATATAGTGTGCAATAGATTATTAACCAGCTTGTGACCCAATAGCAACATCATGAAAAGTTATTTCAGGTCTGCTGCCAACACGGATATTCAGGCCTGTTTGACCAAGACCTTCACTTATATAAAATGGTCTGCTGTTATGCATATGCAGTCCTTTTATTACATTACTGCGCGCAAGTTTACCCAATTTTGCAAGGTGATATGCCTTCGGGTAACAAATTTGTCCGCCATGAAAATGACCAGCCATTAAATAGTCAAACACATATTCATGCATTTCAAGGACAACAGTAGGATCATGTGTCAAAACAATATTTCTGCCCTTTTTAATTTGCTGATAGGCAAGGGGAATGTTACTCCGATTTGTACTGTAATCGTCAATTCCAATAATATTTATTGCTTCGCCGTTTACTGAGATAGTCTCACTTTCATTCTGTAATACATGTACATTATTATCCTCAAGCAATGATTTAAGATCATTCAAGTCATCACTTTTTAGCACATAATCATGATTTCCGAATACCGCATAAGTCCCATATACAGGCTGGAGGCGATTCAATACACGCAGATATGGAAGTAATTTTGGTATTGAGCGTTTACGGTCCAGGAAATCACCGGTTAAAGCGATTAAATCAACAGTTTCATTCTCCAGCTTGTGTGCCAGTTGGATGGGGGTTAACGAGATGTTTTCAAGGTGTAGATCAGATAGGTGAAGAATCGATAATGTTGAATCCTGTTTTATGGCTGACTTAGACGCAATATTGATTTTATTTATTTTAATATCTTTCGTATTTTTAAAAGCTTTAAAAACCAGAAGGCAACTTGAAAAGATAATGATAGTAATAAATAGATAAGTCATCAGAATACCCCTTTCTCTCACGAATAAAAGTATATCATGCTGACGGTGACTCTATCATTGGTAATTGAAGCCAAATGGAGGCAATGAAATGAATCAGAAAAAGGCTTTATTTTTACCCTTTATGCAAATCCCTACTGGACATCATCATGTTGCTGATGCACTGATAAATGAGATTCAAACGTCTCATAATGATATTATTTGTGATAAAGTAGATATTCTATCGTATAGCTATGGAGGAATGGAGAAAGTCGTATCAACTACATATTTAGCATGGATTAGAAAGTTTCCGGATGTATATGACTGGCTTTACAAACAGGCTGCATATAAAAAAACATCCCCGCATAGCCGTCAGTATTTGTATGAAACAATGTTTACTTATTTTTTAAAACGATTAACTAATCAGCAAAATCCCAGCGTTTTATTCTGTACACATGCACTTCCATCGAATATTGCAAGTATCTTAAAAAAGAAAAAGAAGCTGCAATCCATTACGGTAAACGTATATACGGATTTTTTTATAAATAGAGTATGGGGAATCGATGGAATAGATTATCATATGGTTCCAACGATTGATGTAAAAGAATACTTGTTGAAAAGAGGGGTCCCTTTAAGCCGGATCTTTGTAACAGGTATTCCAATTCATTCGGAATTTCATCCGAAAAAGAACTACCAATCAGCAAATGAAGGAATATCAGTATTAATAACGGGCGGAAGTTTGGGGGTTGGTGCTATCAGTAAATTGCTACATTATTCTAATTCGGACAGGATTCATTATTACGTTTTATGCGGAAAGAACAAAGTATTGTACGAACAGCTACTAAAAGAAGACAAGCCAACTGTAACACCGCTGCCATATATAACCAGTAAAGGAGAAATGAATAGATTATATGATAATGTTGATGCAGTATTAACAAAGCCCGGAGGAGTCACAATCAGCGAATGTTTAATGAAGCGGAAACCCATATTTGTTTATGATCCATTACCTGGACAGGAGAAAATTAATGTTGAACAGTTGAAACGAATAGGCGTGATATCTTCGATTGATTTTGAAGACAATCTATTGGAACCGCAAATCCTTGAGTTCTTTTGTGATGAAAAAAGACAGTGTGTCTACAGACAAAAGGTTGATGATTATCATCGGAACTTAGACGAAAGACCACTGTCACTGTTAATTGAGGAAATACTGCAATAATAAGGTTAGCTGTACCAGCAATTGTTTTTTTGTCAGCAGTAGACTTTTTTACTAAATAACTATGCCATTCACCAAAAAGGCTTGGCGAATGACAGGTTTTCTGATTTACTGTACTTCAGCGGTGAACTCTTTATGGCCATGGATCTCCTCTTTTTTGACATGGACATTAATTGTATATGTTCCGCTGTTTTTAAAGGTTGTAGTAGTCTCATATGTGCCAGAAGATGTTTCACTCATGTCAATCCATTCATGTTTCTCGTTATTTTTTTGCCAGATTTCCAACGTTACGGAAGCTTTCTCCAAGATTTCTTCTTTCTGTAACACTTTAACCGAAAAATTGGCTTCTTTTCCAACTGTAACTTTCTCAGGCTGCTTTAAGTTTATAGACAAATGTGAATGACTCTCGTCTGACTCTTTTTTATTTTTATCTGTTTTGGTAGTTGCTTTTACATCACCAATGGATATCTTCTCTTTTGGCATGGTATGCATGGTACGGGCAGTAACGTGTGACTGGACATGGTATACACCAGCTTCATCAAATGACTTTTGCACAGTATATTTGCCGTCACCACTGTGTTCTGCTGCAATCATTTCACTTTTATCTTTTAATCCTTCTTTCCAAATTTCAAATTCCACTTCACTGGCATCCTCAACAGGTTTGTTATCCTGCGTAACTGTCACAGAAAAGGTTACATCCTGCTCTTTGTCAGCTTTTTTTGGGACTTCCAGTTTAGCATTAATCGCCTTTACGACATCACCAGTTGTGCCTTTATCAGTTTCTTCACTTTGACCACATGCTGTCAGAACTATTATGATGAATAGAAATATCATCATTTTTTTCATGTATAAAACCCTCTCTTAAAGCTATGCTACCCTGATTATAAGACATCTGACTTAGCGAAACAATATATTACGTGTGAAACCTTTGTGAATGATTTTTCATAGTTTTTAACGGGTAGAATGTAATAGTAGCCAGGCAAGCAAAAAAATCGAATATTTGTTCGCTTATATGTTAAAATTAGATAATAAATATGGTAAACTAGTAAGCATGATGAACGGAGGTTTGCTTTGTGGAAAATCAATTTGATCTTGTAGCACATTATGAACCAAGTGGTGATCAGCCACAAGCTATAAAGGAAATAGTAGAAAAGGTGAAATCCGGGCAGCGTCATCAGACGTTACTTGGAGCAACGGGTACCGGGAAAACATTTACGGTATCAAATGTTGTTGAGGAAATTAACCGTCCAACGCTTGTAATCGCACATAATAAAACGTTGGCAGGTCAATTATATAGTGAATTCAAAGAATACTTTCCAAATAATGCAGTTGAATATTTTGTCAGCTATTATGATTATTATCAGCCAGAAGCATATGTACCATCAACTGATACTTTTATTGAAAAAGATGCTAGTATTAATGATGAAATTGATAAACTGCGCCACTCAGCGACATCGGCTTTGTTTGAGCGGCGAGATGTTTTAATTGTTTCAAGTGTTTCATGTATTTATGGCCTAGGTTCACCTGAAGATTATGAAGGTCAGGTACTCTCATTAAGAATGGGAATGGAAAAAGATCGGGATCAGCTATTACGTGATTTGGTTGATATACAGTACGCTCGAAATGACATTAATTTCCAACGGGGAACTTTCCGTGTTCGTGGTGACTCTGTTGAAGTAATCCCTGCTTCCAAGGAAGAACATTGTATTCGGATTGAATTTTTCGGTGATGAAATTGACCGAATTCGTGAAGTGGATGCTTTAACTGGTGAAATAGTAGGTGACCGTGAACATGTGGCAATTTTCCCTGCTTCCCACTTCGTTACACGTGAAGAGAAGCTAAAAAAGGCAATTGTTAATATAGAAGCAGAACTTGAAGAACGCTTAAAGCAGCTCCGTGCGGAAAATAAATTACTGGAAGCGCAACGACTGGAGCAACGCACGAATTACGATGTGGAAATGATGCATGAAATGGGATTCTGTTCAGGAATTGAGAACTACTCGCGGCATTTAACTTTTCGTGAAGAAGGAGCAACACCCTACACATTACTCGATTTCTTCCCGGACGATTTTTTAGCTGTTGTAGATGAATCACATGCTACACTTCCTCAGGTACGCGGAATGTACAAAGGTGATAGAGCGCGTAAACAGGTGTTGGTTGATCATGGATTCCGCCTGCCGTCAGCGCTTGATAACCGGCCATTGATGTTTGATGAATTTGAGAAGGCGACAAATCAGCTAATATATGTTTCGGCAACGCCTGGGCCATATGAGATAGAGCATTCGCCTGGGGTAACCGAACAAATTATTCGTCCGACCGGTTTGTTGGATCCAAAAATCGATGTACGGCCAATTGAGGGTCAGATTGATAACCTGATCGAGGAGATTAATAAGCGTTCAGAGCGAAATGAACGTGTCCTGGTAACAACATTAACGAAAAAAATGTCAGAAGATTTAACGGACTATTTAAAAGAAATTGGAATTAAGGTAGCATACTTACATTCTGAAATAAAGACGTTAGAGCGAATTGAAGTTATACGAGATTTACGAGTCGGTAAATATGACGTCCTTGTAGGTATTAACTTGTTACGTGAAGGACTTGATATACCTGAGGTTTCATTGGTAACTATTTTGGATGCGGATAAAGAAGGATTCCTGCGTTCTGAACGATCGCTAATCCAGACGATGGGTCGTGCAGCACGGAATGAAAATGGCCAAGTTGTGATGTATGCTGATCGTATTACAGAATCGATGCAGTTAGCCATTGATGAGACAAATCGCCGTCGTGAAAAGCAAATGGCATATAATGAAAAATACAACATCAAGCCAACAACTATTCGAAAAGACGTACGTGATGTTATCAAGGCGACTGTAGCATCTGAGGAACAGGAGAGTTCTTCAGAAAAAACGAAGAGTATTGCGAAATTATCTAAAACAGAAAAATCTAAAGTTATCGAGAATATGGACAAAGAAATGAAAGATGCAGCAAAAGCACTTGATTTTGAGAAGGCTGCGGAGCTTCGTGATATAATACTTGAACTTAAAGCGGAAGGATGACCTGTTCATGCCAAGTAAATCAATAAAAGTACAAGGTGCCCGTGCACATAATTTAAAAAATGTAGATATAACCATTCCTAAAAATAAACTTGTGGTCTTAACAGGTTTATCTGGTTCAGGCAAATCCTCGCTTGCCTTTGATACAATTTACGCAGAAGGGCAGCGACGTTATGTAGAATCACTCTCTGCTTATGCACGTCAATTTTTGGGACAGATGGATAAACCGGATGTTGATTCGATTGAGGGATTATCACCAGCCATATCAATTGATCAAAAGACAACGAGTAAAAATCCTCGTTCAACAGTCGGAACTGTTACAGAAATTTATGATTATCTGCGTTTACTCTATGCCCGTGTGGGGCGACCAACATGTCCGAAACATGGTATTGAAATTAGTTCACAGACTGTTCAGCAAATGGTTGACCGCATTTTGGAATACCCGGATCGTACAAAAATGCAAATTTTGGCCCCTGTTGTTTCCGGACGCAAGGGAGAACATGTCAAAGTAATCGAAAATCTTAAACAGGAAGGGTATGTTCGGATACGCGTTGACAACGAAATGCGTGAAGTCACTGATGATATCCAGCTGGAAAAAAATAAAAAGCATTCAATTGAAGTCGTAATTGACCGCATTGTTGTAAAGGATGGTGTTGCTGGTAGATTGAGTGACTCCATTGAAACAGCTCTTGGCTTGGGTGAAGGGAAAATTATTGTCGATGTCATTGGTGAAGAAGAATTGTTGTTCAATGAGAATCATGCATGTCCAATTTGCGGATTTTCCATTGGTGAGTTGGAGCCTCGATTATTCTCGTTTAACAGTCCATTTGGAGCCTGTCCAACATGCGACGGATTAGGGACGAACCTGGAGGTTGACTTGGAGCTTGTTATTCCCGACTGGGACAAGACATTAAACCAACATGCTATCACAGCATGGGAACCAATCAGTTCCCAATACTATCCGCAACTGCTGAAGAGTGTCTGCAATCATTATGGTATTGATATGGATACGCCGGTAAAAAATATTCCATCTGATCAAATGGATAAAATTCTTTATGGGAGCGGTAAAGAAAAAATTCACTTTTATTATGAGAATGATTTTGGAAATATACGTGATAATAATATTCTGTTTGAAGGTGTCTTGAAAAATATTGCACGCCGGTATAGGGAGACATCGTCAGATTATATCCGTGAAACGTTGGAAAAATATATGGCTCAGACGAACTGCCCAACATGTGATGGATATCGCTTAAAAGAAGGTGCCCTTGCCGTAATGGTTAATAACAGGCACATCAGTCAAGTAACCGACTATTCCATCATGGAAGCTAAAGACTTTTTCCAAAATCTTGACCTAACGGAGAAGGAAGAAAAAATTGCTCGGATGATATTGAAGGAAATATGTGACCGTTTGGACTTTTTAAATAATGTTGGGCTGGATTATTTAACGATGTCTCGTTCAGCCGGATCATTGTCTGGCGGCGAGGCACAGCGAATTCGACTAGCAACCCAAATCGGTTCTGCACTTACAGGGGTTCTTTATGTACTGGATGAACCATCAATTGGCCTTCATCAGCGCGATAATGATCGCTTAATCAGTACCTTAAAGCAAATGCGTGATTTAGATAACACGCTAATTGTGGTGGAACATGATGAGGATACGATGCTTGCTGCCGATCATCTTATAGATATTGGTCCTGGGGCTGGAGAATACGGTGGTGAGATAGTTGCAAGTGGTCCACCTGAAAAAGTGATGGAAAATAAAAAATCGCTGACCGGTAAGTACTTGGCTGGTGATATGTATGTTCCATTGCCATTAAAGCGCCGCAAGCGTTCGAAACGTAATATCGAGATAGTAGGTGCAAAAGAAAATAACCTGAAAAATGTTACAGCTAAGTTTCCAATTGGGCTGCTTACTGTTGTTACAGGTGTCTCAGGGTCTGGTAAAAGTACATTGGTAAATGATATTTTATATAAATCATTAGCTAAACAACTTAACCGTGCAAAACTTAAACCTGGAAACCATAAAAAAATCAACGGCATTAAACATGTTGAAAAGATTATCGATATTAATCAAGCGCCTATTGGACGGACGCCACGTTCGAATCCGGCAACTTATACAGGTGTATTTGATAATGTTCGTGATGTCTTTGCCCAAACAAATGAGGCTAAGGTACGTGGCTATAAAAAAGGACGCTTCAGTTTTAATGTGAAAGGAGGTCGCTGTGAGGCATGTCGCGGCGATGGCATTATCAAAATTGAAATGCATTTTCTGCCGGATGTATATGTACCTTGTGAAGTATGTCATGGAAAGCGTTATAATCGGGAAACTCTGGAAGTGAAATATAAGGGGAAAAATATTTCAGAAGTGCTTGAAATGACAATTGAAGAAGCGTTGGACTTTTTCGCAAACATCCCGAAAATAAAACGGAAACTGCAAACAATTAATGATGTAGGACTTGGCTATATTAAGCTTGGGCAGCCTGCGACAACGTTATCCGGTGGTGAGGCACAACGGGTCAAATTGGCGAGTGAACTCCATAAACGTTCAGAAGGCAAATCATTTTACATTCTGGATGAACCAACAACCGGATTGCATGTTGATGATATAAAACGATTGCTGAGTGTACTGCAACGGCTGGTTGATAATGGTGATTCTGTGTTGATTATTGAACATAACATGGATGTGGTGAAGACAGCTGATCATATAATCGACCTCGGACCAGAGGGTGGCGCCCGTGGCGGGGAAATTATTGCAACGGGAACACCTGAGGAAATAGCAGATGCCGAGCATTCCTATACAGGACATTATTTGAAGCCTGTATTGGAACGCGACCGAAAACGTATGGAAGCAGATTTTGAGAAGCGAGAGAAGGTTGCTTCAAAATAAAACGTAGGGTAGTGAGTTGCGGCAAGGCTTGCTACCCTATTTTGTTGTTGTAACAGAAGGGTTGAATATCGGAAGGGGAACAGGAATATCATCAGAGGAGGGAAGAAACATCGGCAGATAAGAGGAATTTTCAACAGATGGACTGAATCCTAATATAAATATGATAAATTCTATCCATGGTCAAAATTTTTGACGCGTTTACAACGTTTAGGTAAGGTTAAATAAGAAGGTGCTAGGGAGGAACTTGTTGATGAAACCAATTGAAATTCAAGAAATGCAAAATCTATTAGATGATTTTTCGAATAAAGATGTTTATGTTCATTTAGAAACAACCAATGGTGCTTATGCTAGCCATTTTGATGATAAGGCATATAATGTAGGAGCATACATCCGTAATGCGAAAGTGAATTTTTCCCAAGCTAAAATCGTAGGAAACGGTAAGACGTACCGGGTGGGATTAAAAATGGAGATCGGCTGGATTTATGCGGAAGGTTTAACAGATTGGACAATTCATGGTGATAACCAGCTTTTACTTGCTGGTCATGATCGTGAAGGTCGGTTAATGGTATCACTTCAAATCAGCGAAACACCATTTCGCTACTAATCTAAAGGCTAGGTGAATGTAATTGGAAAAACATGTTGTTGTAATTTATCCTCATCCAGATGATGAGTCATTTGGTGCTGCCGGGACCATTACGAAATATCGTGAACAGGGTGTTCCGGTGACATATTTTTGTGGAACACTAGGTGAAATGGGAAGAAATATGGGTTCCCCAACCTTCGCCAATCGGGAGACACTACCGGAAATTCGCAAAGAAGAGTTAATTAATGCTTGTAAACGACTTGATATTAATTTACGAATGCTGGGTTACCGTGATAAAACACTTGAGTTTGAAGACAGACGTGAAGTTGCCGAGCACCTAAAAGGACTCCTTGAAGAGGTTAATCCCAGCTTAGTAATTACGCATTACCCAGAGCGTGCCGTACATCCAGATCATGATGCGCTTGGTGCTGCAGCTATTGAGGCTGTCAGGCTAATGTCTCCTCGGGATCGTCCAACAGTGTGGGCACAGCCTATCACAAATAATTATGTCGAGGAACTGGGGGAGCCGGATGTTAAGAATGATGTAACACCGTTTTTTGACCAGAAGATGGATGCTATTCTGGCCCATGAGTCTCAGGCAAGCGGGATACTAAACAAATTTAAAGAAAACCCTGAACTGGATGATGATCTTAAAGAGGAAGCGAAAAAACGGTTAGGAAAAGAGCATTTTTATATTTGGAAATTTGACTAACAACTATTAAGGAGGCTCCATAATGAGCAGAAAATTATTCCGTTCAAAGTCCGATGCTATGATTGGCGGAGTTTGTGGTGGGCTTGGTGAATACTTTGGTATTGATTCGACAATTGTCCGCCTATTATTCGTAGCTGGTATATTTTTAGGTGGAGGAGCAATATTTATTTACTTAATTGCTATGATCATTATTCCGAAAGAAGGGGAGGTGCGTTAATGCTGCTTCGCTGGTTTTTATCGATATTTTTAAATGCAGTTGCATTAATTGCAGTAGCTCAGCTATTTGAAGGCTTTCAGCTGGAAGGCTTCGGCACAGCTATTTTGGCAAGTGTTATTTTGGCCATTTTAAATATGATTGTTAAACCAGTTTTAGTTGTATTAACTCTCCCCATTACTTTCTTAACACTTGGTTTATTTCTATTCGTCATCAATGCAATAACGTTAATGATTACTCAATCTATAATCGATGCTTCGTTTGTTATAGTAGGATTTGGAACGGCAATTATTGCTGCGGTGATTATTTCAATTTTAAACTTACTACTAAATAGGTTAGTAAAGGACACAATGAAATAAACCTTGAAATCGCAGGTATATCCTGCGATTTTTTTCGTTCGACTCATATCAAGTTTCCTTTCAGGGATTTTGTTGCTCGTTAGCACAACCCTAACAGTTGATATAAAATGTGACACAGACTAATGGTAACCGTTCAGTGCGGCTCTCTGGCCACGCAGCTGGAATATACTCGCCTCCGGGTAACCGGGTACAAAGGCGACATCTGTTCAAGCAGAAGCTTTCACAGTGTCTTCCCTAGCCGTGGGCTCACCACGAGCCTCCGACGCATAGGATGTGCTGGTGCAGCCGTTGCCACAGGACGTGGCGTACTGTAGTCTGCCTCGATCGCGAGTATCGCTCACTGTGGGGTCTCTTAGGCTCGCTCTCCCACAGGAGTCTCGCATATTCCAACTGCTGGTTTAAATGGTTATTCATGTCCGTTTGTTAGTTTTTAAGTGAACAAAACCCAGCGCAGGAAATTCACGGAGCCTCCTGTGAGAAAAGCAACAGCAGGAAGCGGTTTGTGCATCCGAGGAAGCTGAAGCGTTACCCGCAGAAAGCGTAGTGTATTTCCGGGGCGGTGTCGTATCACTCTAGTGTTTTCCCGCATTACGTCACAGTTAATATCTTTTGTAACAATAAACTTTTAGAAAATTACCTTTATCAAACTTTACCGATACTTCAACAACCAAAAATATGCTACAATGAAAATCAGTTATTGTGCATACTATTGGAGGTTTCTATAGATGGTTAAAGTCCGTACGAAAGATTTACTGGAAAATTTTAATCTGACCTTGGTTGCTGGGGAAGATGGGATACATAGAGAAATTACTACGAGCGATATTTCCCGTCCAGGAATTGAGATGACAGGATACTTTAAGTATTATCCTAAGGAACGGCTGCAGTTAGTAGGAAAAACAGAAATGGCATATTTTCTGGATCTGACAGATGAAAATAAAAGAAGTCGCGCGGAACAATTATGCACGGATATAACCCCGGGGATTGTCGTTTCACGCGGAATGGATATTCCAGAGGTACTGCTTGAGGCTGCGAATGCATCAGGTGTACCAATTTTACACTCTCCACGTAAAACAACTCGAGTCATAAGCAGACTCACCAATTATCTCGAAGCAAAGTTTGCCCCGTTTACTGCAATACACGGTGTGTTAGTCGATATTAATGGTGTAGGTGTGCTGATAACTGGACAAAGCGGTGTTGGTAAGAGTGAGACCGCACTTGAGTTAGTTAAGCGAGGACATCGTCTCATTGCTGATGATAGTGTGGAAATCCGCCAAGAGGACTATGATAGTTTAATTGGTAATCCACCACCATTAATCGAGCATCTACTGGAAATTCGCGGACTTGGTATTATCAATGTTATGACTCTTTTCGGTGCGGGTTCAGTAAGAAGCTTTAAGAAAATATCACTGATTATAAACCTGGAACTTTGGGATGAGCAAAAACAGTATGACCGTTTAGGTTTGGACGAAGAAACAATGAAAATAATGGATGTACATCTTCCAAAAGCTACGATTCCGGTTCGGCCAGGGCGAAACCTTGCTGTTATTATTGAAGTTGCAGCGATGAATTTCAGGTTAAAACGAATGGGCGTAAATGCTGCTGAAGAATTTTCTGATAGGCTTACAACGATGATTGATCAGGAAAAAGATGAATCAACAGATGAATAGGAGTGATTGGATTGAGTTGTAGTGCACCAGCGATGGATCGTATTTTTCTTGATTTAGGTCCATTAACTATTTATTGGTATGGCGTAATTATTGCAGTGGGAGCGTTTATAGGGTTGTACTTAGCCACTAAAGAATCGGATCGATTAGGCCTGCAAAAAGATTTGATGGTGGATTTGATTGTATTTGCTATTCCTATTTCAATTATTTTTGCTCGTATATACTATGTGATTTTTGAATGGGATCGTTATACAGGTGGTTCTTGGTGGGATGTCTTTGCAATCTGGGAAGGCGGAATAGCAATTCACGGTGCCCTAATTGGGGCTGTGCTGACAGCAATTGTATACGCTCGCGTGAAGAAAGTTTCATTTTGGCAACTGGCTGATATTGCAGCACCAAGTTTAATACTTGGACAGGCTATAGGTCGCTGGGGAAACTTTATGAACCAGGAAGCACATGGGGGACCACTATCTGAAACTACATATAATAGCTTTCATCAGTATTTACCTGATTTCATTATGAATCAAATGTGTATTGATGGTGTGATGTATCACCCAACATTCTTATATGAATCATTTTGGAATATAGTTGTACTCATTTTCTTACTAGTGTTACGTCGTAAAAACCCATTGCGTGGTGAAGTATTCATAAGTTACCTGATGGCATATTCAGTTGGGCGTTTCTTTATTGAAGGAATGCGGACTGACAGTCTATATTTCGGTCCTTTCCGTGTAGCACAGCTTATCTCGGTTGCTATTATTCTTATAGGGATAGCGGTAATTGTTTATCGTCGTAAAACAGGTAGGGCTAAAAAGCATTATGATGGTAAAAAAATAACGAAGAAGAAGTAACTGAAAAGAGGGATGAATGATTGGCTGGGATTTTTAACCGTGGCATGCAACAAGGTTTTCGAGTTACATGGACTTTAGGAAAAGTTATTTTTCCAATTACATTAATTGTGACCATTTTACAACATACACCGGTACTGCCATGGATTATTGACCAGATTAGCCCTATTATGGGTTTGCTTGGGTTAAGTGGAGAGGCAGCAGTGCCATTGGTATTGGGGAATTCTCTAAATTTATACGCTGGGATTGCTGCGATTGTATCGTTTGATTTTACGATAAAAGAAGTTTTCATATTAGCTGTAATGCTGTCTTTTTCGCATAACCTATTTATCGAATCGACAGTGGCTTCAAGAGTTGGTGTAAGCTGGTGGCTTATTTCGGGAATTCGGATGTCATTGGCACTTATTTCGGCAATAACAATTAATCTGCTATGGAATGGTGGGGCTGAACACGCGCAATATGGTCTCATTTCTGATTCAAGTGTCGAACTCAATGGCTGGAATGAAATTATGCTGCAGGGATTTCAAACTGCTATTGTAGCAGTCGCGCAGCTGGCATTAATCGTTATTCCGCTCATGCTAGTCATGCAGTATTTGCGTGAAAAAGGCTGGCTAACTATTTTTTCAAATAAATTTGCTCCATTCACCAGGATGCTTGGTATGGAAAAGAATACATCAATGACACTAGTAGCTGGACTGACTATTGGCCTTGCATATGGTGCGGGCCTTATGATTCAAGCGGTGGAAGAAGATGGCGTAACGCGGCGAGATATGTATCTGGCTTTAATCTTCCTAGTTTCCTGCCATGCGGTAGTGGAGGATACGTTAATATTTATTCCGCTTGGTATTCCTGTCCTACCACTACTTTTAATTCGCTTGGTAACGGCAATACTATTAACCGCAAGTGTAGCGTTTATTTGGCGGCGCATTGATAATCGGAAAGGAAAGGACACATCTCATGAACATTCATACAATACTCTTTGATCTTGACGGTACTCTAATTGATACGAATGAATTGATTATTGCATCGTTCATGCATACATTTAAAAACTATGGAAGAGAACTTTCCCGTAAAGAAGCTATTGAATTTATCGGACCACCTTTAAAAGACACATTCCATCAGATTGATCCTGATCAGGTTGAGGCAATGGTTGAAACATACCGGGAGCATAATTTGTACCACCATGATAACTATGTTACAGCTTTTCCAAATGTTGTTGATACGATCGATCAGCTTAAAAAGGAAAATTTTAATATTGGAATCGTTACAACCAAAATGAATCGAACGGTTGAAATGGGGCTAAAAGCTACTGGTTTGTCTAAGTATTTTGAAACTGTTATTACTTTAGACGATGTCACCAATGCGAAACCACATCCTGAGCCCGTTTTAAAAGCTATGCAGGAATTAGATGCATCTGCCAACTCAACACTTATGGTAGGGGATAATCATCATGACATTGATGCAGGTAAAAATGCAGGTGTTCAAACGGCTGGAGTTGCATGGTCCTTAAAAGGCAAGGAAAAGTTATCCGAGTATAAGCCAACATATATGCTAGATGATATGCAGGATCTGCTCAAAATATTGGGAGTGTGAGTAATGCGCAAAACCAATCGATATCCAGTTAGCCATGCCAACTCGCTGTGGCAAATATATAAAACAGTGTCATTCTGGAAGGTGGCAAAAAACTTTATTGTCATTCAGCTAGCTCGGTACACTCCATTTTTAGGTATGAAGAATTGGCTCTATCGCACGTTTTTACGAATGAAGGTAGGGAAGCAAACGGCATTTGCACTTATGGTAATGCCTGATGTTATGTTCCCGGAAAAAATAAACGTCGGTGCTAATAGTATAATCGGATATAATACAACTATATTAGCGCATGAGTACTTGATAAAAGAGTACCGAATTGGTGAAGTTATCATAGGTGATGAGGTGTTAATAGGAGCAAACGCCACTATTCTTCCAGGCGTATCAATTGGTGATGGCGCAGTGGTATCAGCAGGAACACTCGTAAATAAGGATGTTCCGCCAGGCGTATTTGTCGGGGGCAATCCAATGCAGCTTATTTATACAAAGGAAGAGATGGATAAGCAGATGGGTAGGGAATAAAGTCCATGGAGGTATTAAAAATGGAAATACCAAAAGGTGTTTTACCTGCAGTAAGAAATATGAAAGACTTTGATAAAGCAATAAAATCAAGTCATGACTCTATTGTTTTACTAGAGACTCGACTATCCCAACTGAAGAGTTTAGTTGAATATACCAGACGTTCAAATAAAATGGTACTAGTACATTTTGATTTGATTCAAGGTTTAAAGGCAGATGAATATGGAATGGAGTATATGGTGCGTGAAATAAAGCCAGATGGAATATTATCAACTAGAGGAAACATAATAAAACTTGCAAAAAAACATAAGTTACTAGCTATACAGCGCATGTTTTTATTGGATAGTATGGCACTTGATCATAACCTTAAATTAGTTGACCGTTTTAAGCCTGATTGTATTGAAGTGTTACCTGGTCTTATGACAAGTATCGTCGAAAAGATTAGTCAGGAAAGTAATATCCCTGTCATAGCAGGTGGTCTTATAAATAAAGAAGAAGAAGTATCTGATGTATTGGGTGCAGGAGCTATTGCAGTATCCACCTCGAATACTAAACTATGGACTTCTTAATTTTACCTGCAAAATATTCCAAATATTATGTTATAAGTACTTATTTTTGATTAAATGATAAGACGTATAATAACTTTATGTGAAACTTATATGAATAAAAAGGCGATAGTGTATGTCGGACCAGGAGAAGTTGAGGTATAGGATGCAAGTTATACGGATTGATTTTATGGGAAGACCCTAGGGTGACCCCACTGAAAGTTTGCAGAAGATATAGACAGGGTTATTATTAAGGTTGTTACGACAGACATAGTGTCTTGCTTGTGCTCAACGATAGTAAATTCTATATCAATCCCGCCAGGTCAAGCCTAGGATAGTTGTAAGCAATTTGATTGTGGCACTTTGAAAAAATTTTAATTGACCCACATGGAATGATTAGGACATAATCAAAACTACAATAAATTAAATTGTAAAAAAACTATTGACAGCGGTTACATATTCAGGTAAGATATATTCAACAAGTTAAGAACGTGGTGGAGACATGGAGACCCACGCTGCAACAGTACTTTGAAAGAAGTACGCTTATTGCAGTGTGGGTCTTTTTCGTGCTATCTATTAATCTACTCAAATCCACTCCACGTTTTCTAGCTTAATAATTTAATAAAGGGGAGCTGTTTAAATTGCCAGAGTTTTTAGCTGAAGTAATTGGTACGATGATTCTTATAATCCTGGGGGGAGGAGTAGTTGGTGGAGTTGTATTAAAGAAATCAAAAGCAGAAGACGCAGGTTGGGTAGTTATTACAATTGGCTGGGGTCTTGGTGTGACAATGGGGGTATATGCTGTTGGTAGTTTTACTGGAGCACACATAAATCCTGCAGTTACACTTGGATTTGCGGCTGCAGGGGAGTTTCCTTGGTCTAAGGTTCCAATGTATATATCCGCTCAAATGGTTGGGGCATTCATTGGTGCTGTTATAGTCTTTTTAAATTATCTACCACATTGGAAAGAGACAAAGGATCAAGGTGCAAAATTAGCAGTATTTTCAACCGACCCTGCCGTACGAAGTCCCTTTTCCAATTTAGTTAGTGAGATAATTGGAACTTTTATTCTGCTAATGGGGTTAATGTTTATTGGTGCAAACGAATTTACGGAAGGTTTGAACCCGCTAATTGTTGGTTTGTTGATTGTTGCGATTGGTATGTCACTAGGTGGAGCTACTGGATATGCTATTAATCCTGCGCGTGACCTGGGTCCAAGAATTGCCCACGCATTACTTCCTATACCAGGAAAAGGCGGTTCTGATTGGAAATACAGTTGGGTTCCTATCGTAGGACCTATTCTCGGTGGTGTTTATGGTGCTGTATTCTATCGGGCAATATTTTTAGGCGAATATTCAGCAGTATTTTGGGTGTTAAGTGTGATTATTGCTGTAATTTTATTTGGTGCTACTAGTGCAGAACTGAAAAAAGGGAATACAGTTGCAGACAATGTTGAGAAGAAAATTAGCTAAGGAGGAATTTAACTATGAAAAAAGAGTATATTTTATCGTTAGATCAAGGTACAACAAGTTCACGAGCAATTCTATTTGATCATAATGGTGCAATTGTGGAAACAGCTCAAAAAGAGTTTGAACAGTTCTTTCCAAAGCCAGGTTGGGTAGAGCATGATGCAAATGAAATATGGACTTCAGTTCTTGCATGTATTGCAGAAGTATTACGAAAATCGGATGTTGATCCTAGCCAGATTGCTGGTATTGGTATAACAAATCAACGAGAAACTACGGTGGTTTGGGACAAAAATACTGGAAAACCAATCTATAAAGCTATTGTTTGGCAATCTCGACAGACAGAGGATATATGTAAAGAATTACGTGCGAAGGATTACAATGAATTGTTCAGAGAAAAAACTGGTTTATTGTTAGACCCTTATTTCTCTGGTACCAAGGTGAAATGGATTTTGGATAATGTGGAAGGTGCAAGAGAGAAGGCGGAAAATGGTGACCTATTATTCGGTACAATGGATACATGGATAGTTCATAAACTTTCTGGTGGAAAAACACATATTACCGATTACTCGAATGCATCCAGAACTTTAATGTTCAACATATATGATCTTAAATGGGATGATGAACTACTTAAGATTTTAAATGTACCGAAAAGTATGCTACCAGAAGTTAAACAATCTTCAGAGGTCTATGCTAATACAGTTGATTATCATTTCTTTGGACATGAAGTTCCAATTGCAGGAATTGCGGGTGATCAGCAAGCAGCATTATTTGGGCAAGCCTGTTTTGACAAAGGTATGGCGAAGAACACATATGGTACAGGCTGTTTCATGTTAATGAACACTGGCGAAGAAGGTGTGAAATCTGCCAATGGTTTGCTAACAACATTGGCCTGGGGCGTTGACGGTAAAGTTGAATATGCGTTAGAAGGTAGTATTTTTGTAGCGGGTTCAGCAATACAATGGCTGCGTGACGGACTGAAAATTATTGAAAATGCACCCCAGACAGAAGAATTAGCAAAAAAAGTGGACTCTACAGATGGGGTTTATATGGTGCCTGCCTTTGTTGGACTAGGTACTCCATATTGGGACAGTGATGCAAGAGGTGCCGTTTTTGGTCTAACACGTGGAACTACAAAGGAACATTTTATTCGTGCAACACTTGAATCACTTGCCTATCAAACAAAAGATGTATTGGATGCGATGATTGCAGATTCTGGGATCAATCTTAAAACACTTCGTGTAGATGGTGGAGCGGTGAAGAATAATTTCCTCATGCAGTTCCAAAGTGATGTTTTAGGTGTACCAGTTGAACGTCCTGTAGTTCAGGAGACTACGGCATTAGGCGCAGCATATCTAGCTGGCTTGGCAGTTGGGTACTGGAAAGACAAAGAGGAAATCGCTTCACAATGGAAGACAGATCAAATGTTCAATCAAAATATGGAAAAGAGTGAACGTGACACGTTATATGGCGGCTGGCAGAAAGCTGTAGAAGCAACAAGAAAATTTAAGTAATTTATTAAAAGGAGAGAAGTCATAATAACCAGATGGGTCTATGTGAATTTCTCTCTTTTTTTATCAGAATAGTGGAGGGTGTAAATTATGAAAAAAATTATTAATAATCCAGATAGTGCTTTGCAAGAGATGGTTGAAGGAATTGCAGCAGCATATCCAAACGATGTTAAACAGCTACCTGAAACTACTGTAATCACCAGGAAAGATGCACCTGTATCTAATAAGGTTGGGATAGTGAGTGGTGGAGGAAGTGGTCATGAACCAGCGCATGCTGGCTATATAGGAAAAGGAATGCTTGATGCTGCAGTATCGGGAGAAGTTTTTACATCTCCAACCCCTGATCAAGTGCTTGAAGCAATTAAAGCAGTTGATGGTGGTAAGGGTGTGTTTCTAGTCATTAAGAATTACACCGGTGATGTGATTAATTTTGAGATGGCTGCAGAGCTGGCAGAGGCAGAGGGAATTGAAGTTGAAAAAGTAGTTGTAAATGATGATGTTGCAGTTGAAGATAGCTCATTTACTACTGGAAGAAGAGGGATTGCAGGAACTGTATTTGTTCATAAGATCGCAGGCGCGATGGCTGAACAAGGGGGATCACTACAAGAAGTAAAAGCTGTTTCCGAAAAAGTAGTTGAAAATGTTCGCTCAATGGGTATGGCTCTTACATCTTGTATTGTGCCTGCTGCAGGGAAACCTAGTTTCCAATTGGATGATAATGAAATGGAAATAGGAATTGGTATCCATGGCGAACCAGGTATTGAACGAAAGAAAATGGCTACTGCTCATGAAGTTGCCCAAGAACTTACCGAGAGAATTTTAAATGATAAGGATTTCTCAGGTAGTGATGTTGCAGTCATGATAAATGGGCTAGGTGCAACACCTGAAATGGAACTTTATATCGTGAATAAAAGCGTGCAAGAGATTTTGAAGAAAGAAGGAGTCAAGGTTTACAAAACGTTTGTGGGTGAATATATGACATCATTAGAAATGGCAGGCTGTTCAGTATCATTATTAAAGCTGGACGATGAGATAAAAACGTATCTTAATGTAGAGTCGACAGCACCTGCCTTCCGTATCTAAAGGGGGTTGAAAAATGAGATTACAAGTAAACGAAGTAGTTGAATGGATGAAAAGGATTAATAAAAAAATCCAAGACAATAAAGAATATCTAACAACACTCGATCAACCAATTGGAGACGGTGATCACGGGATAAACATGGCACGTGGATTCCAGGAAGTAACCAATAAAATTACGATGGAGGACTATGAAAATGTCGCTGACTTATTAAAAGATGTAGCTATGACATTAATGTCTAAAGTCGGTGGTGCATCTGGTCCATTATTTGGGACGGCGTTTCTAAAAATGTCCTTGGCAGCAAAAGGGAGTGATACGATCGATCATGATAACATTACAAGGATGTTAGAAGAAGCGGTTAATGGTGTCAAACAGCGAGGTAAGGCTGTGGAAGGTGAGAAGACACTTATTGATGTATGGTCGCCAATGGTTGAGTACTTTAAAAGAGTCGATCGATTTAAAGCAGGTGAAATAGCAGGTGAAGCAAAGAATGCCATGGATAACACAAAGGATATTATGGCAACTAAAGGAAGAGCAGCTTATTTCAAAGAAAAATCAATTGGGCACATCGATCCAGGTGCGGCTACGTCCTTTTATATATTTGAGGCATTATCTGAAGTGATTAAAGAAGGTGAAAAGTAATGTCTTATGTCGGTATCGTATTGATTTCGCATAGTAATAAAGTGGCTGAGGGAATAAAAGATATTATCCGCCAAGTGATTAAGGAAGTACCTATAGAAATTGCTGGTGGTACGGACGAAAATGATATTGGAACAAGTATTGAAAAGATACAGTTGGCTATAGATCGTGCAAATAGCGGGAACGGAGTATTGTTGTTTTATGATATTGGAAGTGCAAAGATGAATGCTGAAGTTGCTCTTGAAATGACGGAAATAGATGATATCAAAATAATAGAAGCCCCATTACTTGAAGGAGCATATGTGGCGGCTGTTGAATCCGGCATGGGAAAGGATCTTAATGATGTGTATTATGCTATCATGAAGGAGTTTGGGTAAAAAGGAATATCGCGTGGCTGAAAATGCTTTACGTATTTTGAAGTATTGTGCTAAAATATAATTAAGTTAATAGATGTGTCGGAGAAACGGAGAAACCACAAATTTGCTGATGATTAGTAGAGTTCATTAGTTTATTTTTGTGGTTTCTTTTTTTTTAGTATATATGTAACGGCTTTTATAAGGATAGTAATACATGGATTTTAAGGAGAGTGAATTATTATGTCAACTTTTTCAAGTTACCATAGAGAGGGAGCTTTTCAACAACTAGAGGATGAAAAACTTGATGTACTAGTGATTGGCGGAGGTATTACTGGTGCAGGAATCGCATTGGACTCGGTTACGCGTGGGTTAAAGACTGCAGTTGTCGAGATGCAGGATTTTGCCGCTGGTACCTCAAGTCGCTCGACCAAGCTTGTTCATGGCGGTCTTAGATACTTGAAGCAGTATGAGGTTAAGATGGTTGCTGAGGTCGGAAAGGAACGGGAAATTGTGTATGAAAATGGGCCACATGTTACAACCCCTGAATGGATGATGTTACCATTTTATCAAGGGGGAAACTTCGGACCATTTACAACAAGAATTGGATTACGTGTCTATGATTTCTTGGCAGGGGTAAAGAAAGACGAGCGCAGGAAAATGTTAAAACCAGAACAAGCACTGGAAAAAGAACCACTTGTAAAGCAAAAGAACCTTAAAGGTGCAGGGTACTACGTAGAATACAAAACAGATGATGCACGACTCACGATTGAAGTAATGAAAAAGGCAGTTGAAATAGGTGCACATGCCATTAATTATGCGAAAGTCGTTGATTTTATTTATAAATCCGGAAAAATTGAAGGTGCAGTAGTCGAGGACCAGATCAGTGGTGAAACACATAAAGTATATGCTAAAAAAATAATTAATGCTGGTGGACCGTGGGTGGATAACCTGCGTGAAATCGATGGATCCAAACAAGGGAAATCACTGCAGTTAACAAAAGGGGTCCACTTAGTGTTTTCAAAAGACAGATTCCCATTACAGCAAGCCATATATTTTGATGCACCAGATGGGCGAATGATTTTTGCCATACCACGAAACAAAGTTACTTATGTAGGAACTACCGACACAAGCTATGAAGGGGATATATCACATCCAACTATGACTGTAGATGATCGTGATTATTTGCTTGATACAATTAATTTTATGTTTCCTTCATTGGATATGACGATAGAAGACGTTGAATCAAGTTATGCAGGATTAAGGCCATTAATTGCTGAAGACGGAAAGGATCCAGGTGAAATTTCCCGGAAAGATGAAATCTTCATTTCTGAGTCCGGTCTTATTTCAATGGCTGGTGGAAAATTAACAGGTTATCGTAAAATGGCGGAAGAGGCTGTTAACACAATTGTTGAACAGCTGAAAAAAGAAGATGGAATCCTTTATTCTGATTCTGATACAGAGCATCTCCCTATTTCTGGTGGTGAAGTTGGCGGCTCAAAAGGATTTGACCGCTTCAGGGATCGTAAAGTTGCCGAGGCAATTGCATTGGGAATCGATGAAGATACTGCACAATTCTTAATTCAAAAATATGGAGCAAATATTGATAAAGTTTTTGAATTTTATCAAGGAGAAAAGCCAACTGCAGAAGAAGCTGGGATTGATCACGTTGTTTTTGCCGAGCTAACCTATGCGCTTGAGCATGAAATGATTTTTAAACCAGTTGACTTTTTTGTACGGCGAACCGGAGCATTATTTTTCGATATCGCTTTCGTAAGGACATATAAGGATAAGGTTATTGAATATATGGCAGAAGCATTAAATTGGAATGCTGCTCAAAAAGAGAGCTATACAGCCGAACTGGAACAGTTACTATATGAAGCAGTAAATCCGGTTGAGTAAATTTTACTCAGCCGGATTTTTTACATTGGGATGGGAGGTTGGATGGAAGGCAGTTCCTTCAATTGGGGCTTTCCTGTTGTATTCTCATGAGTCTGTTTGCTGGAATATATGATTTCTGCGGGTAGCATTGAGAGGCCGGGGCATGGTAATTTCTTGTCCTGTTATTACCTGATTTTCTAAGATCCATCCCGGTTAGTAATGTATGAGGTGTTCGCGACGATTTAATTTTAAGAATTTGCTGGCATTGACTGTTAGTAATCGTGTCTCCATGAATAAGAAAATAATCAAATATGACTTGTTCATGGGCTTTCGCATCAGTGTTTTGACATTCTGGACAAAGCCATTTTTTATAAAGCCTTTTCATTGGTGACTTGTTGCAGTTCGTACATAGAACCCCTTCTTTAAAATGATGCTCATTAAAACCGAATTGTTGAACGATATTTGTTCGAAGTGGCTCATCCGACTGTTGAAGTTGTCTGCCAATTTCATGTACTGATGAAATGTTCATTGAATCCTTTAGATAAAGGTTATTCAGTCTCTCTATTTGGAGTTGCAAACTTGCTGTATGAATAATTTTATTATATACCGATGCATCCTGATGCATATTTTCAATGATAGTGGAAGGATATGCAACTACGACAAGCGTTTCAATTGGTAGATTAAAAAATCCGTGATGTACAAGCCATGTCTTTAAATGATTCTTTTGAGCTTCTGCCTGCAAGATAGGGTCTTTGTAAGATTTTGTCTTACCATTCACTTTCTGAGTTAGCTGATGTTGTTTAGAATCATAGCTGAATATGCCTTTATAGTTTTTTATTTCCAGGATACAAATGAATTTTTTTGTGAGGATAAGTGTGTCAATTTGAAAATAAAATGGGGGGTTATTCAAACGTAATCCTTTGAGGATAACAAAATCATTACTTCGAAATGTGGAAATTGTATAATCAACAGCTCTTTCGCCGTCATATCCTGCCTTCTCTTTTTTATACCCAGTAATGATTTTGTCATTAAACCAAAAATTTCCCTTAAGCCGTCGCAGCAATGCCTCATAAATTAACAGATCGTATGATTTTTTTCTATAATTTTCGAACAAAATTTCACCTCCTTATATTTCTAATAATATAATTTCTCCATCCATCTGTAATTTCCTTCTGCAATTTGTGTCTGAAATGTGAATAATAACATTTGAAATGTATAAGTCCTGGCTGAATGTCGGTATGAATCAACAGAAGAAGGGCGTGAATCAACAGAAGGAGGGTGTGAATCGCGAGAAGGAAGGTGTGAATCGCGAGAAGGAAGGTGTGAATCGCGAGAAGGAAGGTGTGAATCGCGAGAAGGAGGGCGTGAATCAACAGAAGGAGGGCGTGAATCGCCAGAAGAAAGGCGTGAATCGCGAGAAGGAGGGCGTGAATCAACAGAAGGAAGGGCTGAATCAACAGAAGGAGGGCGTGAATCGCGAGAAGGAAGGTGTGAATCGCGAGAAGAAGGGCGTGAATCACGAGAAGGAGGGCGTGAATCAACAGAAGGAAGGGCTGAATCAACAGAAGGAGGGCGTGAATCGCGAGAAGGAGGGCGTGAATCGCGAGAAGTAGGGTGTGAATCAACAGAAGGAGGGCGTGAATCGCCAGAAGGAGATGTTGAATCAACAGAAGGAGCCCCGAATCCCCGCAAGGAAGCCAGGACTCGACTCACCGAAATAGCTAGTAAACAGTACCATCGTCATTCCTCTAAATTTTATTGCACTTTACGTTAACGTTAATGGTAAACTAAATTTAAAGACTATTGTAATTACACGAGGAGGGAGTGAATGGAAAAGACATATACAATTTCGGAAGTTGCTGCATATTTTCATGTGTTAAACAGTACTATTCGATACTAAGAAGCATCGCTAAACAAGATGAAGATGGTTATTTCTAGGTAGTCGATCGTAAAAAAGATATTATTATTTCAGGTGGCGTAAACATCTATCCGAATGAGGTGGAAAAAATATTGATGGAACACCCAGCAATAGCTGATGTTGCAATGGTTGGTATCCCGAATCCGGAGTGGGGCGAGACGGTTAAAGCATTTGTTGTATTAAATGATAAAGTTAGTAATCTGGAAACTACCTTTAACGACTTTTTAAAGAATAAAGCTGCATCATATAAAATACCTCGATTATACGAAGAATTGGAAGCGCTGCCACGAAATATGACCGGTAAATTATTGAAGAATAAGCTACGTGAACACAATAGCGGGGAGGTAAGTTAAGTGAACAATTTTTACACAACAGATAAAAAAATTCAGGCCATCCTAAAAGATAATTTGCCTGCGGATTTTTTTCGGTATGCTAATGAGTCGCTGACCGAATTTGGAGAAAGAGTCTCTACAGCCATTGATGAACGTGCAGTCCACACAGATCGTGAGGGTCAGCCAAAATTAGTAAAATACGACAAAATGGGCAATGATATTTCGCGCGTTTGGGTAAATGAAGGTTATAAGCAGACTGTAAAAGAAACCTATGATACTGGTATTGTCGGCTATGTTCATAAAGAAATTCCGGAACTGGGGCGTCAGGGTAATTATCTTTATTCATTTGCTCAAGGGTATTTATTATCACAGGCAGAACCAGGGTTTTATTGCCCTGTCACACTTACAATGGCCACTGCATATTTGATTGATCATTATGCTGATCAGGCATTAAAGGATAAATTTCTTCCACATGTTTTAGCAACGGGGGACGTGGAATTATTTGAAGGGGCCACTTTTCTGACAGAACGTCAGGGTGGATCTGATGTAGGTGCTAATGAGGTGGAAGCGATTGAACAAGACGGTTATTACACACTTCAAGGGGAAAAATATTTTGCAAGTAATGCCGGCATGTGTGGCGTAGCAATGGTGCTTGCAAGAGTGAAAGGATCACAGCCTGGAACAAAAGGTTTAAGCCTGTTCCTTGTACCATGGGAGGATAACAATATTACCATCCGCCGGTTGAAAGATAAACTAGGTGTAAGAGCAGTACCGTCAGCTGAAGTTGAACTTGATGGCGCAAAAGGGTATTTAGTAGGGGATGCCGAAAAGGGATTCAAGTATATGATGGAAGCCCTAAATCTGTCGCGTGTCTGTAATGCTGTAGCATCATTAGGAATTATGCGCAGAGCATACACAGAGGCAAAAGGCTACGCGATGGACCGAGAGGCTTTTGGAAATAAACTGACTGCATATCCGATGGTTCAGGAAACATTAGTTCAACTGGCGGTAAAGCTGGAAGTTGAGACAAGTTCTACATTTAAGCTAATTAATCTGTTTGATAAAGTTATGCAAAAGAATTCAAGTGCGACAACGAATGAACAGGCTCTCTTACGTCTGTATATTGCCATTTTGAAAAAAGAAACAGCAGAACAATCGATTGATTTTTGCCATGAAGCGATTGAAATGCATGGCGGTAATGGGTATATCGAAGACTTTGTAACACCAAGGCTGTTGCGTGATGCCCAAGTGCTGACGGTTTGGGAAGGAACTGCGAACATACTTGGATTAGAAGTCATGCGACTTATGGAGAAGTTCCAGATTCACGATGTATTCGTACAAGAAATGAAGGAGCAGCTCGAAACACTTCCTAGTGGTGAGCTCACAGAGCCATTAATTACTGCGATATACGATTTGGAAAATTTCATTAAAAAAATTCAACAGATGGATGAACAAACTCGTCTTATGTACCCTAAAAAAATTGCTGAAAAAATGGCAGCTATATTTGAGGGAATTAGTGCGGTGGCAGACGTCTATGGTTCAGGAGAGAGTCAGGCACGTGAAAGGGCCATTGCTAAAGTTTTCTTAAATATGACATTTGAAACCACAGAGGATGCATTGCCGCTTGACTATTTTGATTTGATTGTAGGAGAAGATGTAATAGAAAAGTCTGTATCAAACAGCTAATCGGTTGAAGAATCATAAAATGAATGACAGTTTAATAAAAATGATGCCATGATAAACAATAAAATGGCATCTTTTTTACTTGCATTAAGAAAGTATTTATAGATTTTAAACCTTTTCCTACATTATCCGAAGTTATAACTAAGAGTAATAAACATTTTCAGAAAACATCCTTTATTTTTACATATATTAATCTCCTAATAACTGTGATATACTTTGTTCGGTATGATTCGACAAATAGGGGGGTCAACATGCAATATACAGAAAACAAATCAAATGGGCAACAGCACAATGTTATCCCTTTTATACCAGACGGCGAATTTTATTTTACAAAAGGTGTAGAGGCATTTCAAAAACGAAAGTTCGATTCCTCTATAAAATGGCTTCTTAAAGCGATTGAAATGACACCCGAGGACTATTTGTATAAATGTCAGTTATCAATTATATATACTGAGGTTGGTTCTTATCATGCAGCAAACCAACTTTTAACTAAGGTGCTGCAATCATCTGAGGGTGAATATACGGATTGCTATTATTTATTGGCCAACAATCATGCACATTTAGGTCTGCTGAATGACGCGAAAAAGTACGCAAATTCATATCTTGAAAAGGAACCAGATGGCGACTTTTGCGATGAAGCAAAACAACTGCTGGAATTAATCGACTTCGATAAAGATGAAATTAATGATTGGGAGCTTGAGGAAGAAGATGAGCTGCTCATTTATCAGGAAACAATATTTTACCATATGGACAATATGGAATGGGAAAAGGCACTTCCATTACTTGAAGAGATGATGACACTATTTCCGGAACATACATTAACTAAACATGACTATACATATGCATTATTCTTTTCAGGATATCAGAATGATGCACTTGAAATGGAGCTGGATGTATTAAAAGAACGGCCGGATTCGCTGCATAGTCATGTTAATTTAGCAGTTTTCTATTACGAAATGGATCATCAGAAGGAATATGAACATCATATTAAGGGATTACTAAATGTATATCCTATCCATGAACAACAAAAATTGCGTGTAGCGGTTACACTTGCAAGAACAGGTGTATATCATGAAGCATATGCACGTTTCTGCAAACTCTCAAAAAGTATTGTTAAAAATCACTTATCTTATTATAAATGGTATAGCGTAACAGCTTATAAACTTGGGGAACCTTCAAAGTCACTTTCGTTATGGGAAGAAGGCTGTAAAAGACATCCAAACTTATCACAGGAGGAAGGTCCGTGGAATATCTAGTCTGAGCAAAAAGATAGACTAACTCGCTGACTTTTTATACGATTGATATGGCTTAAACATAATAGTAAAGAAAGGGCTGATTCTGATGTCCGAAGAGCGTATGTACGATGTTATTATTGCGGGTGCTGGACCTGCTGGTATGACAGCAGCAGTTTATGCATCACGGGCAAATCTGGACACGTTAATGATTGAAAGAGGAATTCCGGGTGGCCAAATGGCAAATACCGAAGATGTTGAAAACTTTCCAGGTTTTGAGCATGTATTAGGACCGGATTTATCAAATAAAATGTTTGAACATGCCAAAAAATTTGGTGCTGAATATGCTTATGGTGATATTAAAGATGTTGTAGATCATGGTGATTACAAAACAGTAATCGCTGGAAAAAAAAAATATAATACAAGATCTCTGATTATAACAACAGGTGCTCAATTTAAGAAGCTGGGCATTCCTGGAGAAGATGAATTAGGCGGCCGAGGTGTTTCTTATTGTGCAGTATGTGACGGTGCCTTTTTCAAGCAGAAAAATCTTGTCGTAATCGGTGGTGGCGACTCTGCGGTTGAAGAGGGGATCTATCTTACACGGTTCGCTGACAAAGTAACAGTTGTACACCGTCGTGATGAGCTCCGTGCTCAGAAGATTATTCAGCAACGTGCATTTGATAACGAAAAGATTGACTTTATCTGGGATACTGAAGCTAAACAAATTAATGGCCCGGACGGAAAAGTTAGCAGTGTTTCCTTAGTGAATAATAAGACTGGTGAAGAATATGATTATCCAATTGACGGTGTCTTTATCTATATTGGCATGGTACCGTTAAGTGAACCATTTAAATCAATCGGTATCACAAATGATGAAGGGTATGTTCCAACAAATGAGCATATGGAAACATCAATTCCAGGTGTTTTTGCTGCAGGAGATATCCGTGAGAAAACACTTCGACAAATTGTGACGGCTACTGGTGATGGAAGTATTGCTGCTGAATCTGCACAAAAATATATTGAAGAATTAATGGAAGAATTAAAAGCGACAAAATCCTGACATGGCAATTGTAAAAAGTAACTTTTCAGAAAGTAATTACTTCTTAACGCTGTTGTAACACGCACGAAATATTTATCGGTTACAATGTAGTTAACTAATTGACCCCCTTTTAATAGATAAATTAGTTTATTGCGCAGGTGAACTTTCACCTGCGCCTTTTTTTGTACCTTGAGGGAGTAATTAACGACAGGCCAAATTTTCTAATGAAAGTGAGTTTTTGCAAATACTTGTCCAATCCTGTCGAATAGAAGTCATTTCCTTGTTGGTTTTTATTTATTCATTGTATAATAGGAATGATGTAGACGAATTCCTCTTAACGATTGGGGTGAATTAGGAATGCAACGTGTAACAAATTGCATATTATTAGATAACGAGAAAGTTTTATTATTAAAAAAACCACGTCGAGGTTGGTACGCAATACCCGGTGGTAAAATGGAGCAAGGTGAATCCATTAAGGAATCAGTAGTTCGGGAATACCTTGAGGAAACTGAACTCCAATTGATAAAGCCATCATTAGCTGGCGCATTCACATTCTCTGTTTTTAACGATGAGACGGTTGTTCATGAGTGGATGATGTTTACATTTATTTGTAAAAATTTCACTGGGAAATTGACTGAACATTGTAATGAGGGAGAATTGGAATGGGTTGCACTAGATAATATTAAAAATTTACCAATGGCTGAAGGGGATAGGAAGATTTTTGAACATGTATTGTCCTCTGAAGCAATGTTATATGGATCTTTTTCATATACGGAAAATTATGAGCTGATTAAATTACGCCTTGATCCAACCAGACCTTGAGGGGAGAAATACGTAATGTCGAATAATGAACAAGAAACAAAATTAGTTGTTATAACTGGAATGTCAGGAGCGGGAAAAACAGTTGCCGTTCACAGTTTTGAAGATTTGGGGTATTACTGTGTTGATAACTTGCCGCCAGCACTGCTACCAAAATTCTTAGAGCTCATGAAAGATTCTACCAACAACATTCATAAAGTGGCATTGGTAATGGACTTGCGTGGCCGGGAGTTTTTTGATTCATTGTTTGAAGCACTGGATATTTTAGGTAAAGAAGATTGGCTCGACGAACATATATTATTCCTCGATGCTCAGGATGAATCCCTGGTAACAAGATATAAAGAAACGAGGCGTTCACATCCATTAGCTGTTGGAGGATTACCGCTTAATGGAATTCAGCAGGAACGAAAAATTTTAGATGAATTAAGAGGAAGAGCGCAACGTATTATTGATACAAGTAATTTGAAGCCGAAAGCATTGCGTGACAAAATACTGAAGGCATATACAGAAGAAAAGCAGGAAATTTTTTCGGTCCACATGGTCTCTTTTGGGTTTAAATATGGTGTTCCAATTGATGCGGACTTGGTATTTGATGTACGCTTTTTGCCGAATCCTCATTATGTGTCACACATGCAGCCGTTAACAGGGCTGAACCCGGAAGTTTCATCCTATGTCTTCAAGTGGGGCGATACAAAGAAATTTAATGAGAAGGTACTGGACTTACTGCAGTTCATGCTTCCTCAATATAAGAAGGAAGGTAAATCCCAGCTAGTTGTAGCGATTGGCTGTACAGGTGGACAGCATCGATCCGTCGCAATAGCTGAATACTTCGCCAAACAGCTTTCTTCTAATTACATTACCCATATTAGTCATCGAGATATCGATAAAAGAAAGGGACATTAATATGAGCGATAGTCAACATCCAAGAGTTGTCGTAATCGGTGGTGGTACGGGTATGCCAGTTCTATTAAGGGGATTGAAGAATTTACCTATCCATTTAACAGCGCTTGTGACAGTGGCTGATGATGGTGGCAGCACTGGAAGATTGCGTAACGAAATGTCAATTCCTGCACCTGGAGATATCCGGAATGTAATCGCGGCATTATCTGATGCTGAGCCAATGTTATTGGAGTTGTTTCAACATCGATTTACGATAGGTAATGGCTTGTCAGGCCATTCGATGGGTAATTTACTCCTGGCAGCAATGACTTCCATTACTGGAAATTTCTATACAGGTATCAAAGAAATATCCCGCGTTTTAAATGTGAAAGGGAAAATTTACCCTATTTCCAATGAAAGTATGTCATTGCACGCAAAAATGACTGACGGTCTGGTTGTTTCAGGAGAGTCCAATATTCCTCTGGCAAATAAGAAGATAGATCGTGTTTTTTTAAGCCCACAGCCTGTTCAGCCACTTCCAAATGCCGTACGGGCATTAGAAAAGGCAGATTTAATCGTAATTGCACCAGGTAGCTTGTATACCAGCATTTTACCAAACATGATTATTCCACAAATTGATGTAGCGATACAACAATCAAAAGGCAAAGTTGTGTATGTGTGCAATGTGATGACCCAGGCTGGGGAAACAACCGGTTACACTGCAGCAGATCATGTACAGGCAATTCATGAACACGTTGGTCATTGTATTGATTCGATTGTTGTGCATAATGAGCCAATTAACAAGAGTGTCCGAGATGTATATGCAGAAGAAAATGCAGCACCTGTTATTTATGATACAGACCGATTATTGGAAATGGGATTACAGATTATTGAAAGTGATATAATTAATCCTTCCAGAACTGCCTTACGTCATGATACACATAAGATAGCTGAATTACTTTATTCGATAATCAATAAATCATAAGACGGTCTTAACGAGGAGGTGTGGAGTTGTCATTTGCATCGGAAATCAAAAAAGAATTGACAGGTATCGAATTGGATACATGCTGTAAGTACTCAGAGCTTGCTGCCTTGGTGCGTATGAATGGTGCTATATCCATGTCAAGACAAAGTTACACACTTGATGTACAAACAGAAAATGCTGCAATTGCCCGCCGTATTTATACGCTTATTAAATCATTATATTCTATTCCGGTAGAATTATTAGTACGGAAGAAAATGAAACTGAAAAAAAATAATGTTTATATTGTCCGAATGAAAAAAGATGTACAGGACCTATTGTACGATTTGGGAATTTTAGAAGATTCCCATACGTTTGTACGGTCAATCCCAGCTAAATATTTGAAGAAAGATTGCTGTAAAAGGTCTTACCTGCGTGGTGCTTTCTTGGCAGGAGGGTCCATTAATAACCCAGAAACATCTTCTTACCATTTAGAAATTTATAATTCGTATCAGGAGCATAATATTGCACTTTGTAATTTGTTAAATGATTTCAATCTTCGTGCCAGAGAACTGGAACGCAAAAAAGGTTATATTACGTATTTAAAGGAAGCTGAAAAGATCACAGAGTTCTTAAGTATTATTGGAGCCCACAATGCACTATTTAAATTTGAAGATGTTCGGATTGTTCGGGACATGCGAAACTCCGTTAACAGACTTGTTAATTGTGAAACTGCCAACTTAAACAAAACAATCGGAGCAGCATTCCGTCAAATTGAGAATATAAAGTTAATTGAAAGGGAAGTGGGGCTTGATGCGCTTCCTGAAAAGTTGCGAGAAATCGCAATACTGCGTGTTCAGCATCAGGATATTTCTTTGAAAGAACTGGGCGAACAGGTTTCAAGTGGAAAAATTTCGAAATCCGGTGTGAATCACCGATTAAAAAAAATTGATGAATTCGCTGAAAAAATTCAACACGATGGGACGGCTTCAGAATGAGTGAATAAGTTACAGAACTATTCGCAGTATGATATACTTATTACTCAAATAATTACGTTAAGATATTGGCAGCTAGATAAAGAGAAATTTATCATGCTGCTGCCTTTTTTATAACATTTTGAAAACGATTTCAGTTAAGGAGGATGAGGATTTTGGTTGAGAAATCGGTAAAAGTTGAGCTTGATTCAGGTTTGCAAGCAAGACCAGCTGCTCAATTCGTACAGGAGGCAAATCGCTATTCAGCACATTTATTTCTTGAAAAGAATGGCAAGCGGGTTAACGCAAAAAGTATTATGGGATTAATGAGTTTAGCTATTACTTGTGGTGAAACTATTAAATTACTTGCAGAAGGTGCAGATGAAGAGATTGCTTTAACTCATTTAACAGCTTTTGTTTCAAAAACATAGAGTAAGTGGATTTTTATTATTTATTGCTAATAAAAAGAGGTTATTCCAATTCTTGGAATAACCTCTTTGTCGGCAGATAAGATAGTATAACTACTTTCCTGCTCCATAAGTTCAACAAAAGCTTACACCATTATAGGATTGGCGATAAGTTTTGTTTTCTAATATCACAATTTACTTCTTATCTGTGTTTCTTTCCAAAATCTTGTCAATCAGGCCGTATTCCACAGATTTTTCAGCTGACATGAAATTATCACGATCTGTATCACGTTCTACAACTTCAAGTGACTGACCTGTACGTTCTGAAAGAATCTGGTTCATTTTTCGCTTCATTTCTACAATTCGTTTTGCGTGAATTTCGATATCTGTTGCTTGCCCCTGTGTTCCACCTAAAGGCTGGTGAATCATTACTTCACTATTTGGAAGTGCATAACGTTTGCCTTTTTCTCCAGCTGCTAGCAGGAATGCTCCCATTGAAGCGGCCATACCAGTGCAAATTGTTGATACATTAGGTTTAATGAACTGCATTGTATCATAAATTGCCATACCGGCAGTGATAGATCCGCCTGGTGAATTAATGTATAGTGAGATATCCTTATCCGGATCCTCTGCTTCTAAGAAAAGTAATTGTGCAACAATTGAGTTTGCAACATTGTCATCAATCCCACTGCCAAGCATAATAATGCGGTCTTTTAATAGACGTGAATAAATATCATATGCGCGTTCTCCACGGTTTGTCTGTTCAATAACTGTTGGTATTAAATTCATGTGAAAATCCTCCTTATTTCATCTCGTATTCATCCATAAATACTGGATATTTTTATCATAACTAATAGGTCAAAAAAGGTCAAACAAAAACATCCGCAAGTTATGTAATAAAATCTCTTTCCCCATCTTTCCCTTTACCATAGAATATAAACGTCCCGACTAAACAAGTTTATACTTATTTGTGGGGCGACCTTGTTTACCGTATTGTGAAATAGTTTCAACTTCGCCTTTGCTTTCCAAATAATTTAAATAGCGGTGAACCGTCTGGTAGGCAATGGGTAATGATTGTTGAATTTCATTAATGGATGAAGGTGCGTCTTGCTGAATCAGAAAGCTTTTGATTGAATTTAGTGTAGATTGGCTGATTCCTTTTTCCACAAACACGTTTTCCTTATCGCCAATTAATTTTCCAACCTTTAAGTTGATTCGAATTCTGGAAATCAGATCTGGTGCTTTAATGGGTTTTAGTGCATAGTCAGTTGCCTCAGCATGTAAAAAAGTATTTGCTATTTCCTGTCGTTCATCAACAGTTAAAATAATTATCGGAATTCTGGTACTATGTTTCCGCAATTCTTTCGTTGTTTTAATGCCATCCCAATCAGGCATATGATAATCAAGTAAAACCAGGTCAGGCTCTATCGTCGTAAATAGTTCAACAGCCTGCTTTCCAGTAGACGCTTCTACTACTCCCCATCCAGCATACGCGCATATCTCTTTTAGTGTAAAGCGGATATCTTCATTGTCATCAACAATTAATATGGTAATGCTCATCGATTTCGTCACCTACTTTTAGTGTTGGCAGAATGATGTTCATTTGAGTATGGCTGCCTGGAATACTTTTGACCGTTACGGTGCCATTGTGATTTTCGACAACTCGTTTTACAAAAGAGAGACCGATTCCGGAAGAATTTTTTGTGCTGAAGCCGTCCAGCCAAATATCTTTTAAATGCTCATCTTTAATCCCTGGTCCATCATCCTGTATTCGAATCAAAATACCACTATCTATACTTTTGACATCAATATGGATAAATCCTTTTTTTCCTTCAAATGAACTTATAGCATTTTCCAAAATATTTGATATTGCACGGGAAAAGCGAATTTTATTTACTTGAATGGCAGGAAGGTTGTTTTCAATTTCAATTTCCATATGTATAAGCTGTTCATCAAGACTGAGATGACTTGTTACGTATTCAAGCAATTCCTTTACAGAAAGCTCTTGTTTAATATTTTCATAGAGGATTTCTGTAATCATGTCTTTCATTTTTTCAACTGAATAATCCATTCGGGTAAAGTAATTATTCAAAGCTGAACCGTTTGCTGGTTGCATTTTCATAGTAATTAGTGAAATCAATCCTTCGACAGTCACAAGTGGTGTCTTAAGGTCGTGTACAAGCATATTTATTTCTTCATACACTTTTGATTCTACTAAAGCTGTCCGTGTTTCTTTCAATTCTTCTTCCTGCACCTGATATTTTTTAAGTGTATAAGTTTGTTTGTTTACAAGATGTATTAAAAAAGTAAAGATTATGGCAATGGTAAGAAAGGCGATAAAGAAAATTGTCGCAATCGTATTAAAAAGGCTATTACTGGTTAAGAAATTATCAGCTATTTTAATACTGGCAGCTATATCATTAGCTCCGAAGCCGAATTTCGTCAGTGCTGGAAGAAGATGTAACCATTGTACTGCCAGTAATACCAGGAATAGGATAATCGAAAATATAAAATGAAAATACTTTTGTTTTGGTATATATAATTGGAGAAGAACAATGATTCCAATTGAAAAAATGTGACCTAGGTACGAGAAATGCTCTAGGTGAAATTGACTGTATAAGGCTAATGCTAAAAAAATCGTCCCAATAAATGTTACGGAAAAAGAAATAGATTCCAGGTTTTTTGTTAGTGCATGTGCAATTAGCATAGAACCAAAATAAATGAGAAAGAAAACCAGAAGATATCTGGCAATATAAGCAAAAGATGTAATTAAAAGCAATCCACTGTCATTCTGTATAATGCCTTCATTAATACTATCAACAATGAATAATGACCAGTCATCAAGAAATGGGGGAAGAATCTCACCATATGTTACTAACAACAAGCCCAGACATCCAATAAATAGGTAGCTTTTTCTGTTAGTCATCTAATCTTCAGCCTTTCTGACAGAAAGTTAGCGGAATACGGAATTAAATGGGGTTTGTAAATCGTCTAATTCAGTCACCAGTGTAACTGGAACTGAATTTTTCCGCAGTATCTTTATGGAGTTTTCCGCATTTTTCATATTTTTTAATCCGATAAAATAATCAGCAGACGGAGCAATTTGTTCAAATAACTGCCATGTCTGACTGTCATCGCGAAATAGACCTGAAATATTTATTAGTATAATAGGCAAGTTTGCTAATTTTGCTTCTTTAACGAGCTGTTGTGTTCGGGTTAATTCCTCCTGAAACGATCTGTTCGTATGGGAGAGGCCGTTGGCACTAAATCCAAGCATAATGACTACACTTTTATAATCATATAAATCTGTACCAAGGGCTCTAGGGCGGTAATCTGCTTCTAAATTAAGGTTATCTGCAATACTAAGCATGATACTGCTCTCGGTTGCCTGTCCGGCTGACGTAATTAGAATTTTTTCATCTGCAATCGGTGCTGGGAGGTTTGGATATGTATTGATGTGCTTTGACTGTGAGTTACCTATTGAACTAAATGTGAAGAGAAGAACAATGGAAAAACAGACGAATACGGGAATATATTTTTTTAGCACTTGGATTATCCCCCCCCTGGATAATAAAAAGGTGAAGCAATTACTCGCTCCACCTTATCATACTACAAATTCCTGCTATTGTAATTATTGCTTTAATCTTGGGTCTAAAGCATCACGTAATCCGTCGCCAAATAAGTTGAACCCAAGTACAACCAGAAAAATTGCCATGCCTGGAAAAGCAACTACCCATGGTGCGTTTTGTAATGCAGCACGGCCATCACTTAACATGGCTCCCCATTCTGGTTTAGGTGGCTGTGCTCCTAATCCTAAAAAACTAAGTCCAGCTGCATCCAATATCGCAGTACCAATACTTAGAGTTGCTTGAACAATAATTGGTGCAAGACAGTTAGGAAGTACATGGTGCATTAAAGTTCTTCCATGTTTTGCTCCAATTGCTCGAGCCGCCTCGATATATTCTGTTTCTTTAACAGATAAAACAGCCGAACGGACAATTCTTGCAAACTGAGGGATCCCGACAATACCGACGGCAATCATGGCATTTCTAAGGTTAGGACCTAATACAGCTACAAGTGCGATCGCTAATAGAATACTAGGAAAAGCCATCAAAATGTCGATTATCCGCATGATAACCTGGTCAATCCACTTGCCGAAGTATCCAGCTATTCCACCCAAGAGTACACCAATGATCATGGAAATTCCAACTGCTATTACCCCAATTTGAATGGAGATTCTGGATCCAAAAACAATCCTGCTAAAAATATCACGCCCAAGTTCATCAGTTCCTAATATATGCTCGGACGATGGTGGCTGGTATCGGTCTGTTAAAGAAGCATAGTCGGTAGGGCTGTGTGTTGCAATCAGTGGCGCAAATATGGCAGTGATAATTAAAATAAGAATGATACATAAGCCAATTAATGATGTTTTACTTTTAACAATACGGGAGAAAGCATCCCCCCATAAGCTGCTTGACTTTTGCTGGTTAGTTTCTTGTGATTCTGCTGATTTAGGATCTGGTAATGGGTTTGGCTGCAATGACATTGGATGCACATCCTTTCACTAGAAATCTTTTATTCATATTTAATCCTTGGATCGAAGTATTTATAGAGTAAGTCAGTTAGTAGATTAACCATGACAAAGATGATTGCTATTATTAAAATAGTACTTTGTACAACAGGGTAATCTCTTCCAAGTACAGCCAAGTATACATATCTTCCCACACCTGGCCATGAAAAGATTGTTTCAGTCAATACAGCGCCACCAAGTAATAAACCAAACTGCAGCCCTATTACTGTCAGAACTGGTAAAAAGGCATTTTTTAATGCATGCTGAAAAATAACTAATTGCTTTCGCAGTCCTTTGGCCTCAGCAGTGCGAATATAATCTTGCTTCATTACCTCGAGCATGCTCGAACGTGTCATGCGGGCAATAATTGCCATCGGAATCGTCCCTAGAGCAATTCCAGGCATTAATAAGTGGAAAAATACATCTTTAAATGCCGTCCAATTCCAGGTTAGAATACTGTCCAGTAAAAGGAAATTTGTTATGGTTTCCAGTTCAATACTAGATGACATTCTTCCCGATGGAGGCAGAAGTTGAAGCTGGACTGAGAAGACTAAGATCATCATTAGCCCAAGCCAGAAAATAGGCATGGAAACCCCAAATAATGCTCCTGTCATACTGATATTATCGAACCAGGAATATTGTTTAACTGCTGCTATTACACCAGCAACAATACCTACAACGACGGCTAAAATCATGGCAAAGATGGTAAGTTCAATGGTCGCTGGCAATTTATGTAATAGTTGGAGAGCTATATCTTCCTTTGATTGAATTGACGTACCTAGATCACCTTGTACAATATCTCCCAGAAATCTCCCATATTGGACAATATATGGATCATTTAATCCCAATTCTTCCTGCAAAGCTTCCAATTGTGCTTCAGTTGCTTTATCACCGAGCATGCTTCTCGCAGGATCGCCGGGGATTAAATGAATTAGAGAAAAGGTGAGGATTGAGACGCCAATTAATACGGGGATTAGCATGAATAGTCGTCGGACAATGTATTTCAGCATCGTTGTACCTCCCGTTAAAAAATATGTATTGCTATAATCCTGAAGTTACATCCGGAGACTGTGTTAACGAACCAGTCTCCAGAAAATAACTTCTAATTACATGAATGAATCTATTGTTTAATATCCAGTAAATTAAAAGGTTCACTGCCTGTTGGATGTGGAACATAATCTGTCACATTCTGACTGGCCGCAAGCGGCGGGGTCGTATGAGCAATCGGGAACCATGGTGCATCTTCATGGATTAATTCCTGTGCTTCCATGTATAGTTCTGTGCGCACTTCCTGATCCATTTCTGTTTGTGCTTCTTTTAACAGATCGTGGACTTCATCATTTTTATAAAATGCAATGTTTCCTGCAGAACCTACTTTTGCATTGTCTTTATCCAAAAGAACATACAAGAAGTTATCAGGGTCACCATTATCACCAGTCCATCCAAGGAATGCCATATCATGCTCACCATTTTCGGTTGCTGTCAAGTGCGTATCCCAGTCACTTTCCGTAATTTTTACGTTTACATTTATGTCTTTTAGCATTTGCTGAATAGCTTGTGCAGTAACTTTTGGTTGCGGCATATATGGTCTTGGGTTTGCCATGGTATAAAGTGATACGTCAAAGCCATCTGCATACCCAGCTTCTGCTAGTAATGCTTTTGCTTTCTCAACATCGTATCCATAGTCTTCCACTTCGTCATTATATCCCCATAGAGAAGGTGGGATAGGGTTCTTAGCTGGTTTGCCAATACCTTCATACAATGTTAAAAGCTCTTCTTTATCAATTGCTAGATTAATAGCCTGACGAACGAGTTTTTCTGACATTGGTCCTTCTTTACTAGTGTTCATTGCCATATAGCTAATATTCATAGAAGGTCTGCGGATGATTTGCAGGTTTGAGTCATCTTCAGCTGTTTCGATATCCTGTGGGTTTAAACCTGTCATTAAATCAATGGAACCTGCCTGTAATTCCAGAAAACGTGCCCCATTATCTGGTATTGTACGGAAAATTACTTTATCTACATTAGCAGTTTCGCCGAAGTAGTCTTCATTTTTAGTAACAGTAATACTGTCATCTGGAACCCATTCCTCAAACACGAAAGGCCCAGTTCCAACAGGGTTTTTAAAATAGTTTTCTCCATGCTCTTCAACGGCAGCAGGGCTTGCAATACCAAATGGAGGCATTGCTAGTGTCTGAAGAAATGGAGCATTTGGCTCTGACAACGTGAATTTAACTTCATAATCGCCACTTGCTTCAACACTTTCAATGATTCCGCCAAGATCGTCTTCTGATGCACCAAACATGTAGCCATAGTAAATAAATTCACCAGAGGTTGCCCAGCGTTCGAAATTAAATACAACATCTTTTGCTGTAAAGTCGTTGCCATCATGGAACTTTACACCTTCACGGAGCTGAAATGTCCAGACTGTTCCATCTTCGTTAACACTCCAATCTTCCGCCAATGCAGGTTTTACTTCGGTACTTTCCTCCTTATACCGAACCAGTGTGTCATAAATTTGATTGGTTACATAAATGGATTCACCATCAGTAACTTTTGACGGATCCAGTTGAATTGAGTCAGCACCGCGGCCGAATACAAGTGTTTTTTCACCGGTTCCCTCGGAAGCCTGATCATCTGATGAATCACCTGAATCTGAAGAATCGGACGAGTCATCTGACTGAGTATCATCAGTAGACCCGGTGCCAGCATCTTCTGTACAAGCTCCTAAAAAGAATACTACTGCAAAAAGTAAAGTAAACATTAAAAATAAATTACGCTTCTTCAACATAAGTTCCCCCTTTGATTAATTTTGATAAAGGTATGATTCTAGTGGTTTTTTAATTCTTTAGAGAAATATGAAATTAAAGCTCTAAAGAATAAAACAAGTTACCGAAACAGCCACGTCCAGCTCCGACGTACAGATCCTACTAGTGCCTGAAGCCATAGAACGGTGCGTTCTCACCGGCCATCGCCCAGCAACTAGTGAACTTCCTTCTCCTCCTTACAATAAGGGAACCACCAGATCCTGTGGCAACGTCTGCCTCCCTCACGTTCTGTGGGGCAACATCCGTTCACCGTGTTTCCTTTAGTTCATACGGATATTCCAGTTCATACGTCGCAAAAAGGGCGCTTCCGCTTTAGGTTTCAACCACCTCCTTAACAAAGTGACAGGATGCCAATTGTCCGTCTGAAGAGACTTTTTTAAGCTTTGGTTCCTGGGTACGGCATATTTCTTCCGCATAAGGACAACGTGTATGGAATTTACAGCCTTGTGGCGGGTTTGCAGGTGACGGTAAATCACCGGATAAAATTATCCGCTGTTTTTCCTGATTTGGATTAACTTCCGGAACGGCTGATAATAAAGCTTGTGTATAAGGATGTTTTGGATTTTGATAAACTTCTGCGACTTCACCTATTTCTACGAGTTCACCTAAATACATAACCGCTACCCGGTCGCTGATATGGTGAACAACGCTCAGATCATGTGCAATAAAAATATATGTAAGGTTAAACTCATCCTGCAGATCTTCCATTAAATTAATGACCTGTGCTTGAATGGAAACATCAAGTGCTGAAACGGGCTCATCACAAATGACCAACTCAGGCTCTAGAGCCAGTGACCTTGCAATCCCGATTCGCTGCCGTTGACCGCCACTGAATTCGTGCGGATAACGGGATTTGTGATACGAACTTAACCCAACAACATCCAGCAGTCGTTTTAACTTTTTCTGTCTTTCGTTCTTAGGTATATTAAATATCTTCATTGGTTCAGTAATCGTTTGTTCAATCGTTTTACGTGGGTTTAATGACGCATATGGATCCTGAAAAATAATCTGCATATCCTTTCGCAGTTTTCGGAGTTCTTCTCCACGAAAAGATGTAATATTTTCACCTTTAAAATATACTTCACCTTCAGTTGGTTCCAAAAGTTTAAGCATAACCCTGCCTGCAGTGGATTTTCCACAACCGCTTTCACCGACTAAACCAAGTGTTTCGCCTGCTTCGATTGAAAAGGAAATACCATCAACCGCTTTGAGTACGGGCTTTTCTCTGGAAAAAAGGTTTTCGCTCTTTATTGGGAAATGTTTTTTTATATTATTTACTTCTAATAATGTACTCATGTTGTTACCGCCTTTTTGGATTCCTCGTATAGTAAGCAACGGACGAAATGGTCATCATCAACTTCTCTTAAGTTAGGATCATTTGTAAGACAGCTGTCCATTACATGTTTGCATCTTGGTGCAAAACTGCAGCCCGTTGGCAGAGATCTTAAATCAGGTGGAACACCATCAATAGCTTCAAGCTTTTGTTTATTTGGGGTTATTTTAGGAATTGAATTCATGAGACCAAGTGTATAAGGGTGTTTACCTTTTTCGAATAAATGCTTCGTTTCTGAAAATTCTGCAGGTTTACCTGCATACATTACCATGACACGGTCACAAACTTCAGAAACAACACCTAAATCATGCGTAATCATGACAATCGCCATATTAAGTTCTTTTTGCATACGTTTAAACAATTCCAGTATTTGAGCTTGAATTGTTACATCTAGTGCTGTCGTTGGTTCATCAGCAATAAGGAGGGAAGGGTTACACGATAATGCAATCGCAATCATTACTCGCTGACGCATTCCTCCGCTAAACTCATGCGGATAGTCTTTTAGTCGTTTTTCGGGATCAGGGATACCTACCAGGTTCAGTAACTCCAATGCACGCGCTTTGGCCTGCTTTTTCGACATATCCTCGTGCGCCAGGATAGTTTCAATCATTTGTTTCTCAACTGTAAAAACAGGATTTAGCGATGTCATCGGATCCTGGAACACCATGGCAATCTCTTTTCCACGAATTTTACGCATCTGCTTTTGTGATTTGTTAAGCAAATTTTCGCCTTTAAAATTTATTTCACCATCTACAATTTTTCCGGGTGGGGAAGGGATCAATCCAAGGATCGACATTGCTGTAATACTTTTACCTGAGCCTGATTCTCCAACAATACCGAGTGTTTCGCCAGGACTGACTTTGAAATCAATACCATCAACCGCCTTTACAACCCCTGCCTTGGTAAAAAAATGCGTATGCAGATTTTTTACCTCCAGGAGCGGAGCATCGTGATTCATATGTAGCCTCCTTAGTTGTGCTATATTTTGTAATAGTTTGACTGTTTTGAATTAACTTTTAGTATACAACCTAAAAAGTAATTTTGGGGTTTTTCTCTTTTTTCTCAAAAATAATAATATTTAAAATAAATATTCAAGAATAAAAGATTATATGAAAAGACTTGTTTCTATGGGAATGTGACGTTATAATATCGTATGTGTCAAATTTACTTTTTATATAATAGGCGCCCATAGCTCAGTAGGATAGAGCTTTGGTTTCCGGTACCAAGTGTCGGGGGTTCGAATCCCTCTGGGCGCACTAAAAAAGGCAGGAGCTACAGTTAATGTAGCTCCTGCCTTTTTTAGTTACTTCTTTAAGTGAAACTATGCTTAACAAAGGCCGAAAACTGAATTAAAGTGGATGAGGACTGAATTATGTGTGACGGAGACTGATTATACAGAGTAGAAACCGAATAATCACGTAATCATTGAAGGAAGACTGAATAATTGGCCGAGAAGACTGAATAAATCCGGTCGTGGGCATATGACCTAAACCAACTTCTAATATTGTAATACTTTTTGGATATTCTAAGTAATGGGTGATACATATGAAGGCAGATGAAAAAGATTACAAAAAATACAGCGATGCCATCGATCTGATACAGCAGGGGAACGATGCTATGATTGATTTATTTAATGAAATGGAAGATGATACTGAACTGATAGGTTTTGATCAAAACGTCGTAGAACAGATTGAAAAAGCAAAGGCTAAATTCGGTGATGATGCAGTCAATGAGAAAATCAATACGGTTGTACGCGAGATGCTCTCTTGGCTGGATCTTGGAGATAGTGATGGTTCCTCGTGAACTATATCTAAATAACATATTCCCTTTCTGTATAGCACTATAAAATTCAGAGATACTAACACTAGAAATGCAGAAAGAGGGGATGAAAATGAAACAGGTAACTACCGTTTTTTGGATTACTTTGGCCATAACATTAGGTATGTCATTATTGGGAGTTTTAGCCCCTACAGGTTTTGAAAATATCTCAAAAACAATTATGAACTATATATCTGTTCATTTTGGCTGGTATTATTTACTGATTGTAACGTTGTTTGTACTGTTTTGTTTATATTTAATTATTAGCCCATATGGTAAGATCAGGCTTGGGAAACCGGGCGAAAAGCCAGAATTCAGCTATCCAACGTGGCTTGCTATGCTTTTTAGTGCTGGTATGGGGATAGGTCTAGTATTCTATGGTGTAGCATCGCCTGTATCACATTATATTAATACCCCTCCCACTGCAGAGCCTGGTACAAGAGAGGCGCTTGAGGATTCGCTGCGTGTCACATTCTTTCACTATGGTATTCATGCGTGGGCGATATACGCTGTGATAGCTTTAGTACTAGCCTATTTTACATTTCGTCATGAAAAGCCTGGTTTAATAAGTGCTACACTTGAACCTATTTTTGGGGATAAAATGAGTGGGGGATGGGGAAAGTTAATTGATGTTATTGCCGTTTTTGCCACAATAGTAGGTGTAGCTACAACCCTTGGTTTTGGAGCAACACAGATTAATGGAGGACTAACTTATCTCCTTGATATCGAGAGTTCGTTTTGGGTTCAGCTTGTTATTATCCTTATTGTAACTGTGTTGTTCATGTTGTCGACGTATACAGGACTTAGTAAAGGCATCAAGTATTTAAGTAATGCTAATATGACTTTAGCAGGAGTGTTATTGGTTGGTACATTAATACTGGGACCAACATTGTACATTTTTAATTCATTTACAGATACAATTGGTGCATATCTTCAAAAACTTCCTACTGAGAGTTTTCGCATAGCTCCACATAATGATGAGGAGAGACAGTGGGTTTTAGACTGGACCGTATTCTTTTGGGCGTGGTGGATAGCCTGGGCTCCGTTCGTTGGAATCTTTATTGCCCGAGTATCAAAAGGACGCTCAATCAGGGAATTCCTGACAGGTGTTCTCCTTGTACCTTCCGTTGTTAGCTTCCTTTGGTTTTCAACATTTGGCATAACAGGCATTAATGAACAGAATAAAGGTGCAGATATTGCTGGACTTCCTGATGAGCAGGCTTTATTTGGAATGTTTGGAGAAATTCCTTTAGGAATCGTCTTATCGATAATTGCCTTAATGCTAATTGGAACTTTCTTTATTACATCAGCAGATTCAGCTACATTTGTATTAGGCATGCAAACAACAAATGGTTCGTTATCTCCTCCAACTACGGTGAAGTTTGTGTGGGGATTTGCCCAATCAACTATAGCAGCTGTACTCCTGTATACTGGAGGACTGCAAGCGTTGCAAAATGCTTTGATATCAGCAGCGTTCCCGTTTTCGGTAATTATGCTGCTAATGGTTTTTTCCTTTTATAAAGCATTGCTAAAAGATAAAAAAAGTGGTCCGGATAAAGTGAAATAGAGGTTGCAGACAAGGGATAGATAATCCCTTGTCGCTTTTTTTTGGGTGATTCGTAAAAGGTTGATGTTCGCGCGACAACGTAGCAAACTCGAGCGACAACGCAGCAAACTCGAGCGACAACGCAGCAAACCCGAGCGACAACACAGAAAACTCGAGCGACAACGCACTCAACTCGAGCGAGAACACAGCAAACTCGAGCGAGAACACAGCAAACTCGAGCGAGAACACAGCAAACCCGAGCGACAACACAGCAAACTCGAGCGAGAACACAGCAAACTCGAGCGAGAACACAGCAAACTCGAGTGAGAACACACTCAAACTCGCGATTCTCCTCATGCTGTAATGCGGGGGCTCGCCAATGCATTTCCTCCGCTGGATTATACTCGTTTTTTCTTAATTACTAATATTGTAATGATTAACCATTCAAGCCAGCTGCGTGTCGGAGAGTCACAACTACATTAGACTTTGAAAGAACCTTTAATTAATTAAAAAACCTATCCAAACCCCGCATGAAAATAGCAGGCCAAATGCCCAATGGTGCCATGCTGCCCATTTCATTCCTTTGATTTCCTCAGATCGTTTAGCATTAATGCGCAAAGCCCAACGCAAGCGGAAAGCAAGTGGTAAGGCTAGTAAGACTGCTAGCGACTGCCAAGCGATTACGCTGTATAAAACGAGTCCAAGTACTGTTATATAAGCAATTGAAAGCAGTGCAACGAGTATATTTATCGCTCTGGCACGCCCTAATATTGCTGGGAGTGTTTTTCGAAAGGTGCTGTCTTTTTCCAGATCCCGAATATTATTTGTTAAAATCATCGAAGCGATAAGCATCGCAAATGGTAGTGAAATTGCTGCAATCTGAATATCTATCGAATGTCCTTGAACACTGTAGCCAAGAATTGTTATAACGGGACCAAGAAAAATAAATGCAACTGTTTCACCTAACCCGATTGAACATAATGGACGTGGACCAGCTGAATAGAAAAAGCCAAAAGCGATTCCTAATATCCCCGCGAGTATAACCCATAAACTGCTCGTTAAAGCAATCCATGCTCCAATTATAATGGAGATACCAAGCATCGATCCTGCTGCATAAGCAACCACTGCATGTGGCGGACCGTGTGCATCGGATGGATTAAGTGTCCATTTTTCCTTGTCCTGCCCATTCCGGAAATCATAATAATCATTGAAAAGATTTGTTGCTGCCTGTATTAGTAATGCTGCGAATAAAAGGGCAATAAATACATCTAACTGAATTGGCCCTTTTGATGTAGCTATTCCTGTGCCGACTAATACTGGAGTTAGTGTGCCTGTTAGAGTCATTGGCCTAATGAGTTGAAGCCAGGAAGAACGGTAATAATATTTATCAGATCTAAGATCCATTGTAATTTGTGTCATGATCGTCACTCCTTCTTATAGTAATACCATGCAAATAATTAGAGCGATAAAACCGCTAATCTCCACCGTTTCTAGAAGTATTGTTATCCGCAGAGCTTTTGAAAGGGGTTTTTTATCACCTGAATCAGCATTTTCCCATAGCGCAACATCTGAAAATACCTTTACGGATTGCCTATACCCAACAAAAACCCCCCATAGTAAAGTGAAAAGCGCAATTAGCAGTGCAGTTAGCCAAATGTTTCCGTATGATGTGTACCATATGTCAACTAAATTATTTATCGGGCCACCAATTGTTCCAAGTATTATTCCGGTCAAAATAACACCAAAGCCTGCTGCTGTTAGGAATCTGTGTGACCATTGAATAAGTGCCAGAAAGAATTTTCTTTGTTGAGTAAATTTCATATTTCTGACTGATGGAAAAACACCCCAGCCAATAAACATAACCCCACCAATCCAATTCACCGCTAGAAATATATGGATTCCTAATATGATTTGCCGGACTTCCCATGGCATAACAATCACCAACCCTGCTTTATTTACTTATTTCTTGCTTATAGTGTAATCCTCTAATCCGTGTAATAATGTGATATATGTCACTAAACGAAATGAAATGGTGAATACTTTTAAAACATTTCATAAAGAACGTCTATAATGGAAGAGAAATAGTAGAAACCTGCAGATTGATGGACTAGGGTTAGTCTTAATTTGCATACAAAAAAGCAATTTTCCTATTTATGTTGGAAAAATTAGCGATAATAATGGTTATGAGATGACAACGTAGCATTCATTCTCTAATGGATATAGGCTTAATAAGGGTATGGAGACAATTGGGTTTAATATGAAAAGTTCTGATCAACTGAAACCACCTATTTCAATAGAACTGGAGTTTTTTCCAAATTGGCAGATAAGAAAGTATAAATCCTTTCTCACTGCATAAGTGCAACTAAGGCTTATCTATTTTAAGGCTTGGCGATAGGTCAAGTTTTCTAAGATTACGGGGGATGAAAAAGTAAGGATAAAATAAGGGAAAAAGAACAGGGCTGTTAAACTTCGCCATGTTCTTTTTCCCTTATCCTATCTTTTAATGTAAAATAGAAAGTAGACTGGAGGGGATTATGGTGCAGCAAAAACTGAAGCAAGAACAGACATTACAATTAAAAATGAACCAATCCCTGCTGCAATCAATCCATTTATTACAGTTTACCGGAATTGAAATAATTGATTATATTAAGGAAATTTCCAAAGAAAACCCATTGATAGAAGAAGTGAATTATGATTATGAAATAACAAATTATAAAAATTCGAATGCGGACCAGCCCTCGATTGGAGAGATAAATCAGGCAACATTATCTATGTATGAACAATTGAAGAGCCAGCTGTACACACTGAATGTGCCGAGTGATTTGGAACCAGTTGTATCGTATGGGATTGATTCGCTGGATGATGATGGCTATTTGGATATTGACTTGAGTATATGGGCCGAAAACTGCAATACAACCATTGAAAAGGTTGAACAGTCATTAGCATTAATACAGTCACTTGATCCCACTGGAATTGGAGCGAGAACATTGCAGGAATGTATCCAGTTACAGATGGATGCTTCATATTCATTTATCGGAGAGTTGCTGCAGGAACACTTGGATTGGGTAGCTGAGGAAAATATCACTGGCATCAGCGATCAATATCAATTAACTAAGGATAAAGCTAGGGATATGTTAGAAGATATAAAGTCCTGTCACCCAAAGCCTGGTAAACTTCTATCACAAACCAGCACAGAATATATAATTCCGGAAGCAAATATTTATGAAGAAGATGGCAAATGGAAGATTTCATTTTATAAATGGAATTCACCCGCGATTGAAATAAATGAATCCTATGCTAACCTTATGGCAAGTGAGAAAGATGCGAAGGAATATTTGAAAGATAAATTAAAGCAAGTGGACTGGCTCAAGCATGCAATTTCATTTAGGTCAAATACATTAGAGAAAGTCATCCGAAATATTGTGGACAAGCAGCAGATGTATTTTGAACATGGTTCTTTTATGCTGCAACCGTTAACCTTAAAGGATATTGCCACAGACTTAAGGCTTCATATTTCAACTGTCAGCCGTGCGATATCCAACAAATATGTTCAGACAAAGCATGGTGTCATTCCGCTGAACTTCTTCCTCCAATCGGGGGTTAAGCAGGCTAGTGGACAGCAGACATCGTCATTTGTCATTAAGCAATTAATTTTTGAACTGCTTAAGCATGAAGACAAGCAGAAGCCGTTGTCTGATCAGATGATTAAAAACCGGCTGGACGAGGAATTCGGAATATCAATTGCACGAAGAACAGTGATGAAGTATCGTGAACAGTTAGGGATAGCTTCTTCAACCAAAAGAAAATAATGGGGGATAAAGATGCAAAGAGTCATTTTTTATACGAAAGAAAATTGTTCACTATGTGATGATGCGCAAACATTACTTGATTTATTAAAAGACGCTTATCCTTTTCAATTGGAAGAACGTGATATTTATTCAAAAGATGAATGGCTCGAGAAATATCAATTGATGATACCAGTGGTTAAAATAAATGATACTACCCTTGATTGTGAGCAAATCAGTTACGAAGCATTGGAAAAAGCATTGAAGGAGACAAATTGATTGAATAAAAATATGTGTATGGTAAAATAATAAGTGGAGCAAAACCATCCACATATTTTTTTGCCTGATGCGGGACGCGAATTTGCTAGGCGGGACCAATTCTGTCCACGAAGGAGTATTTTCATGCGAGATTTAATTGATGTACAGAAAAAATTATATCCTGATCTCCTGGAAATTATGCAGCAGCGTTATGCTGTTTTGCAGAATATTGAACTCCTGCAGCCGATTGGGAGGCGTGGATTAGCAGAAAACACAAGCCTTACTGAACGTAATGTGCGTGGCGAAATCGATTTTCTTCATGAGCAAAGTTTAATTGATATCACATCAAAAGGAATGCAAATTACAAAAGAGGGAAAATTAGTAATTAAGCAATTGTCCGATTTCATGCAGGAAGCAATGGGGTTAAGTGTTTTGGAAAGGCAATTGAAGGATAAATTACAAATAAGTAATATTATGGTTGTTCCTGGTAATAGCGATGACTATGATTGGGTAAAACAAGAGATGGGAAAAGCTTGTGCTTCCTTTTTGAAGGAAAGCGTGAAATCTCCACAAACAATTGCAGTTACTGGTGGAACAACAATGGCTGCAGTTGCCAGTATGATGGCTCCTTTTGATAATGCAGCAAGCAGCTTATTTGTTCCGGCAAGAGGCGGTATTGGTGAAAAAGAGGAAAATCAGGCTAATACGATTGTTGCCAAGATGGCGAGGGAGGCTAAAGGTGATTATCGGTTACTTTACGTTCCTGATCCATTAAGTGAAACATCATACCAGAACATCATTAAGGAACCTTCCATTAATGAAACGCTTCAGCTGATTAAGAGTTCCAGTGTTGTATTACATGGAATAGGCGATGCGTTAACAATGGCTAAACGAAGAAAGACACCTGAAGAGATTACGGAGAAATTAAAGAAGAAGAAAGCAGTAAGTGAAGCATTTGGTTATTATTTTGATAAGTTCGGTGATGTTGTTTATAAGGTAAGAACTATTGGCATACAGCTGGATGATTTATCGACTGTTAATCAAGTGATCACAATAGCTGGAGGATATTCGAAGGCTAACGCAATTGCTTCCTATTTTAAAAAAGGAAAAAGTGATTTGCTTATTACAGATGAAGCAGCTGCTGAACAGATTTTAAGAGATGAGTCTCTTTAAATAGAATAAAATTTATAAAATTTTAGGAGGAATTATACATGACAGTAAAAATGGGAATTAACGGATTTGGACGGATTGGACGTAATGTTTTTCGTCAGGCACTAAAAAACAACGAAGTAGAGGTTGTTGCAGTAAATGACTTGACAGATGCTGATATGCTTGCACATTTATTAAAGTATGACTCGGTGCACGGTAAATTGGATCAGGAAGTATCAGTGAACGGATCCAATATTGTTGTTGGCGGAAAAGAAATTAAAGTGCTATCAGAAAGAGATCCTGCTGACTTAGGCTGGGGAGATCTTGGCGTAGATATTGTAATTGAATCCACTGGACGTTTTACACAACGCGATGATGCTAAGAAACACCTTGATGCAGGCGCGAAGAAAGTAATCATTTCAGCACCGGCAAAACAGGAAGATTTAACAATGGTTATGGGTGTTAATGAAACTGATTATAATCCAAGTGAGCATCACATTGTATCCAATGCATCTTGTACAACCAACTGTATTGCACCATTAGCAAAAGTGTTACAGGAAAAATTCGGTTTGAAACGTGGTTTAATGACTACTGTTCACTCTTACACAAACGACCAGCAAATCCTTGACTTGCCGCATAAAGATTATCGTCGTGCACGTGCTGCAGCACAAAATATCATTCCAACATCAACTGGTGCAGCAAAAGTTGTTGGCAAAGTATTGCCTGAATTAGATGGTAAGTTGAATGGTATGGCGGTTCGTGTTCCAACTCCAGACGGTTCATTAGTTGATTTGGTAGCTGAACTCGATCAAAATGTTACAGAAGAAGAAGTTAACAAAGCATTTCAGGAAGCAGCAGCTGAAGGCGACCTTAAAGACGTATTGGAATACAGTGATGAAGCACTTGTTTCATCTGATATTGTTGGTAATCCACATTCATCTATCTTTGATAGCCTATCAACCATGACACTTGAAGATAACATGGTGAAAGTCATTTCATGGTATGACAATGAAATGGGTTATTCTGCACGTTGTGTGGACATGGCAGTGTATATTCAAAACCAAGGATTATAAGATATAATGTAAGGGGGAGAGGGCAATCCTCTTCCTTTTCTAGCTGTATAGGAAATTATAAAATTTAAGTGCTGTGGATAATTGGACATCAAAATCATCGACGTCCAGCTCCGACGTACAGGACGTACTAGTGCCGGTGATGCCACAGGAGGTGGCGTTCTCACCGGCCAGCGCCTAGCGCCTAGTGGACTTCCTTCCCCGTGTCTACGATAAGTCAACATCGAATCGCTTACGCTCTTCGTGTATCCTTTATCTCACACGGGTCAGTCCAGTCCATACGGCGCTGAACAGGCGCTTGCGCTTTTGTTCTATAATGTGATTAATGGGAGAAATTCCGGGGAATTTAATAAGATACATAAGTTTAAAAGCAGGAGGTATAGGCATGAACAAAAAAACACTTCACGATCTTGATGTAGAAGGCAAGCGAGTGTTTTGCCGCGTAGACTTCAACGTGCCAATGAAGAATGGTGAAGTTACGGATGATACACGAATTAAGGCCGCATTACCAACAATTAATTATTTATCCGAAAATGGTGCAATTGTTATTTTGGCGAGTCACCTTGGCCGTCCTAAAGGAGAAGTTAAAGAAGAATTACGTTTGGACCCTGTAGCGGAGCGCCTAAGTGATCTCATTGGCAAAGATGTTGTGAAAACAGACTCTGTCTACGGGAAAGAAGTTCATGAAGCTATCTCACAAATTAGTGATGGAGATATTTTACTGATTGAAAATGTTCGTTTTGAAGCTGGTGAGGAAAAGAATGGTCAGGATTTAGCAGAAGCTTTCGAAGAGATGGCTGATTTATATGTGAATGACGCATTTGGAGCGGCTCATCGCGCACATGCCTCGACAACAGGAGTTGCTGAAAAGCTGCCAGCTGCAGCAGGATTCCTGATGGAAAAAGAGATTGAAGTACTAGGAAAAGCCCTTGAGAATCCGGAGCGACCGTTTACAGCAATTATCGGTGGTGCCAAAGTAAAAGATAAGATTAATGTAATCGATCATCTATTGGATAAAGTAGATAATCTTATTATTGGTGGTGGACTTGCATATACTTTCATAAAAGCACAGGGTCATGAAATTGGTAAGTCACTGCTTGAAGAAGACAAAATTGATTTGGCAAAAGAATTCATGCAAAAAGCAGAAGATAAGGGTGTAAACTTTATTTTGCCAAAAGATGCTGTCGTAGCTGATGATTTTTCAGAAACAGCTAACACGAAAATTGTTGATATAAATGAAATTCCTGCAGATTGGGAAGCATTAGATATTGGGCCAAAAACACGTGAAGCCTATGAAAAAATTGTTGCTGACTCAAAGCTGGTAATTTGGAATGGGCCAATGGGTGTTTTTGAATATAATGCATTTGCCGGTGGGACGAGAGCAGTGGCTGAGGCATTAGCAAACACAGAAGGTTATACTGTTATTGGTGGTGGAGACTCCGCTGCAGCTGTTGAAAAGTTTGGTTTTGCTGAAGCTATGGACCACGTTTCAACAGGTGGAGGAGCTTCCCTTGAATTTATGGAAGGCAAAGTGTTGCCAGGTGTACAAGCATTAGATGACAAATAACTAAATCTGAAATTAGAGGTGAGAGGATGCGCAATAAAGTAATCGCTGGAAATTGGAAAATGAATAAAGTTTTAAAAGAAGCAAATCAGTTTACTGATGATGTGGTACAAAAGGTACCAAGCAATGATAATGTGGAATCCATTATATGTGCACCATTTCCCTTTTTACCATCTTTAGTTGAAAAAACTAAAGGAACAAAAGTAAAGATCGGTGCGCAGAATATGCATTATGAAGAGAAGGGCGCATTTACCGGCGAAGTAAGCCCGGTTATGCTGAAAGATCTTGGTGTGACTCATGTTGTTATTGGCCATTCCGAACGTCGGGAACATTTTTCTGAAACAGATGAAACGGTCAATAAGAAAGTCCATGCAGCATTCAAACATGGGCTTACACCGATTGTTTGTGTTGGTGAGACACTTGATCAACGCGAAGCAAACGAAACGATGAACCACATTGAAAAACAAGTTCGTAAAGGGCTTGAGGGATTGTCAGATGAACAGGTAGCTTCAACGATCGTTGCCTATGAACCTATTTGGGCAATTGGTACAGGTAAAACGGCCTCAAGTGAGGATGCGAATGAAGTTTGTACGCACATCCGTAATGTAATCAAGGATGCTTCAACCGAAGAAACTGCTGAAAAAGTTGTTATTCAATACGGTGGCAGTGTCAAACCCGCCAATATTGATGAATTGTTAACGCAATCTGACATTGATGGTGTACTAGTTGGAGGAGCCAGCCTTGAAGCAGAATCATTTTTAGCGCTTGTGGAGGCCGGTACAAAATGAATCAGGGAAACTTAGCTGCACTCATCATCTTAGACGGATTTGGTATTCGTGATGAAAAGATGGGTAATGCAGTCAGACAGGCGAACACACCAAACTTTGACCGCTATTGGGAGAAGTTCGCCCACAACCAGTTACAAGCAAGTGGTGAAGCAGTTGGACTTCCTGAGGGTCAGATGGGTAACTCGGAAGTCGGCCACCTTAATATTGGTGCTGGTCGGATCGTTTACCAGAGTTTAACTCGTGTTAATTTATCGATTAAAGAAGGCGATTTTTTCGAAAAAGAAGCATTTCTTAAATCAATTCAGCATGCGAAGGATAAAGGTAAATCACTGCACATTTTTGGTCTGTTGTCAGACGGTGGTGTGCACAGCCATATTAACCATCTTTTTGCAATGTTAAAGTTAGCTCGAGATAATGGGCTGGAAAATGTGTATGTCCATGCATTTCTTGATGGCCGTGATGTTGGTCCGCAAACAGCTAAAACTTACATTGAACAAACAGAAGAAAAAATGAAAGAATATGGTGTTGGAAAAATTGCTACAATTTCTGGACGTTATTATTCCATGGATCGTGATAAACGATGGGAGCGCGTTAAAAAAGCATATGATGCGATGGTCTATGGTGACGGCCCTAAATATCAGAGCCCGTATAAAGTGATTGACGACTCCTATAAAAATGGAATACATGATGAGTTTGTTATTCCATCTGTTATTACTGATGATCATGATGAACCTGTTGGAAAAGTTCAGGATGAGGATTCAATTATCTTTTACAACTTCCGTCCTGATCGTGCAATTCAAATTTCTCGCACATTTGCTAATGAAGATTTTCGAGACTTTGACCGTGGAGAAAACGTTCCAAAAAATCTGGACTTCGTAATGCTTACGAACTTCAGTGAATCAGTTGATGGTTATGTTGCATATAAGCCTGTCAATTTAGATAATACTGTTGGTGAAGTACTGGCTCAGAATGATATGAAGCAGCTTCGAATTGCTGAAACGGAAAAATACCCGCATGTTACCTTTTTTATGAGTGGCGGACGTGAAAATGAATTCCCTGGTGAAAAACGTGTCCTTATCGATTCTCCAAAAGTTGCGACATATGACCTGAAGCCTGAAATGAGTGTTTATGAGGTCACTGATAAATTGTTGGAAGAACTTGATTCGAAACAGCACAATGCAGTTATATTAAACTTTGCGAATCCGGACATGGTTGGGCACTCTGGTATGCTGGAACCGACAATTAAAGCAATAGAAGCAGTTGATGAATGTCTAGGTAAAGTAGTTGATAAAATATTAGAGCTAGGCGGTAATGCGATTATTACAGCGGATCATGGAAATTCAGATGAAGTTACAACGCTGGAAGGTGATCCAATGACTGCTCACACGACAAACCCTGTTCCTGTTATTGTTACAGGTGATGATATGGAACTTCGTGATGGTGGTATTTTAGCCGATTTATCACCAACATTGCTGGACTTGTTAAATATTGAAAAACCAGAAGAAATGACTGGCGAATCACTAATTAAAAGGTAAGTTTTTTCTAAGGCTACTAGCAAAATTATAAAACAAGGAGCGATTTTTATGCCATATATTACAGATGTTTATGGAAGAGAAGTGTTAGATTCCCGCGGTAACCCTACAGTTGAGGTGGAAATCTTTACAGAATCAGGTGCGTTTGGTGCTGCTTTAGTACCAAGTGGTGCATCTACTGGTGAGTATGAAGCGGTAGAACTCCGTGATGGTGACAGTGAACGTTATTTAGGCAAAGGAGTTCAGAAAGCTGTTCATAACATTAACGATATCATTGGTCCAGAATTAATTGGTGTTGATGCAACTCGTCAAAATATCATTGACCAAATTATGCTGGAGCTTGATGGTACAGAAAACAAGGGTAATCTTGGTGCTAACGCAATCTTAGGTGTATCGATGGCAGTTGCACATGCTGCATCAAGTTATCTTGAAATCCCACTTTACAATTACTTAGGTGGATTTAATGCAAAGACACTTCCGACACCAATGATGAACATTCTGAACGGTGGAGAGCATGCTGATAATAATGTAGACATTCAGGAATTTATGATTATGCCTGTAGCTGCAGCAACATTTCAGGAAGCACTTCGTACCGGTGCAGAAATTTTCCATTCACTGAAAAAAGTATTAAAATCAAAAGGCTACAACACTGGTGTTGGCGATGAAGGTGGATTTGCACCAAATCTTAAGTCCAACGAAGAAGCATTGCAAACCATTGTGGAAGCTATTGAAGCTGCTGGTTATAAATCAGGTGAAGAAGTTCAGCTGGCAATGGACGTAGCTGCTTCTGAAATTTACAGTGACGGCAAATATAATCTAAAAGGTGAAGGCGTCGTACGAACATCAGCAGAAATGGTTGACTGGTATGAAGATATGGTAAATAAATATCCAATTATCTCAATTGAAGATGGCTTGGACGAGAATGACTGGGAAGGCCATAAATTATTAACTGATCGAATTGGAGATCGCGTACAACTTGTTGGTGATGACTTATTCGTTACAAATACAAGTAAGCTTTCCCAAGGTATCGAACAGGGTGTTGGCAACTCCATCTTAGTTAAGGTTAACCAAATCGGCACTTTAACAGAAACCTTTGAAGCAATCGAAATGGCCAAACGTGCAGGATATACTGCCATCATTTCACACCGTTCTGGTGAAACAGAAGATGCGACAATTGCTGATATAGCTGTTGCATCAAACGCTGGACAAATTAAAACAGGTGCACCATCACGTACAGATCGCGTAGCAAAATACAACCAGCTGTTACGTATCGAAGACGAATTGGCGGGCATGGGTGAATATGCTGGGCTAAGTGCGTTTTATAATTTGAAAAAATAATACTGGTACTGTAAAGAGGCGGAGTGAATCCGTCTCTTTTTTTGGGCTCTAAAATATTTGTTGGGGTATTGGCAAAATTCCAACCAATAAAAAAAGCACGCAAGCTCCTTATTTGATAAACTTTGTTTATACCACTAAACAAAACAAAAAGGAGTTGCGTGTAATTGAATT